>DLSX01000084.1 GCA_002500765.1 Neorhizobium sp. UBA7851
CTGGTTGGCAGCTTCCGCGGCCTCCGGCACGGCATTCGGCTTCGGCGCATCTTCCCGGGCAGCCCCTGCAATCCGCGGCAGGTAGCCGAGGAAACGCATGCCGAGCTTCTGCTGCACGTCTTCGCCCGTGCGGAAGAAGCGTTCACGCAATTCCAGAACCGCAGCGGCAGCACAGCCGAGCAGCAGGCCAAGAATGACAGAGAGCGCCATGGTCAACGTCTTGCGCGGGCTCGACGGAGCCGTCGGCACACCGGCCTCGGAAATCACGCGCGCCTTGGCGATCGGCAGCGATTGCTGCTGCGAGGCCTGTTCGAAACGCTGCAGGTAGGATTCGTAGAGTGTCCTCAGCGCCGAAGCACGCTGCTCCAGTTCCTGCAACTGCACCATGTTCACATTCGCATCGGCATTGTTGCCGGCAACACGCTGGATGTTTTCCCGCATGGATTCGACACGCGACTGGGAAACATCGAGTTCGTTCTTGAAGCTGCCGGTCAGCTGCTGCAATTCGCGGAACATCTGATTGGTGACGTCCTGCTTTTCGGCCTGCATGGCAATCGCCTGCGGATGATCGGCGCCGAACTGCTGGATGATGCCCTGCTCGCGGTCATTGATGCTGATATAGCGCTTGCGCAGATCCTGCATCACCGTGTTGTCGGTGTCGCGGTTGGAGACGACGGCATTATGCACGGCCGCTTCCGGCCCCTTGTCGATGATCGCCTTGTACTGGTTGTAACGGGCGGCAGCGGTTGCCGCGTCGGCCTGCGCCACGATCAACTGGCTGTTGAGGTCCGACAGCTGCTGTGCCGAAAGAAGCTCGCCGCGCGGAGAAATCAGGCCCTTCTCGCGCTTGAACTGTTCGACGGCCAGCGAGGCCTGCTGCGCGCGGGTGTTAAGGTCGTTCAACCGTTCCTGCAGCCAGATGCTGGCCCGTTCGGTGGCGTCGAAATTGGCGTTGAGCTGCTCGGTCAGATAGGACTGCGCATAAGTCTTGGTGATCTGTGCCGACAACAGCTTGTCCGGCGAACGGACCGAGACGGAGACGACCGAGCTGCGCCCGACGCGCTCCACGGTCAGCCATTGCTGAATGATCGCAGCGGCCTTCTCGCGGCGTCCTGCGGCGATCTGCGCTTCGGTCAGTGGCGGCGTGCCTGCCGCAAAGATCGACGTGACACCACGGATCATGCCCTTGACGAGATCGACCGGCGACTTCGGAGGATCGACGATCAAATCGTTTTCGTCGAGCTTTGCCTTGTCGACGACGCTGAGCGCCAGTTCCTTGGACTTCAGAATTTCGACCGCACTCGACATGCGGTTGTCGAGCATCTGCGAGGACTGGACGTCCGATGCATTCTCTTCCGCATAACGGGAGAGATTGTCGTCCATGAGAATGTTCGTCATGGACGTGTACATCGGCTGGGCGAAGACCAGATAGAGACCAGCCAGCACGACCATGGCGCCGACACAGGCGCCGATCACCCCAAGCCGTCGCATCGCCGCAGACCACAGCTTGTCGAGGTCGATGAACGTGTCGTGGTCTTTCTGTTCCGGGGGAAAGATCGTCATCGGTCGAAAGTTTGCCTGGTCCATTGTGTCATCCGCTGTGGGGAAAATAGTGCAGGAAAGGCGAATGTCTCGCCTTTCCTGTATTCAATGCGCTTAGGCTGCGCGAACCTTGGTTGCATGCGCGTCGAGCAGTTCCTGGATCGTCACCGCCAGGTCGCCGCTCATGTCGGCACGCATCATCGCGAAGGCGACGTTCGCCTCGATGAAACCGCGCTTGGATCCGCAGTCGAAGGTACGTCCCTGGTAAGGCTGCGCATGGAAGGGCTGGACCTTCAGCAGTTTCTGCATGCTGTCGGTCAGCTGGATCTCGTTGCCGGCACCGCGTTCCTGGCTTTCAAGAAGCTCGAAAATCTGCGGCTGCAGAATATAGCGGCCATTGAGGTAATAGTTCGACGGCGCATCGGCCGGCTTCGGCTTTTCCACCATGCCGGTCACCTGGAAACCGTGCTTGACGTCGTTGCCCATGGCAACCACGCCGTAGCTGGAGGTTTCTTCCGGGGAGCATTGCTCGACCGCAAACACGTTACCGCCGACTTCCTCGTAAAGGTCGATCAGGCCGGACATGCAGCCGCGGGCACCATAGGAAACCATGTCGGGCAGGAGCAGCGCGAAGGGCTCATCGCCCACCAGTTCACGGGCGCACCAGACCGCATGGCCGAGACCAAGCGGCACCTGCTGGCGCGTGTAGCTGACGGTACCGGCGAGCGGCAGCATCTTTTCAAGCTGCGCGACCTGCACGGTCTTGCCCGAGCGGGTGAGGCTGGCGATCAGTTCGGGATTGCTGTCGAAATAGTCTTCAATGGCAGTCTTGTTGCGGCTGGTGACGAAAATGATGTTTTCGATGCCTGCCTGCATGGCTTCATCAACGGCATATTGCACGACCGGACGATCGACGATCGTCAGCATTTCCTTCGGCATGGCCTTTGTCGCGGGCAGGAAACGGGTTCCATTGCCGGCAACTGGGATAACAGCCTTCCGAACTGGTCTCTTCAAGTTCATTCCTAGTCCTTTCCAGGGGGCATACACGCCCGATTGATCGGATTTCAGTTGACGCCGGGCACCTTCACGAGCCGGCGCATGCGAACGGCGATGGGCATCCGGAAGTGCTTGAGCGCTCCGGGTGCTTTCATCGCGGTTTTGAGGAACCCACCGAGCGACTTGGCCTTGACCTCGTCGACGAGGGTGAGAAACGAGCGGGCTTCGATGATGCTGTGCGTACGGCGGCGCTGCGCCGCCATTTCGGCCGGGCCGAGCGGATAACGCTCGATGAACCGGCGATCGCCCTCCAGCATGTCGTCGAGATGTTTGTGCTTGAGCACGCGGGAAATCGATCCCTGCATGAGATGATAGACATAACCCGGATTGGGGTCGGTGGCACAACGCCCACCGGAGGCCAGAACCGAGGCGAACAGGATGTAGTCCTCGCCGATCCGCAAGCCCTCATCGAACTCGAGACCGTGCTCGACGAGAAAGGCACGATCGAAGACCGGCTTCATGTAGCCGTAGTTGAAGGTCGTCTTGAAGATCAGGTTGGAATCGATGAATTCCGCAAGCGTGATCTCCCGCTTGCTTTCCAGATGCCGCCGGTCGAACATGGTCTTTGCCGGCCCGCCTTCCAGCGGCACGACATCGACATTGTCGACGACCATCTGCGCATCGAGCGTCTTTGCCCGTTGCAGCATGGAGAGCGAACGTTCCGGATAGATCTCATCATCGGCATCGAGCGTTGCGACGAAACGGCCGGTCGCAGCAGCGATACCGGTATTGCGAGCCCGGCCCGGCCCGCCATTCTGCGGCTGGCGGATCAACTTGACCCGCGGATCCCTATAGCTTTCGGCAAGCGCCACGGTTCCGTCCGTCGAACAGTCGTCGACGACGATGACTTCCACGGTCACGCCGACCTGCACCAGCGCACTGTCGATCGCGCGCGCGAGCGTCTCTTCCGCGTTATAGGCGGCGATGATGAAACTGATATCGGGTATCGTGCTATCGATACTCATGCAGCCTCCGCTGCGCCGTATTGGCGGATTTCACGAACGCCGAGCATGCCCATCACGGCGCCGACATGAAGCGCGCCACGCAGCGCATAACGATTGCGCTTCACCGGCATCAGCGTGAAGGCTGCGGCGATGGCACCACAATAGCCGGCCTTTGTGGCAGCGATGAGAGCCTTGGGGAAAGGTTTGGCGCCACCGTTCTTCGCCGCAACGATACGGCCATGGGTCTGGCCCGAGCGGAACCGCCGCTTGGCAAGCCACAGGAAGCTCGCACGGCTTACAGGCACCGGCTCCAGCACCAGCGCATCCTCGGCAAACTCGATCCGCCCGCCGCTTTCCGTCAGCTGCGAGAAGAAATGCGTATCCTCGCCACCGCTCTGGCCGAGAGCCAGCGCGAACCGGCGCCCGATGACCAGCGGCGAGCGCATGTCGAGCAGCGTGTTGCAGGTATAGCCGGTGATGATGCGGCCATCGACCCAGACCGGCATGGTCGAGTGGAAATCGCCATTGCGCATCCAGGCGGCACTATCGGCGCCATAAAGGGCGCGCACCGGACCGAGCACGGCTTCCGCACCGGTCTGGCGCGCCGTCTGATAAAGTGCTGCCAGCCATTCCTGCGTTGCGGTCTCGTCATCGTCGATGAATGCGAGAAAATCTGCATCGGCGGAGGTGAGGCAGGCATTGCGGGCAATCGAGATGTTTGATTTCGGGCAATGGACATAGAGGATCGGGAACGGGGACTGCGCCCGAAGGCTCTCGACCAGGTCGCTCGCGCTTGGCATCGCATCATTGTCCGCCACGATCAGGCGCAGCGAAACACCTTGCGGAACGGTCAACTTGAAAAGCGATTCAAGCGTGTCCCGCAAGGCCGGCCGCCGATAGGTGCAGATGCCGATGTCGATTTTCATCAATGTGAGATCCGCCGTCATGCAGCCCTCTTTCGTCGAATGCGAAGCAGTTCCATCCAGAACCCTGCCGACCATGCCAGGTGCATGATCATCGCGGGAATGGTGGCGAAGAGTGCGATCATGTTGCGCTGGCCGATCGCCATATAGGCGCCGTAGGCGACGCAGGCGATCATCCAGACGGCGACAGGAACGGCCGCCCACCAGTAGAGCAAGGCAAGCACGGCACCGGCAACGACCGGTGCAACTGCAAGCGGAATGGCCTGACGGATCTTTGGAATGGCGCGGTGTTTCAGGAGGTTCTTCGCCCGTCCCCGGCCATAACCGAGATACTGGCGGAACAGCGCCGATGCATTGGAACGGGGGTAATAGGTCATGAAGGTCTCACCCGTCATCCAGATGCGGAAACCGGCGCTCCTGAGCCGGAAGTCCAGCTCGGCATCCTCGTTATGGCTGAAACTCTCGTCATAACCGCCGACCTGGCGATAGGCCGCGATCCGCATCAGCGCGTGATGTCCGTGATCGACCCACTCGCCGCCGCCGCCGGCACGATGCTTGGAACCGCCATTGCCGAGCTTGGAATTCTGCGCGATCGCCGCAGCCTGCTGAAAGGCGCCAAAACCCACCGTTTCCATCCCGACCACGACCGAATCCGCCTGATGCGTAACGGCTTCCTCGATCAGCGCCTGGCAATAATTGTCCGGATAATCGCCATGGGCGTCGATGCGGATCAGGTAGTCGCGACCGTCACCATAGGTCTGGACCGCGAGGTTCATCGCCGCGCTCTGGATCCGCTTGGGATTATCGAGAAGCACGAGGTCGGGAATTTCTCCGATCATGCGGCGGACGATATCCGGCGTGCCGTCGCGACTTCCGCCATCGGCAACGACGATCAGCATGTCGGTTTCGCCGCGCTGGAGCGAGAACTTGCGCAACAGCGCCTCGATCGTCTTTGCCTCGTTGAGGCACGGGATGACCATCAGAACACGCGGATTGGCGGTGATTTCAGAAAGTTGGTTCGACATGTCGGAACCGGAAACGCTACTCATTACCATATTCCACCTCACGACTGCACGGTTGACGCGGCCTGCATTTCGGCAGGCGAGCAAAAATCTGGTTTTAACGATGCGAGCTTTGTTACCAGCGCCCGGCAATCGGCCGGGCCGGTGATCCATTGGCCGCGCTCGACAGCGGCAACCCGGGCAAACTGCTCGGCATAAATTTCGGCTGTCATCTGCTTGAACAGGGCTTCCAGTGCTTCCGGCGTCGCCGCATCGATCGTCACGCCGATATCGCGGCGGGCGAGAAAGCGGCCGGTCTCGGTCGACTTGAGTGCGATCGGCACCGCACCATAAAGCCCGCCTTCGTAAAGGCGGTTCGGCAGCAGCCACTCGGAATTCAGGCCCTCTTCGAAGAAATCGATCGCCCAGTTGAACTGCACCTCGTCATAGATGCGGGCGAGATCCTCGGGGTTCCGGTAGGCACCGTGGAATGTTACATGCGGCGCCTCGGCGACAAGGCGGTCGAAATCGGCAAACTCGCTATAGGCCGGACGGCCGCGCAGCACGATCTCCACCTTGCCATCCATGCGGCGGGCGAAATCGGTAAGGATCGCAAGCGACTTGGCGCAGCGGATTGCCCCGAACCAGCCGATCCGCCAAGGCTCGCCGGGTTTCGGCACCCGCGGTATGGGCTGAAGCGGCAGGTTATCCGGATCGAGGGCAAGAACCTTGTTCTCCAGAAGCAGAACCGGCAGCGACAGCCCGGATTTCGGCTGGAAGAAATTCTCGACGAATGCGGGAGAACTGGTGATCAGCAGCTGTGCGCGGCGGCCGAAATGGCGCTGGAATGCACGCACAAGACGCCCTTTCCAGCCCTCATCAAGCAGCAGGCGATGGATGTCGAGGCATTCGTAGACGACCGGCAGATTACGATCGAACTGACGCGACGCCTGGCCTGCAAGCGCCAGCGTTTCGAGATTGCGGGCAATGATGACATCCGGCCGGTCGATACCGGCAAACCTGCCCTTAAGCCCGGCGCTCGCCTTGATGATTGCGCCGATCCGTTGCGCGAACTTGCCGTCCGAGGTCTCACCCAGCACGATGGTGCGGACATTCGGCTCGCCTTCGAGCAGGTTGCGCCCTCTGGTGAAGCCCGCAACCGTCACGTCCGCGCCCCCAGCCTTCAGGGTCAGCACGCGTCGCCTGATGGCCGCGTCGGCCAGATCATGGGCGAGATAGAGAACGTTTCTGCTCAAACGGGCATGCTCCTGTGCTGAAAAATCAACGCAATATGACAAGCGACGAAATGGCGGCGGTTACAGTTCAATCGAGATTGCAGGCGACGGATTCGGGGAACAGGCACGCATCCCCCGGCGCAGTGAAGGAAACCCGGTCGATCACCATGGAAGACTGCCCCTGATAGGAGAAGCGCCCCATCCAGTCCTTCAGGGTATCGGTGCCCCACAGGCTGAGCATGATCTTCTGGTCATTGGTCGGTATCTTGGCAGGATCAGTCACCTCGTGAACGAGCTTGCCGTTGACGAAGTAGCGCAGACGGTCCTTTTCCCAGACGAAGGCATAGTCGTTGAAACCCTGATCCGCGCCGCCTTCGACGGGAATGAGCTTCTCGTTGCCGCCCTTGCCGTTGATATACTGGTTGACCTGCACCTGATTGGTGTTCTTGCCGAGCACCTCGAAGTCGATCTCGTCCCAGGGCTTTTTGTCGGTCGGGCCGATATAGGTGAAGAAGGCCGAGTTGAGGCCGGAGCCCGTCGCCGCCTTCATCCGCACTTCATAGGTGCCGTAAAGGTAACGCGACTTGGTCTGCACTTCGCCGCAGAGAAATTTCCGGTCCTTCGACTGGCCCTCGGAAAAATTCAGCGTCAGCGTGCCGCCCGCCGTATCGATCTGCTTCCTCGACCAGGTGCAGTTCTGGTGGGAACCGTTGGCCCAGCCATCAGCGACATACCAGAAGGACCGGTCGAAACTGTCGAAGTTCTCGACGAAGGACTTGTTGTTCAACGTACCCTGCGCCGCAGCCGGGGCAACGGCAGAGAGAAAGAAAAGGCCCAGAGTGGAGATGGCGGCCGCGATCTTGTGTGCGATGGTCGTCATGGTTTCACCTGCGCTGCTGTGACAGTTTCGGCTCGATCGGGTGGGAGGACCCGACAGAACGATTCGATGTCGCTTTCGCGAGTTTTTCCTTGCGCCCGCGGCTGCCGGTCAGAATCTGATAGACGGGCGGCGCGATGCGCATGATGACGGCGTTGCTGATCACCAAGATGACAAGCGAGACAACAACCGAGCCGAAATAGAAGATCGGATAGGCTTCCGGCGTCGCGATACGGTTCCAGACCATCCACAGCAGCACCAGCACCGGATAGTGGGAGCAGAAAACCCAGAAGCTCAGACTGCCGGTTGAAGCCAGACGCTTGCCGAGACGGGTCTCGATCGCAATCGCCGAAATCATCCAGACACCGAAGGCACCGACGATCGACAGGATGTTACGGGCGAGATCGACGCCCCAGGGGTAAGCCGGCTGGCTCAGATAGATCGCAAGAGAAAGCACGAACGCCGCCAGAAGCGTGGCGATCGAACCCGGCCAGGCAAAGCGGTCCAGCGCCTTCAGATCCGCCCCACGAAGGCCGAGGAACATGCCGAGCGCAAAGCTGAACAGGATCGAACGCTTGACGACGATACCGAAGCTCAGGTCCGGAATAACGGCCAGAACAAAAAGAACGGCGAGCGTCGGGATGGCGGCACGGCGCAGCAGGAACAGCAGCACCGGCGACAACAGGATACAGACGAACAGGTCGCGCAGGAAATAGAGCGGCACATTGGCCGGCATGTCTTCCAGCGCGAAGGCATAGGTCAGCATCTCGCGAAAGGACGCGGTGATGTCGGGAAAATAGCCTGCACCGATACCGACATGCTGCAGACCGAGGATCGCGACGAACAGGCCGAGGTTCCAGATCAGGAACGGCAGAAGCACCGTCATCGCCTTGGAGCGGACCACCTTGCCATAGTCGAAAGATGCCACGCCCTTGCGCAGCAGCAGATAGCCCGAGATCATGCTGAGGCACGGCACACCGATACGGAACAGGCTGTCGCCGAGAAAGACGCTCAGCCAGTTGAACCAGGCGGTCGCGGCAATCACCACATCGGATGCCGGATCATGCGGCACATGCACGAAGACAATGCCGCATATCAGCAGGATACGCATCAAATTGATACGCGAGGATATGTTCTGATCAACAGTCAAACCAGTCACCCCTTTTGGGCAGCGCCTCCCGTCACCGCCATTTCAATCAGAGCAGACTTCAGCCCGCGTGAGTGAGAAGCATCACGGTAAGTTTGGAGCAAAATGTGGCAGCGCAGCAAATTTGGCAGGTGCGAAATCTAGCAGTGGGGGTGCATTCGGCAGGCGCGGCATGCCTTTTGTCAGGCCGAAAGCACTGGCAGACATGGGATCTGCAGCCACGACCAGCATAAAAATGCTGCGCTGCAACATGATTCAAAACGAAAAAAACAATCACATTTTCTCGCGGGATCGTGCGACGAGCGTGAAGGCTCGATGCAAACCATGGCGAATTGAGGCGAGAATGTGGCGCAGATGAGGCGTGACCACCGATAGGCCCGATTCGGCTGGATCTCCTTTCCCCGCGACATTTCGGGCACTCGAAGCGCCACCGGCGAGGACGATCAGATACAAAAAAAGGCCGGACGTATCTGTCGTCCGGCCGCTCCGATCAGAAAATTTATCGCTTCATTTACCCTTGCGGATGAAGCCTCGACATCACACTGCCGTTGCGCGGCTGAGAGCCGTCCGCTTGTCCAGAATGTCCAGCGCCTCGTCGATATTGGCCACAAGCGCCGCACGGTCACCGTTGCAGGTCTGCCAGGCATCGATGAAGGTGCTGGTCTTGCCGTAGCTGTTGTCGAGCACGCAATGATCGGCATCGAGAAGCAGGCTCATGATATGCCCGTGCATGCGGTCGGTGATGACCTGCCGCGCAGAACTTAGAAGCCGCACACCGCGATCGAAGCGCTGCTGCGCGCGCTCGCGATAGGCCAGTTCCGTCATCTTCGCCCGCCCGCCGACATCGCCGCGCAGCAGACCCTTGATGATCGCAGCCCGCTTGGTGCGCTTCTGGAAATCGGCTTCCTCGTGTTCCGGCCAGTCGGCCACGATCACGTTCGCACGGGCCGTGGCGCGGGCGGTATCGTGCGGGGCGCCGACTTCCTGGTCCGCACGCAAATTGAGGAGCAGGTCATGGCTCGGGGCAAGGCGCTTTACCGGACCGATCCAGAAAGCCATGTCCGGGCAAAGCCGGACTTCGCACTGGAACCACTTCTTGGCGAATTCGAAGCTCTTCTTGTCGCGCACCAAGAGCTTGTAATTACCGTGCTTTTCGATCGCACGCGCCGTGCTGTCGATATTTTCCTGGCTCTTGAAATGGATCGTCTGCGGCATCTGGATGACCGGGCGGCCCTGGTATTTTCCCAGAATATGCTCGCGGAACTCACGGAAACCCGGCCAGATATCACCGAAATTGCCGCCGCCATGCAGTAGGATCTGGCCATCGCCGATGGCGGCCAGCATCCGCTCGTCGTTATGGGTCGGGATTTCGCTGACGAAGCTGGGCTTCGATTTCACCCGGTCGAAATAGGCAAGTTCCCCGAGCCAGATGGCGCTGTCGCCGATATTGTAGTGGTTGGGGAAGTCCAGAAGCGCGTAACGCCCGGACAGATCGACGAGATCTGCGAGGTTCTCGTGGATGACGCCCTGAAGCCTCTTGATGGTGGCAGCACTCGTTTCCTGCATGGGATCTCCTTGACGGTACGGTCGTGTTTCCAAACTAGCTCTACTTTTGCGCCAGCAGGCGGAAGCGTGCGGGCAGCATAGACATGATCATGGCGAGATAGGGCCGGATCATTTTAAAGGCGAAAATCAGCATGAATGCGGCATAGATGGCGCCGCCCAGCGCGATGCAAAGCCCGGTGCCGAGCCATGCCGGCGTTACCGCCGCAAGGATCACCGGCTTGGCGAACCAGACGCAGACGGCCATGATCAGCGAGCCGATGAACGGCATGGCGATCGCCTTCAGCGTTCCGAGTGAATCGATATGGGCAAAACGCTTCAGCACATATTGCTGGTAGGGCATGGTGAGCCACGCCCGCAGCGCGTAACCGGCGGCAACCGCGATGATGCCGTAAGGCACCAGCAGCCATGTCAGCACGACCGTCATGGCAAGCTGCAGCGCGGCCACGGAGAGAATGCTCTGCGCCTTGTTGACCGCGGCAAGCGCCGAGGAGGCAAAGACGTTCATCACGAAGGGCACGGCCATCATCACGAGCACGGTGGCGACATCGCCGGCATTGCCCCACTTGTCGCCGAACAGGAAGAGGATCAGCTGGTCCGAAAGCGCGCCGAAGCCGAGCAACAGCGGGAATGTGCCGAGCGCCGCCAGCCCGACGATACGGTTATAGGCATTGCGGAAAGAGACCGGATCGTTCTGCAGCTTCGACAGCGTCACCAGTGCAACACTTCCGATCGGCGAAAGAACAGCCTGGGAAATCAGCTCGATCAGCCGCCAGGCGATACGGTAACGCCCGACTTCTGTCGGTCCGAACCAGCGAGAGATGAAAATGTCCTGCACGCGGGCAAGCATCATCCAGAGAATCTGGCTGACCACGAGGCTGACGCTGAACAGAAAGATCGAGCGGAAAATGGCGAAGTTGAAACGCAGCTTCGGGATCCAGCGATAGGACAACCAGCCGAGAACGACGAGCACGATGCCGTTGACCGCCGTCTGCGCCACCAGCGACCAGACGCCCCAGCCGAGAAATGCCGCGGCAACCGCCGTCACACCGGAGAGAAGGCTTGCGGCGATGCTCTGGGCCGCAAGGCTCTTGTGGCCGAAATCACGCGCCAGCCGGGCATTGTGGATGACCGCAAGCGATGACAGCGGAAGAAACAGCGCGAGCCATTTGAGGATTTCCGCCACGTTCGGATCGCGAACGAATTCGCCATAGGCGGGGGCTGCGAAAAAGATGATCAGGCCGACCGAGACGCTGAAGGCGACCGAAGCCCAGAATGCCGTATCCGCCAGTTCCTCGTCCAGTTCCAACTGCCGGGTCACGGCATCGCCAAGGCCTGCATAGGCGAGAACCCGGCCGATTTCGACGAACAGGCTTGCCAGCGCAAACGTGCCGAAATCCGCAGGTCCCAGGATACGCGCCAGGATGACGAAGATGACGAAGGTCGCGACCGTGCTCCACCCGACGCGAACGATCGACCAAAGGATCGACGTCGCGGTTTTCTTTTTCAGGTCGCCACTGTCGACGGCTTGAGCATCCATGAACATTCCAATCGATTAGAAGGCGGCAAGCACCGCCCCATATGCGTCTTGGCCCGCATGGCGTGGACCGTTTCGGAAAGATGTCCGGATCGTTTAGGAGGCCTGGCCGACGCGTCCGCTGCGCCAATAGGCCCAGAGCCCGGCAAGGTTCTGCTTCACCGTGTTTCGATAGGTCAGCCCGAGCGCCGCATCGAGATTCTTTCCGCCGAAAAATTCCTTCAGCGCCTGGCGCACATCCCAGCGGAACATGCCGCGCATGTTGGAATCCCGCACGAACATGTATTTGGCGTAAAGCGCGCCGTTGCCATAGGAATATCCGTCGAACAGCCGCTGCACGTCGTCCATGCTGCGCCTTCCGTGGAAATGCTTGACCACCAGGCTCGGGACATATTCGACGCTGAACCCTGCCCGGAACGCCCGGTGGATATAGTCGGTATCCTCGCCTGAACGGAACGTGGCGCCCGCGCCGAAGCGGATATCGAAAAGTCCGACCTTGTCTGCCAGCACCTTCGGGAAGGCCATGTTGCATCCGTGGATGAAACCGCCCGGATGGTTGAAATTGTTGAGGACCGCGTGTTGCGTATCCGTCTTGATCGTGATCGGCAGATCGCGCTCGTCACCCAGATCGATACGACCGCCGCGCATGACGGGAACGGTATCATCGGCGAACAGACGGGCGATGGTTGTGAAATAATCCGGCGAAACTTCGCAGTCGTCGTCGGTAAAGGCAAGGATGCGGCCGCAGGCATTCTCGATGCCGGTATTGCGCGCGTGCGACAGGCCCGGCCGGCTCTCGAAGATTAGCCTCGTCGGGATCGGAGCCGTCTCGCTCCACTTGGCGACGACCTCGGAGGTTGCATCGGTCGAACCATTGTCGACGAAGATGAACTCCAGCTTGAGGTCCCTGGCTTGCAGCGCGGCATTGGCGATGGCCTGCAGGCAGCTATCGAGCCCGAAGGCGCGATTACGCGAAGAAATGATGAGGCTAATGTCGACAACCTCGAACGTCATCCTGTTCCCTTCAACCGTTAAGCGAAACAAGCGGCTTGCCGCCACTTCGTGACCAAGAAACATTTTGCACTGCAACAAATCACGAAAGCAATCAGGAGCGCAATTGGGGTATTTTCATGATTGCTGCTCACAGATAGGGCAGCTTTCGTGCTGAAACATCGCCAGCGTCAAATATTTCGCATAACTGCGTTTCGTGTCGGAAAAATGATGTGCGCTCACCTTAATCCGCTGTTTTGAGGCAAAAACCTCCGTTTTCGCACAGATGGACCAGCTCCGCCCTTACGGAAAAACAGCATGAAACCCACCCTTTTGCCGTATTCACCCTTCTAAAATTGGTGCAGTGCCCAAGATTAGGTGCGCGGCTCTGCGCTTGCGCAACCGCGACATGAATATGGTGTTTGCGACATCCGTCTCAGTGGCTCCAGCACGAATCGCCGGACCGCAAACTTTCCCGGACTGCAAGAATTGGGTCCGCGTCCTCATGATTTGGAAAGGTCCGCCGATTGTAAAAATATGTCTGTTCGAGCTCCCGTACCGGTTTCGGGAGCCGCCCGCTGCAGCAGCCGGAACTGCAAGCTTCGACAGATAAAGCTGCGTCCTCAAGGGCGCAGTCGTTTTCGCCGCCATCACTCGTTTTCCGTAACGGGCATCAGTCTGGCCCGGCCTTGCGACATGTACCCGCCCTCTCGCCAAGAAAGATGGACAGCCACCCAGCTCACGTTCCAGAACTGCTAAGGAATTAAAATCATGGCTAGTTTCACTGTTGTCATTCCGTTCTTCCAACGGAAAAAAGGAATTTTGTCCCGCGCGTTGAAATCGATATTCGCGCAAAGCTTTCAGGATTTCGACATCGTCATCGTCGATGACCAGTCTCCCCTCCCCGCAGAGACCGAATTGCGCGACATTCCCGCTGAATGGAAAGCGAAAATCCGCGTCATCCGGCAGGAAAACGGCGGGCCGGGTGCAGCCCGCAATACCGGGCTCGACGCCGTTCCGGCAGAAACGCGCTTCGTTGCGCTGCTCGATTCCGATGACATATGGCGCACCGACCACCTGAAGAACGCCCATGACTTCATGACCCGTTTCGAGGCCGAATGCTATTTCGCCTCGATGCAGGAAAGCGAGGAGTTCTATTACCATTTCGGCATGGCCAAGCTTGCCGAGACGGAAGACAGCAAAATGCTTGTGCAAGACCCGCTCGTGCTGGAAATCCCCGACCTTGCCAGCGTCATGCTGAAGGATTGGGCCTTCCTGCACCTGAGCTGCATGGTGATCGCGCGGCCGCTGTTCGAGACGATAAGGTTCGATCCGGCGCTCCGGCTCGCCGCCGAGGATGTGCTGTTCTTCGCCGACTGCATCCTGAATGCCGAGCGAACGATATTGTGCGACACGCCGGGTGCGGCCCGTGGCATGGGCGTCAACATTTTCCACGGCATCGACAACCAGTCGCCGGAATTCCTGCAGCAGCAGTTCAACACACTGGTGGCGCTCGATACGCTTGAAACGCGCTTCGAGGACAGGCCGGAGGATGTCGCCTCGATCACGTCCTACAAGAACATGGCAAGACGCCAGGCTCTGTGGAGCCAGGCGGGACGGCTGAAGCGCCGCCAGTCGCCGGATTTCGGCCTGCTGGCCCGCTGGGTCATGCGCGATCCGGCAATCCTTGGCGCAGCCGTCAAGATCGGCGCGGGCAAGCTCGATCGCCGGCGCGGATAACAAGGCCGACGGCAGAACGCGCTTTCAGGGTAAAAAGCAACAAGGATAGGCGGGTGGCGACACCCGCCGCCGATTACCCCTGCCCTGCCGCCGGTACTCCGGCCAACAGATAACGCGGCGTTGTCGGCAACGAGGCGGCCGACGTATTGTCGTTGCGCCGGAGCGCATCGTATTTGTCGAGGAAGATGCCGGTGAC
The DNA here is from genome assembly GCA_002500765.1 of Neorhizobium sp. UBA7851. GTDB lineage: Bacteria > Pseudomonadota > Alphaproteobacteria > Rhizobiales > Rhizobiaceae > Neorhizobium. The sequence goes on from DLSX01000084.1 coordinate 14,752, forward strand.
CACGGGAACAAGCGCATCCGGACGCGACAGGATATGCCTGATCGCACCACCCTTGCCCGATTGCCGTTTCACATCGAGGAACTCGCGCAGTTCATAGCGCGCCTTGATGTGATCACGGTGATGCGTGATGACCGAGCGCGCATCCGAAGGCAGGGACATGGCGGCAAGGACGGCGTTGTCGGCCTCGTAAAGCCGCCTCAGATCCTCCGTGCGATGGCGGCTGCTGAGCGAATCGCCACGCACCACGGCGCCATAACCGCAATGTTCGATCACCTTGTAACGCGCGCCCAGCGCAAGCGCGCGGACATAGAAGTCGTAGTCCTCGCCAAGCCGCAACTGCTCGTCATAACGGAGCTTGTGCGCCTCGATAAACGAGCGGCGCATGACAGGCTTCAGGAACCCCGTCTCGCCTCTCGGCTTGCCGCGCTTCGAAATATTGCCCTCGACGAACTGGACGAGCGACAGCGCCCGCGCCCGCGACTGGAACCGTGCCGGCGCGGAAAGAGCCGCCGGGTCGGCGACGAAGGCGATATTGTCGGCGATGAAATCCCAGCCGCTTTCCAGAAGCATCGGCGAAAATCGGCCCGGAAAGAAAAAGTCGTCGGCGTCGAGGATTGCGATCAGCGGCGCATTCGACTGTGCAATCGCGGCATTGCGGGCAGCGGACGGCCCCTGGTTCTGTTCGAAGGTAATGATCTTCAGCCGGCCGCTGCCGTCATCTGCGGCGAGAGCCGCCTGATCCGTCCCGTCGCTCGAGCCGTCATCCACGACGACGACTTCCGAGACAACGGTCTCGCGAAGCGCCGAAGCCACCGCCAGACCTATCGTATCGGCGGCGTTCTTGGCTGCGATGATTACACAGATCGTTTCATCAAGGGCTTCCGCCATAAGCTTCTCCATCATCCGCCCCACCGCTTGAAGGTGGAAGACTTATGAACTTAGGAAAATGGCAGCGATGTGAAAGAGCTAATTTTAGGGGCTGAAAACGCGCGACGGAAACTCAATGGTCCTGGATATGCACCCTGGCCGGCGCCTCTGTGGTCAGGCTGTCGCGGCCCGTCGCATCCGTTCTCGATTTTGCGGAACCGCCATCCTTGGAGCGTTTCCTGTCCATCTGGGCCTTCTCGCGACGCACCAGGTAAATGATCCCGATGAAATAGCCGACCTGAAGTATAACCGCACACAGAACAGTCGCGCCGAGCGCAGTCCAGAAGGAACCGGACATGACATAAGCGGCAACGGCAAACACCGCGAGCGTTGCCAACATGCTCACCAGGACACGCGGTGCATACATCATCATTCCTCCCGAGGGACTTTTCTTATGAATTTCAAAAACTCATCGGTCCTCTCACATGCCTTTTACATTACGGTGCAGCGAGAGAATTTTCAAGATTTTCACAGGGCGCCGGATCCTGGCCAGTGAATCTTTCGTAAGATTCCACAAGAGACCGGAGAAGCGCCTTTCAAACGGTTCAACACCCCGTTACCACATATCAACACCGCATTTTTGCCACATTTAAGCCAGATTTGCCACCCTTTGGAACAAAGGACTGCTGTCGGCTGCCGCAAGGCACCTTTATCCGTTCACATATTGTTACAAAGGTCACCGGGTGCGATCATGCACCCTATTGCGCCGCACCATTGTATTGCAGTGCAGCAGGCCTAGGCCTTTGGTCCTAAGGGCAAGCTACTTTGGGCTTGAACCTCAAGAAGCGGCGATTGATCAGGCCACTGAAAAACATGCGTAATACATTCAGCTCAAGTTTCAATTACGATTAATAGTCGACATCGATTCAATTTTACAGACACCGGGTAGTATTTGTGTAAGCCTTTATATTTACCTTCACTACCTCCGGCTGTGACCATTCCCCAACTTTGGACCCTCATTCGGCCATTCCCGTCACATGGCAGAAATTTTTGTCTGGCATCAAATTACGAACACAGACTTATTATCACATACCAGCTCAATGAAGCGCCTTAAGGCACCGACTATCGCAAAACCTAAATGGAGCCCCCTCTATGAAGTCAGCGACACGTTCGGCAGATACGCCGCTATCAGACCTGGACTATGCCGCCATGACCCTTCCGATCGGCGGCCTGGTCAAAAGAACGTTTGACATTACCGCCGCAGGCCTCGCCCTGATCGTTTTCAGCCCGCTGTTTTTGATGATCATGGCTTTGGTGAAGCTGACGGACAAAGGCCCGGCCTTTTATGGTCATGGCCGCATCGGCCACAGAGGCCGCGTGTTCAAATGCCTGAAGTTCCGCACCATGGCGGTCAACGGCGATGAACTGCTGCGCAAGCACCTACGGGAAAACCCGGAGGCGGCTGAAGAATGGCGCAAGACCCGCAAGCTGAAGGACGACCCGCGCGTCACGGCGGTCGGCCGGGTTCTGCGCAAGCTCAGCCTCGATGAACTGCCGCAGCTCCTCAACATCCTTCGGGGTGAAATGAGCGTTGTCGGCCCGCGTCCGGTCGTTGATGACGAGCTGAAGGTCTACGACAGCTCTGCCGTCTACTACCTGCAGACCCGCCCTGGCCTCACCGGCCTGTGGCAGATCAGCGGACGCAATGACGTGTCCTACGAGACCCGCATCGCATTCGATACGCATTACGTGCAGAACTGGTCGCTGTTCAAGGATGTCTCGATCATCCTGAAGACGATCCCTGCCGTCTGCATGGCTCGCGGCAGCTACTGACAGCCGATCAGCCGCACCGCCATCATCCGCCGGTGCGGACACCATGATGAATACGAAATACATGAACACCAAGGAGATCTGATGGGTATCCAAACGGTCTTTCCGCGACGCTTCCCGACGCTTGTAATGGCGGCGGGAACAGTTGTTTTGTCGCTGACCACATCCGCAGGCGCGCAGAGCCCCGCTCAGCCGCAAGCCTCTCAGTCTCAGGCACAGCCGCAGGCCCAATCCCAGGCAAAAACCGGCAAGCCGACCCAAGCGGCGGCAGCGGTCGCGGCAAAGAGCCCCGAAGGCGCCTATCGCCACGGCGTGATGGACAAGCTGCGCATCCGCGTGGCGGAATGGCAGCCAGCCGATGGCAGCGTCCGCACCTGGGATGCCGTCAGCGGTGATTACGCGGTCGGCCCGTCCGGCGCGTTGTCCCTGCCTTTCATCGGCGATCTCGATGCCGCCGGAAAAACCACGGCGGAAGTGGGCAAGGCGATCGGTGAGAAGCTGCAGAGCGAATTCGCCCTGCGCAACCTTCCCTCGGCTTCGGTGGAAATTGCCGAATTCTGGCCGCTCTTCCTTGCCGGTGATGTCGACAAGCCGGGTGAATACCCATACTCGCCCAACCTCACCGTATTGAAAGCCGTCAGCCTCGCAGGTGGCCTCAAGCGCTCCGATGCGGGGCAGCGTTTTGCCCGCGACTTCATCCGGGCACGCGGTGACGCGCAGGTCAGTGATTCCGAACGTGGCCGGCTGATCGCCCGCCGGGCAAGGCTCATGGCGGAAATCGCCGATGCCAAGGAACTGGCCATGCCGCCGGAGCTGAAGGACGTTGAAAACGCCAGGGAGCTGATGGCAAGCGAAGCCTCGCTGATGAAATCCCGGCGTGATCGCTACGAGCTCCAGCTGAAGGCACTTGCCGATCTGAAGACGCTGCTCGATACCGAAGTCCAGTCGCTTGCCCAGAAATCAGTGACGCAGAAGCGCCAGCTTCAGCTCGTCAACGACGACCGTGACCGGATGACAAAACTGACGGAGCAGGGCCTCGCAACATCCAGCCGCCGCCTGTCGGCGGAAGAGCGCTCCGCCGATCTGGAATCCAACATGCTGGATACCGATACCGCGGCGCTGCGCGCCAAGCAGGACATCAACAAGGCGAACCAGGACGAGATCAACCTGCGCAACGACTGGGATGCCCAGCGTGCGCAGGAGCTGCAGGATACCGAAGCCCAGCTCGAAAAGCTCGGCTACGAACTCTCGACCAGCCGCGAACTGATGCAGGAAGCATTGGCGCAGTCGGCGGAAGCCCTGAAATTCGATCCGTCCAACAAGGACGCGACGATCAAATACGTCGTCGTCCGGGATACGGGTGACGGCCCGAAGCAGATTACCGTCGACGAAAACGCCATGCTGCGTCCCGGCGATGTGATCAAGGTCTCATCAGAACTTCTGATGCAGTGATAGGTGACGGATGAAGATCGCTCGGTCGATGTTGGTCGACCCTGACAGAAACCAGCTTTACGGGATAGCGGCAGTGTCGCTATCCTTCTTCGTCTTCGCCTATTCCAGCCGTTTCGGCCAGGTGTCGATCCTTGCCTATTACGCGCTCTGGTTCCCGCTGATACTGGTCGATTACAAGCGGGTGCTGGGCAATTATTTCCGCTATCTGTGGATCCTCGCCTTTCCTCTTCTCTGTTTCCTGTCGGCCTTCTGGTCGCCGGCGCCGGGCGTTTCCTTGCGCACGGCAATCCAGTTTATGACCCATCTGATCTGCGCGCTGATCGCCATGCGCACGATCAGCGTCATCACGCTGACGCGCGGTTCGATCGTCGGCACGGTCGTGGTCATGCTCTATTCGATCGTCTTCGGCTCCTACAGCTATGACGCGATGGATGGCAGCTACAGTTTCGTCGGCTCGTTTTCGTCGAAGAACCAGCTCGGGCTCTATGCCTCGCTCGGCCTGGTCTTTTCGGTGCTTTACGCCATTGTCTACCGTCGCCGGGATATATGGCTGCTGGCGGCGGCGGCGGCAGCGCTTCTCTGTGCCTACTGCCTGATGGCCTCGCAATCCGCCACATCCGTCATCACCACGGCTGGGCTGATCGCGGCCTGCATCGCCTATCTGCCCTTCGGGCTTCTGGCACCCGGCAGCCGCAAACTTCTGTTTGTCGGCATCCTCGTCATCGGACTGGCGGTCGTCGTCGCGGGTCTGCAATTGGGCGCGGTCGACGCGATCCTCGGCCTCTTCGGCAAGGACTCGACGCTGACCGGGCGAACCTATCTCTGGCAGCAGGGTATCGAGGCGGCCCATCTCAATCCCGTCCTCGGAATGGGTTACCAGGGCTTCTGGGTCCAGGGCTTCGCCAAGCCGGAACAGCTCTGGGACGAGTTCTTCATCGCCACGCGTTCGGGCTTCCACTTCCACAACACCTATATCGAGGTGGCGGTGGAAAACGGTCTGGTCGGCCTGGCGCTGCTCGTTTTCGTTCTGCTCAGAAACGTCTTCGGTCATCTCGGAACCATGCTGAACCGGCGCAACGATCCGGACGCGATCGTGCTTTTTGCCGTCAGCCTGCTGCTTCTGATGCGATCCTTCGTTGAGATCGACGTGATCTTCCCCTATCAGATCGGCTCGTTCCTGATGTTTTATGCCGCCGGAAAGCTGACCCTGAGGCAGCGCAATCCCGGCATCAGCCGGCCACGCTTCAGGCCCCAGTCCGTTCCTGCCTGAGGTTTTGAACGAGATGATCGGCAAGCCTCAGGGCAAGCGCGACCGCCGGCAGGGTCGGGTTTGCGTGGCCGCCGGTGGGAAACAGGCAGCTGCCTGAGACATAGAGATTGGCGAGACCGTGAACACGGCAGTTCACATCCGCCGTCCCTTCGGCGGGATCCGCCGCCATCCGCGCCAGCCCTATCTGGTGAAAACCATCGAAAGCCTGATCTGCGACGGATTTCCGGCGAACGCTTCCATCCGCGGAATAGTCAAGTCGCCCGAGGTTGTTTCGACGCAGCCAGTCATCCAGCACCGCGTGGGATCGAAGTACCGAATCGATATCCTGCTCCACGACCCTGTAGTCGACCACAAGTGCCGGATCGGTTCCGTTCTCGGAAGGGCTAAGCGCAGCACTGCTCTGCGGATCGGGCACCTGCTCGGCGTGATAGCGAAGCAGGTAACGCCCCTTGGGATTGGTGAGCGTGCCGCGGCCGTCGCGCCGGCAGACAAGCGTCTTCAGCACCGCAGGCAGGTCCCGTGGCCAGGTCCAATCGGCGCCGAGGTTGCGCAAATGCGCCCGCCAGCCGGATGCGGCCCCACGCGAGGCCGGCGCCAGCCCCTTGGACAGACGTCGATAAAGCCCCGTCAGCCTGAGAAACAGATAACAGGCCGACAGCGCACCCGACCCGTGAACGGGATCCGCTATCGAAATTGCATCGATCCAGAAGACACTGTTGAGCAGCTTCTCTTGCCGCTGCACACCGGGTGCGATCTGCAGGCGGCGGCGGAACACACCGCCATCACGGTCGCGCTGGAAGAAAAGCGGCATCGCCGATCGGGCCGCATCGAACTGGATGACGGCGATATAACCGGTCAGGTGTCCCTGGTAGAATTGCCCCGTCACCGGAGACGGAACCTCGCCGCCTTCAGCGCCGGACTTCCGCAGACCGAGAAGCAGGCGCGTATTCTCCAGCCCTCCTCCGGCAAGGATGAAGGCTCCCGCCCGGATGCGGACATCTCGTCCCGTGATCGTGGCCCGTAGCGCCTCGACTTTCCGCCCCGAAACATCAGGCTCGATTGCAGTGACCACAGCACCGGTGAAAAGCGATATCCGTTCGGATGAGCGAACCCTTTCCAGATAGACGGGGCCGAGATCAGGCCGCTCGCTCCAGCGCTCGAAAGCCGATGTCGTGACACGATGGTCTTCCGGGGCAAGTTCCACAGCCGGCAGATCGGCCGTACTGCATCTCAGAAATTCAAGCGCTGGACGATAATAGCGGCGGAGTTCGTCATGCGGGATCGGCCAGCCCGAGAATGGCACATGCGGCCTTTCCTCGAAATCGATATCGTCGAAGGCAACACAGCGACCACCCCAGAGAGCGGAAGTTCCGCCTATTCCCGCCCGCGACGCAGCCTCGACATTCGCATGATGCCGATTGCTGATTTCGATACGGCCCTGCCGTGGCGGCATATCGCCGCCCTGTCCCATCTCCAGCAGGGTGACGGAAAGGCCCTGTGCTTCCAGCCTCAGTGCCATCGCCAGCCCGACAGGCCCGGCGCCGACGATGCAGACATCGCTGGTCGGAGGATCCTGTGCACCATGGGATGATATCATCAAGCAACGCTTTGGCGGTTATCTCCTCAAGGATGATAGGGCGCCAGGCCGCGACGAAAACCGCCAGGCCCCAATTGATGAGCAGAATAGTGCAGATTTCCGCGCCGTCCTGCGCTGTGCTGCAAGAGCCCCCGAAACGCAAGACGGCCCGGAGCCGAAGCTGCGAGCCGCCTTTATATCCAGGAGAGAGCCGGCGCCCCCTCTCTTATGCTTCAGGCTGCCCTTGCAGCATCCAGCGGGATCTCGACATCGATCTCAAGGATCGAGACGTTTTCGTTGCGATCGACCTTCACCGTGACCCGGTCGCCGTCGAGTTCGACATGCCTGGCGATGACGGCGAGAATTTCCTCACGCAGGATGGCGGTGAGATCCGAACCGGTCGATGCCCGCTCATGAGCCAGCAGAACCTGCAGGCGTTCCCGTGCAGCCGGCGCCGAGCGCCGTGCCGAACGCGTGAAAAGACGCAGTATGCTCATGCGGCCTTCCTTCCGAACAGTTTTCCGAAGATGCCGCGCTTTTCGCCCGGCACCGTGACAGGTACGACTTCGCCGGCCAGACGGCGGGCGGCTTCGAAATAGGCCTGGCTCGGCGCGCTGCGCGTATCGGCAAGCGTAACCGGAGCGCCTACATTGGAGGCCTTCAGCACATCCATGCTTTCCGGAATGATGCCGAGAAGCGGGATGGAGAGGATTTCCAGAACGTCATCGACCTTCAGCATGTCGCCGCGTTCCGCACGGTTGGAATCGTAGCGGGTGAGCAGCAGGTGCTTTTCCATCCGCTCGCCGTTTTCGGCCTTCAGCGTCTTGGAATCGAGCATGCCGATGATGCGGTCCGAATCGCGTACCGACGAGACTTCCGGATTGGTGACGACGACGGCGACGTCGGCATGGCGCATAGCAAGCGTTGCGCCCTTTTCGATGCCGGCCGGGCTGTCGCAGATGACCCAGTCGAAATATTTCCGCAATTCGCTGATGACGCGCTCGACGCCTTCTTCCGTCAGCGCGTCCTTGTCGCGCGTCTGGGAGGCCGGCAGCAGGAACAGCGTGTCGAGCCGCTTGTCGCGGATCAGCGCCTGCGGCAGCTTTGCGTCGCCATTGATGACGTTGACGATGTCATAGACCACGCGGCGCTCTGCACCCATGACGAGGTCGAGGTTGCGCAGCCCGACATCGAAATCGACGACAGCGACCTTTTCATTGCGCTGTGCCAGCGCTGCACCCAGTGCGGCACTTGATGTCGTCTTGCCGACCCCGCCCTTGCCGGACGTCACTACGATGACTTTCCCCATCCTGATCTCCTGTGTCGAACCTTGTCCCGGTTCAGAAAAGTATGTCTGCCATGATCGTGTCGCCCTCGAGCGACAGTTGCACGGCGTGCCCGCGAAGGCTCGAATCCATGTCTTCCGCCATCTTGTAGATGCCGTCGATGGCGATCAGCTCGGCCTCGAGACGGCGGCAGAAGATGCGCGCATTGGTATTGCCGATCGATCCTGCCATCGCCCGGCCGCGCAGCGTTCCGTAAATGTGGATCGAACCGCCGGCGATGACTTCCGCACCCGAGGCAACCGAGCCCACGATGGTGATGTCGCCTTCCGGAAAGATGATCGACTGGCCCGAACGGACCGGCTCGTCGATGACCAGCGACTGCGTGATCGCGCGGATCTGCGGCGCTTCCGGCTGCTTGGCCGGCGTCTCCGCAACGGCTTCGCCTTCGGTCTCAGCCCCGGCATCCGGTTCGCGCGCCGTTACCTCGACGTCCGAGGCGGGCTTGCCGCCCTTCATCGCCGGTGGCATGCCGGGTCCGAGCTGCGACGGGCGTGCGCCTTCGATGCCCATGACCCGGACATTGCGTTCCGCGAGATCGTCGATCAACTGCTTCAGTTCGGCCTTCTTGATCGCAAGTTCCGACACGTCGAGCACGACGGGACGGTCGAGAAAGAAGCCGGCCGAGCGGGATGCGAGGTCGTCCAGACGGACAAGCCATTGATCCAGCGGAAGATCCGGTGAAAGAACGACCGCCAGGAACGAACGGCCCTTGATGCGAATTGAGCGAGCGTCTGTTAGCACTTTGGTCATCTACGTTAATAAATCGTTGCCCGATGTCTACCGCTGACGTGGTTAACAAATGGTTAACGCGACGCGCCCAAATCTTAAGAAGCGGTAACGAACTCGGGTGAAAGAGGGTCGCGAAAGTGATGTGGCGCACCCTGAACCCGCAGCCTTGATCGAGGCTTATGCAGGTTTTCTTTTAAACGCCTGTAACGGAGCGGGCATTGTTCCTGCATCGAAAAAAGTTTCATGGCAGGCAACGGAAAAGAGGCGGGCCATGACCCGCCTCGGCTTGGCGATCATTCTGAGGCACCGGCAGCCATGCCGGCGAGAATCAGTCTTCCTTGATATGGCTCTGATGCTTGGTGTCACGCATCTTCACATAGACCACCAGCGAGAGGGCGATCATGATCGTCACATACCAGAAGAACCAGCTCTCATGCCCCATCTGCTTGAACTTGAGCGCCACGAATTCGGCCGTGCCGCCGAAGATCGTGTTGGCGAGCGCATAAGGCAGCGCCACGCCGAGCGCCCTTATATGCGCCGGGAAAAGCTCGGCCTTCACCACCGCGTTTATCGACGTGTAACCGGTGACGATCAAAAGGCCGACAAGCGACAACAGGAACGCGGTGAACGCATTCGTGGTCGAGGCGAGCGACGTGAAGATCAGATAGGTGAACAGCGTGCCGAGAATGCCGAAACCGACCATCAGCGGCTTTCGTCCGATGCGATCCGACAGGGCGCCTGCAATCGGCTGGCAGAGCATGAAGACGAACAGAGCCGCCGTGGTGATCTCCGTCGCCGTCTCCTTGCTGAAGCCCGACGTGTTGACCAGGAATTTCTGCAGGTAGGTCGTGTAGGCGTAGAAGGCGAGCGTACCGCCGGAGGTCAAGGCGATGACGAGGAAGGCCTCTTTCGGGTAATGCCTGAACAGCGCCCAGCCACCGGAGGACTTCTTCGCGTCCTTGTCCGCATTCTTGAACGACTGCGTCTCGACGAGACCGCGGCGAATGTAGAACACGACGATTGCCAGCAAGCCGCCGATGAAGAACGGGATGCGCCAGCCCCAGGACTGCAGCTGTTCTGCGGTGAGGATCGCCTGCAGTACCAGCAGCACTGCAAGAGCGACGAGCTGGCCGGAAATCAGCGTCACATACTGGAAGCTGGAGAAGAAACCGCGACGGTTACGACCGGCCATTTCGCTGAGATAGGTGGCGCTGGCGCCGTATTCGCCGCCGACGCTGATACCCTGCAGCAGGCGTGCAAAGACCAGCAAAGCCGGGGCGGCGATGCCGATCGACTCGTATCCCGGCGCAATCGCGATCAGGAACGAACCGAGGCACATCAGCGTGACGGAGAGCGTCAGGCCGGCCTTGCGGCCCTTGCGGTCGGCATAGATGCCCATGAACCAGGCGCCGATCGGCCGCATCAGGAAGCCGACGGCAAAGACAGCAGCCGCACTCAGCAGCTCGGCCGTCTGGTCACCCGAGGGAAAGAAGATGGGAGCGAAATAGAGGGTGAAGGCGGAATAGACATACCAGTCGTACCATTCGACCAGATTGCCGGCGGAACCGCCAATGATAGATTTCAGCCTGACCTTTTCGTCGATGGGCGACGAGGCCATGTCTTTTGCCAAGGTGTTATCCAAGAGCGCAGATCCATTTCTGAAAAGCGCGGCGGCTTGAGGGTGCCAGGGGATGCCACGCATCACAATTGCGGGCCGCGCCGGGTTGGGGTGTCCTGAAAGGACTTGGGGTGTTCGACTGTGTTACGCCCGAAAACCCGCCAATGCCAGCCCAAAATCACTCGTCAATACGGCATATTATCGCACTGCAGCATTTTACGTCTCTAAGGACGGCAGCCAGGCCGCCATCCTTGTCGCATTGGAACCTTCTCGCCCCTCGTCAGGACTTGGGGTTGATATTCTCGAAGTGGAGAAGAAGGCCGCTATGATCCTTTTCTCCGCCACCTTCGAAAACGAAATCGGAGAATTCGCCGGTCACCGTCTGCGTCAACGGCAACTGTAGGGAAAGCTCCTTGGCGAGAGCCATGACCGTCTTCAGGTCTTTGAGCTGGTTGTTCGACGATCCCCCAGGTTCGAAATTCCGCTCCACCATGCGTGCGCCGTGAAGCTCCAGAATGCGGCTCTCGGCGAAACCGCCGCGGATCGCGTTGCGGAACGCCTCGCGCGACGCGCCACCGGCCTGAACGAGGATCATCGCCTCGGCGACCGCCCCGATCGTCACGGCCACGATCTGCTGGTTGGCGAGCTTGCACACCTGCCCTGCCCCGCTCGGCCCCACATGGGTGACACGACCGAGAACGGCAAACACATCGGCAAGACCTTCAAACACATCGGCATCACCGCCGGCCATGATCGCCAACGTCCCGGCATCGGCACCGACAACACCGCCGGAAACCGGAGCATCGAGATGCCTGATACCCATATCGGCGAGCTTGACCGAATGCTCGCGGGCAATCGACGGTGCGATCGAACTGGTGTCGATAACGACGGCGCCTTTCTTCATCGCGGCAGCAACCCCGCCATCGAACAGCACCGTGCCGACGACATCGCCATTGGTCATCATCGTGAAGACGATATCGGCATCGCGCACTGCATCGGTAGCCGAAGCCGCAACGACTGCGCCCTCGGCCTCAAGCGGCTTGGCCTTCGCTGCGTCGCGATTCCATACCGTCAGCGGATATCCGGCGCGGGCAAGCCGCCGCGCCATAGGAAAGCCCATCAGGCCAAGCCCGAGAAAGGCGACTTTCTTCTCTTTGGTTTCGCCGGTCACAGCTTGCCTCCCAGCTCATCCTCGATATGGACCTGGATGATCTCATCAAAGTTATTTTCCGAGGTAAAGCCAAGTTCGCTGGCGCGCTTGGCCTCGAAGCCCGGCGCCCATCCGGCGACCATTTTCATGATCATCTCGTCCGGCTGGCGGCGAATGAGGCTGACGGCCTTTTCACCAGCGACCCGGCGCAACGCCTCGATCTGTTCGCCCACCGTGGCGCTGACACCCGGCATGGACAGGCTGCGGCGCCAGCCGAGTTTGGACAGATCCAGCCCTGCCCCGTGAATGAGGAAGCCGACAGCGGAACGGGGCGACGTATGCCAGTGGCGCACGTCGTCGGAGACAGGCAGGACCGCTTCCTGTCCGACAAGCGGCTCGCGCAAAATGCCGGAAAAGAAGCCGGAGGCTGCCTTGTTCGGCTTGCCGGGGCGGATGCAGACGGTCGGCAGGCGGATGCCGATACCGTCGAAGAAGCCACGCCGGCTGTAATCGGCCAGCAGCAGCTCGCTCATCGCCTTCTGCGTGCCATAGCTGGTGAGCGGCGTCAGATGGAACTCGTCCGGGATCGGATAGGGCAGCGGCGCACCGACAACCGCGATCGACGAGGTGAACACGACGCGGGGAAAATAGCCGTCGGCCTGATTCGCCAGCCGGATCGCGTCGAAGAGATAGCGCGTGCCATCGAGATTGATGCGATAACCCTTGTCGAAATCGAGTTCCGCTTCACCCGAAACGATCGCCGCCAGGTGAAAGATCACGTCAGGCCGCGTGGCGATGAGCTTTTCTGCCTCGCCCGGCAGGCTGAAATCCGATGCCAGCGTCACCACCTTGCCGGCGAAACCGGCAGGCGCCTCCGGCTCGATCACATCGACCAACGTCAACGCATCGACGGGCTTGCCATGCAGCGCCCCTTCGGAAACGAGACGCTGGGTGAGCTTGCGACCGACCATGCCGGCAGCACCGATAACAAGAATATGCATGATTCCTCCCATACACCCGTGGATGCTCCACGAATTCCTCTTGTAAGGTTGTCTGATAACCCTGTATGCTCTGTTTGGAAATAGAAGAGTTCGCCATCAGGCAAAAAACTGCCGGCGAAAACTGACGTGAGGCTTTGGACTGCCGGAGAAATTCCGGGCACTCCTGGGGAGGAGAGACTACATGACGGATCGTACAGGCTCGATCGCCGAGCAGCGCCTCTCTTTGTGCGCGGTTCTGGGCGAAGACCTTGTCCTCACCAATTCGCAAGACATGCTGCAATATTGCCGCGACTGGCACGGCGACGTGGAGAGTGGCGCAATTGCCGTCATCCGACCGCGCTCGACTAAGGACGTGCAGGCCGCCGTAAAGACCTGCCGCGATCTCGGCCTGAAGATCGTTCCGCAGGGCGGCAATACCGGCCTCGTGCTCGGCGGCATACCGGATGAGCCGGAACGTCAGGTCGTGCTGACGCTGGAACGGATGAACAGGATCCGCAATATCGACAGCGACGATTTTTCCGCCGTGGTCGATGCCGGATGCGTGCTGGCCGAACTCAAGGATGCGATTGCCGAAAAGGGCATGTTCTTCCCGCTCGCCCTTGGTGCGCAGGGCAGCTGCCGCATCGGCGGCAATGTCTCCACCAATGCCGGCGGCATCAACGTGCTGCGCTACGGCATGACCCGCGAACTGGTTCTCGGCCTTGAAGTCGTCCTACCCGATGGCAGCGTCTTCGACGGCCTGTCGACCCTGCGCAAGGACAATCGCGGACTGGACCTTAAGCAGCTTTTCATCGGCGCCGAAGGCACGCTCGGCATCATCACCGCCGTATCGGTGAAGCTGACGCCCTATCCCGACAATGTCGCAACCGCCCTTCTGGCACTGAACTCTCTCGACGATGCGATCACGCTTTACCGTCGTGCAAGGCGCGATTGCTGCGACCTGATGTCGGCCTTCGAATTCATGCCGCCGCTCGCCTTCACGCTGGCGCGCGAAGCCATGCCGGACCTGCCGATCCCGCTATCGGGCGACTATCCCGCCTATGTGCTGATGGAGATTTCCGGCTCCGGCCTTGTCGATATCGACGATCTGATGCACCGTTTCCTCGAAGGCGTTATGGCGGATGAACTGGTGGTCGACGGCACGATCGCGACATCACAGACGCAGGCACGCAATCTCTGGCTGATCCGCGAGGGCATGAACGAGGGACAGGCGCGGCGTGGCGCCCATATGCGCACCGATATTTCGGTCTCGCTGTCTCAGCTCGCTGCCTTCGTGATCGATGCCGAAGCCGCGGTCAGCGAAGCATTGCCCGATTGCATCAGCGTCTCCTACGGCCATGTCGGCGACGGCAACGTGCATCTCAATGTTCTGCCGCCGAACGGCTCGACCACCGAGGAACGCCACGAGCTGATCTACAAGGCGAAGAAGGTCGTCAACGTCGTGGTCGACCAATACAATGGCAGCATCAGCGCCGAACACGGCATCGGCCGCCTCAAGCGTGAAGACTTCGAGGAACGGCTGTCGGACACAAAACGCAGCCTTCTCGTCGCCATCAAGAAAGCCATCGATCCGGACCTGCTCCTGAACCCCCATTGCCAAATCGATCTCGGCGCGGATATTCGCTAGCCATCACAAGGAGCAATACCCGCCATGGCCGATTTCACCCAGATCAAACGAAGCGAGCATCTGCCCACGCGCATTGCCGCAGAGATCGGCCGGGAGATTGCCGATGGCCGGATCGCTCCAGGGCAGAAACTGCCGACCGAACATTTGCTGTCCCAGACTTTCGGCGTAAGCCGTTCGGTCGTGCGCGAGGCGATCGCTCATCTTCGCAATGAAGGGCTAGTGGAAACCCGCCAGGGCGTTGGCGCATTCGCCACCGAACTGGCGCAGCGCCAGTCGCTCCGCATCGAGACGGGACCGCCGGAAGACAAGGAAGCATTTCGCGACCTGTTCCAGGTACGTTTTGCGCTGGAAACCGAAGCCGCCGGACTGGCGGCTCTCCACCATTCTCGCGAAGATCTGGCCAGGCTCGACGAAATCCTGGCACAGATGACCGGCGCTGAGAAATGGGGCGAACAGGGCGTCGTCGCGGACCTTGCCTTCCACCGCGCAGTGGCCGCCGCCACCCATAACGAATATTTCCAGCAATTCGTCGGCTTCATCACCGAACGGACGCATGTCGCGATCAACGCCGCTCGCGCCGCGGCCATCCTGGAGGAGATCGTAGAAGTGACGATCGCCGAACATGTCGCCATCCGGGATGCCATAGCAACCGGCGAACCGGCTGCGGCCAAGACCGCGATGAAGCGTCACCTGAACGGCGCTGCCCGGCGCTTGAGCCTTGAACTGGAAATGAGCTGACAAACTGCGGGTGGTTTTCCACCCGCACGGCATCGCGCAGTTATAGACAAAACGCAAAAGTCATATTAAAACGGCTCTAACGTTGTCAGACATCTGACAATACCAGAGAGGGTGGAGGCCCTCGTCTGAACATGGGAGGATTTTTTGGCATATCAGCATGCCCTGTCGTCGGATATTGTCCTGCCGACGGATGCGCGACACGCGCTTCTGGTCGGACGTGTATGGTCTAACGCCGCTGCCGGCCCAAGCCCGGTGCTGTTCTCGAACGGACATCTTCTGGACCTGTCGTCTCTGGCGCCGACCCTGTCTGCGCTGCTGGAGATCGACGGTCTCGTCGGAAAATTGTCCGACCCTTCATCCTTCACCGATCTGGGAAGTCTTGATGATTTTCTAAGTGGCAAGACGGGAACGCTTCTGGCGCCCGCCGATCTTCAGGCGATCAAGGCAGCCGGCGTCACCTTCGCCGACAGCATGCTGGAGCGGGTGATCGAGGAACAGGCCAAGGGCGATCCGTTGCGCGCCCAGGAAATCCGCGGGCGGCTCGCCCCGGTTCTCGGCGATAACCTCAAGGGTCTCGTTGCTGGCTCGGAAAAGGCAGCCGAAGTCAAAAAACTGCTGCAGGATATGGGCCTCTGGTCGCAATATCTGGAAGTCGGCATCGGCCCGGATGCGGAAATCTTCACCAAGGCCCAGCCCATGTCGTCTGTCGGCTGTGGCTCGGACGTCGGCATCCACCCGAAATCCGATTGGAACAACCCGGAGCCGGAAGTGGTGCTCGCCATCACCTCCAAGGGGGAGATCATCGGCGCAACCCTCGGCAACGACGTCAACCTGCGCGATTTCGAAGGTCGCTCGGCGCTGCTCTTAAGCAAGGCGAAGGACAACAACGCCTCCTGCTCGATCGGCCCTTTCATCCGCCTGTTCGACGGCAAATTCACCATCGATGATGTCAAGTCCGCCGAAATCAGCCTATCCGTGAAGGGCGAGGACGGCTTCGAGATGACCGGCGTCAGCCCGCTGAAGGCGATAAGCCGTTCGCCGGAAAATCTGACGTCACAGCTTCTGAACCGCAACCATCAATATCCCGATGGCGCGCTGTTTTTCCTCGGCACCATGTTCGCTCCGGTCAAGGATCGGCGCGGCAAGGGAATGGGTTTCACCCACGAGATCGGTGACATCGTCGAGATCTCGAGCCCGAAGCTCGGCAAGCTGATCAATCGGGTGGACCATAGCGATACCTGCCCCGAATGGACATTCGGGATCACCGCGCTGATGAAGAACCTGGCCACGCGCGGTCTTTTGTAGGAGCATCAGGGAGGAGCAAATGCAAAAGATTATCGACCTATTCTACAAGTTCCTTGAGATCCTGCTCATCCTGCTTCTCGCGGGCATGGCCCTGATGGTGTTCGGCAATGTCGTGCTGCGTTACGGCTTCAATTCCGGCCTGACGGTCTCTGACGAGATGTCGCGTTACTTCTTCGTCTGGCTGACCTTCATCGGCGCCGTCGTCGCCTTTCGCGAACACGGCCATCTCGGCGTCGAGACGCTGGTGGCGCTCTTCGGCCGCAAGGGCCGTATCATCTGTATGATCCTCTCCAATCTGACGATCATCCTGTGTTCCGCCATTTTCTTCTGGGGCACATGGGTCCAGCTACCGATCAACTCCAGCATGGTCGCGCCGGTCACCGGCCTCTCCATGGCCTGGGTCTATGGCGTCGGCTTCTTCACCGGTGCCGGTTGTGTGCTGATCGCGCTTGAGCGGATCATCCGTCTCGTCACCGGCCGCGTCACCGAAGACGAGATTTCGGCTTTTGCCGGTGAAAACATGACGATCGAGCAGATGGCGGAGCGCACCTGACATGACCCTTCTCGTCTTTGTCGGCTCCCTGCTGGGCGCCATGGCCATCGGCGTACCCGTCGCCTTCTCGCTGATGTTCTGCGGCGTCATTCTCATGTGGTACATGGGTATGTTCAACAGTCAGATCATCGCCCAGAACATGATCGCAGGTGCCGATACTTTCACCCTGCTCGCCATCCCCTTCTTCATCCTTGCCGGCGAATTGATGAATTCCGGCGGCCTGTCGAAGCGCATCATCGACTTCGCCATTGCATTGGTCGGCCATATTCGTGGCGGCCTCGGCATCGTGGCGATCGTCGCCGCCGTCATCATGGCATCGATCTCCGGCTCAGCGGCCGCAGATACCGCAGCGCTGGCCGCGATCCTGATCCCGATGATGGCCAAGGCCGGTTACAACATCCCGCGTTCGGGCGGCCTGATTGCCGCCGGCGGCATCATCGCTCCGGTCATCCCGCCCTCGATGGCCTTCATCGTCTTCGGTGTGGCGGCCAACGTCTCGATCACCCAGCTCTTCATGGCCGGCATCGTTCCGGGCCTGCTGATGGGCGTCTCGCTGGTCGGCACATGGCTCTTCGTCGTCCGCAAGGACAATATCCAGCCCCTGCCGAAGGCGTCCGGCAAGGAACGTCTCAATGCCACCGGCCGTGCACTTTGGGCACTCGGCATGCCGGTCATCATCCTTGGCGGCATCAAGGCCGGCGTGGTGACACCGACGGAAGCCGCGGTCGTGGCAGCCGTCTACGCGCTCTTCGTCGGCATGTTCATCTATCGTGAGCTGAAACCGGCCGATCTGGCCCATGTCTTCCTGCGGGCAGCCAAGACCACCGCCGTCATCATGTTCCTCGTCTGCGCGGCGCTCGTTTCGGCCTGGTTGATCACGGCGGCCAACATTCCGGCGGAAATCACCGGCTATATCGAGCCGCTGATCGATCGTCCGAAGCTCCTGATGCTCGCCATCATGATCCTCGTCCTGATCGTCGGCACGGCGCTCGATCTGACGCCGACGATCCTGATCCTGACGCCGGTTCTGATGCCGATCATCAAGCAGGCGGGCATCGATCCGGTCTATTTCGGTGTAATGTTCATCATGAACAACTGCATCGGCCTCATCACGCCGCCGGTCGGCGTCGTGCTCAACGTTGTCAGCGGGGTCGGGAGGATCCCGCTGGGCAAGGTCACAGGTGGCGTCATGCCGTTCCTGCTGGCTCAAACAATACTACTGCTCCTGCTCGTCGCGTTTCCCGAAATCGTGACCGTTCCGGCGCAATGGTTGCGTTGACCGGGCGACCATAAGCTCTTTCAATTTAACGTCCAACTGGGAGGACCATCATGAAGAAACTTCTTTTCGCAACCACCGCATTGGCGATTGCCATCTCCGGCTCGGCCCCGGCCTTTGCCGAATTCAGCAGCCGCAACATCCGCGTGTCGAACGGCATCAATGCCGATCATCCGGTCGGTAACGGCATCAAGGCCATGCAGGAATGCCTCGATGAGAAATCCGGCGGCAAGCTGAAGCTGACCGCCTTCTGGGGCGGCGCGCTCGGCGGCGACCTTCAGGCAACCCAGGCGCTGCGCTCCGGCGTCCAGGAAGCCGTCGTCACCTCGTC
>DLSX01000250.1 GCA_002500765.1 Neorhizobium sp. UBA7851
GGCAAGACCACGCTGTTGCGCCTGATCGCCGGTTTCGAGATGCCCGATGCGGGCCGTATCGTCATCGGCGGTGACGTGATGGCCGAAGGCATGACGGCGATGCCGGCCCACAAGCGCAATATCGGCATCGTTGCGCAGGACGGCTGCCTGTTTCCGCATCTGACCGTTGCCGGCAATATCGTCTTCGGCATGACCGAGGAACAACCGGTCAAGCGGCTAAGAGCGGCCGAACTGATGGAAATGGTGGGACTTGAACAGTCGATGCTGTCGCGTCGCCCGGACGAACTGTCCGGCGGACAGCAGCAGCGTGTGGCGCTTGCGCGAGCACTTGCCCGCAAGCCGCGGCTTATGCTGCTCGACGAACCGTTTTCGGCGCTCGATACGGGTCTGAGGGCCGCGACGCGCAAGACAGTCGGCGATGTGCTGAAGGCAGAGGGTATTGCGACACTGCTGGTGACCCATGATCAGGCGGAGGCGCTGACCTTCGCGGATCAGTTGGCGGTGATGCGGGGAGGGCGTCTCGTGCAATCCGGCCGGCCACGTGACGTCTATTCGCGCCCTGCAGATCCNNGCCACGGCGGCGTTTCTCGGCGAGGCGATCATCCTGCCGGCGGAACTGAAGGACGGGCATGCCCATTGCGTGCTCGGCAGGCTGCCGGTCTCTGCTTCAGGGGCTCCTGCGCGGCACGGGACAATCCTGTTGCGACCGGAGCAGATCGGCGTCGCCGGTGCGGATGGCGGGGCCGGTGCAGGGGGGATTTGCGGGCGCGTGATCGAGACCAGTTTCTGCGGCTCGACCTGCGATGTGCGCATCATTTTGTGCGGCGATGAGAGCGTGGTCCTCAATATCGAGATCCCCAGCTCGATCGACCTGGTCGTCGGCCAGGAGGTCGCTTTGCACGTCTCGGGCGTTGCGCACATATTCGGCTGATTTTGTTCCAGTGATTGGAACCGGGAACATTCAAAAACGTTATCCGGCCATCACAATCAAGGACGCAAATCCATGCTGAAATGGGCTCTCATTTTCCTCGTCATTTCCCTGATTTCCGGCTTTCTCGGTTTCTCGGGAGTTTCCGCTGCGACGGCAGGCATCGCCAAGATCCTGTTCTTCCTGTTCCTGGTCATCTTCCTGATATTCCTGGTGCTGGCGCTGATGGCCGGCAGCGCGATCATGTGATCGTCGAGGATTTCCGAAACGACAAAGCCGCCTTTACGGGCGGCTTTTTCATATGTCGATGCGATGATGGCGGAATGTCATCTTCCCGGATGTTTCTGGGCGAAGACTAGAAGCTGCCAGACGACCGGTCCCAGAAGAGAATGTTCGTGATGGCTTTTCGGGATCGCCGTACCCTTGTCGGCGACGATCTCGTCACCGCAGGCTCGACAGCGATATATGCCGGCATTGGTGACGGGTTGCCCAGGCTTGTAGTCCTGGTCGAAGGCCCATGAATTGGCCTGAACGAGGCGGTCAGAATATTTGAACTGTGCCATTCTGCTTCTTTCGTATCGATGCCTGGTTTGCGAAAGACTGCCCAAAACAAGTGACCAAACAGTAATTTGAGTACCGGAATTTGCGCGGGTTTTGCTTTTCGGCATGGCTGAGGCGGGTTTTGTCGCGACAGGGTTGCATAAGTGGTCTGCGCTTTAACCCATGGTAAAAGATGTGCAGTTAGATTGGCCGTCGTTCCGGGGGAGTGGGAACATCATCGCAGCATGAGCGATCTACGGGCGTCAACGCGTCCGAACCACTTCGCCTTCACGCTTTTGGTCAGGTCCGCGATGAAAAACATATCGATTACCGGCAAGTTCTTCGTCCTTCTCGCATCGTTCGGCCTGTTCACGCTGGCGCTCGCTTATTATGCCGGCAGCCAGATACTCAGGGTCGATGCGGACTATTCCCGTCTGGTGAATACCGAGGGTGACGCCTCCACCTCGCTGTCGCGCGCAAGCCAGACGTTTCAGACGATCCGCGGTGCGATCGGCGACAGTCTTCTGACCACCGCCAAGGAGCAGGAGAAAAAGGCGCAGGAAGAGCTTGCTGCATCTCGTACTCTCTTCATCGAGCAGATTGACCATGCGGCGGCGGCGCTGCCTCAGGATGGCTCGATCGCCGAATTGAAGGCACAGGCGATGAGCGTGCTCGATCAGGCCTGCGCCAACACGATCGTGCTGGGTGCCAAGGCCCTTACCTATCTGGACATCAAGAATGCGATGGATGTGTTCTTCCGCGAATGCCAGCCGCAGTTCCAGGTGATGTCGAAGGCGCTGAACGGCAAGGTCGACGAGCTGGCCAGCGCGACCGCGAGCAGCACAGCTAAGCTCTCGGCAGATGCCCGCGTCACCTACTGGATGACGATCGGCGGTATGCTCGCAGCACTTCTGGTTATTTCCGCAGTCAGCTTCGTCGCGATCCGGGCATGGCTGGTGCGTCCCATCCAGGCGCTGGGCCAGACGATGGGTCGTCTTTCAGGCGGCGATCTGTCTGTCGATATCGCAGGCGGCGAGCGCAAGGACGAGATCGGCGGTATGGCCCGCGCCGTGCTGGTGTTCAAGGAAAACGGCCTGCGTGCCCGGACATTGGAGGCCGAGGCTGCCAGTGAGCGAGATCAGAACGAACAGCAGCAGCATCGGATTGCCGCGCAGGACCGCCAGAGAGCGGCCGCGATGGCCGAGGCGACGAAAGGGCTGGCTGACGGTCTGAAGCATCTGTCCTCCGGCGATCTCGGCTTCCGTCTCGATAGCGCCTTCGCCCATGATTTCGAAGGCCTGCGTGCCGATTTCAACCGCACCGTGGAGCAGCTCTGCGATACGCTTGCGGCGGTCGCGACCGCGACCGGCTCGATCGACAGCGGTGCTCGCGAAGTCAGCCACAGTGCGGATGATCTTTCCAGACGCACCGAGCAACAGGCAGCCTCTCTGGAGGAGACTGCTGCGGCGCTGGACGAAATCACCGCGAATGTCGCCAATTCCTCCAAGCGCGCCGAGGAGGCGCGTGTTGTCGCCATCAAGGCCAATGAAAGCGCGCGTCAATCCGAAGTCGTTGTTACCGATGCGGTTCAGGCGATGAGCCGTATCGAGCAATCGTCCAGCCAGATCTCCAGCATTATCGGCGTGATCGACGACATCGCCTTCCAGACCAACCTCCTGGCACTCAACGCCGGCGTCGAGGCTGCGCGTGCGGGCGAAGCTGGCAAGGGTTTTGCCGTCGTCGCGCAGGAAGTCCGTGAGCTTGCTCAACGATCCGCGACCGCAGCCAAGGAGATCAAGGATCTGATCCGGAACTCCTCATCGGAAGTGGATAGCGGCGTGAAGCTCGTCAGCGCCACAGGCGATGCCCTGAAGACGATCGAGGGGTATGTCGCGACGATCAACCAGCACATGGATGCGATCGCCACCTCGGCGCGTGAACAGTCGAGCGGGCTTGCCGAGGTCAATAATGCGGTCAACCAGATGGATCAGGTGACGCAGCAGAATGCCGCGATGGTGGAAGAGGCAAATGCCGCCGGTGCCACGCTTGCCAGCGAGGCCGGACGCCTGCGAGAGCTCGTTGCCCAGTTCCAGCTGGGAAACGCACAGGCTGGGGCAGCAAGACCCGCCATGACCGAGGCATCGCAGATTTCTGCACACGGAGCCTCGGTTGCCGCCAGTCTGCGCCGGTCGTTGTCCGTCCGATCTGCAGACGAGCGCTCACGGCCGAAAGCATCGCCGGCGCGCACCATGGTGGACAGGCTTTCGCATGCATTCGCGGGCAAAATGGTAGCCGCGAGCCCTGCTGCTGCCAATGCGGCAGACGATTGGGAAGAGTTCTGATTCTCGCCCGATAACCTCTGAAGTCCTGCATTCATCAAGCCCGGCCTGTATCGCAGGTCGGGCTTTTCCGTTTCAGCGCAGAGCGAGAAAACCTTGCCGTCAAGAACGGCTGCCCGGATATGAAGTTGGTCGGCGGGTGCAAAGCGTGTACTGACATCAGGGGGAGATGAGCCATGAGTGTCGGTAATCCAGTCGAAGGCGACAAGCCGCCACCAAAGCGCAAGCCGATATGGCCGTGGCTGGTTGCTCTGGTCCTGACGCTGGCGGCCATCTATGCCTATCACCAGATATCCTTGATGATGGATGACCTGGCCCAGCTGGCGAGAGATTTTGTCCAGCTGATGAAATGGATTTTGACAAAGCTGGACGGCTAGGCGGGAGAGCATGGCAAGTCGGCCGAAATGGGCTGCGTTGCGGGGAGGGGGCTTATCCGCGCCTGACGAAGCGCTGAAGCTTCCGCGAACCCGATGACGACTTTCTGCATTTTCGGGCCGCGTGCACTTAGAGCTGTTCGGGTTCAGCGAAGCTAAGGGGCACTCCGTACACATGTGATTCGTTGCGGAATTTAAGCCCGACAGCACCCGAATGGACGAAGGGAAGACAGCAGCTTATCCGGTAATTTCGATGGGATTTACAGGGCTGCAGATGAGCGATTTACGCCCTGCCGTAAATGCAAAAGGCCTTGTCACAACAAGGCCTTGCGAAGGTTTCGGATGGTGGGCGTGACAGGGATTGAACCTGTGACCCCTACGATGTCAACGTAGTGCTCTCCCGCTGAGCTACACGCCCATCCGATGTCGGCGCATAGACCATAGTGTGATCGGGCCGTCAACTGGTTTTTTGGAAGAAATGCGAAGCTTTTTTGACGGCCCCGTATTTCCGGGATTTTTGTGTCTGTGGATGACTGTAATCGGTGTCGCGAGCGGCTGCTGCGATGGCCCTGAAACAGATAAGGCGCCCGAACGGGCGCCTCGATCGTCTGGTTGATTCTGAAAAAAAATGTCTCAGGCGGCTGCGAGCATCTTGTTCACTTCGTCGACGAGGTCACGAAGGTGGAAGGGCTTGGAGAGAACCTTGGCGTCCTTTGGAGCCTTCGAATCGGAATTCAGTGCAACGGCGGCAAAGCCGGTGATGAACATCACCTTGAGATCCGGATCGAGTTCGGTAGCGCGGCGGGCAAGCTCGATGCCGTCCATTTCCGGCATGACGATGTCGGTCAGCAGCAGCGAGAAGGGCTCTTCGCGGAGCCGGTCATAGGCGCTTGCGCCGTTATCGAAAGAGGCGACCTTGTATCCCGCCTTTTCCAGTGCCTTCACCAGAAAACGGCGCATATCGTTGTCGTCTTCGGCGAGAAGGATTTTCTGTATCATCGTCGGGACCGTATCCGTGCATGCCTGAGGTTGTATGAGCCTTCCATAATGCCAGCTTACGGTAAATTTCCGTTTAACCGACGCGGAACGGCGTTTGGTGGGATATACATAGTATGGACTTGGCGTCGGGCAACTGGCAACATGCCACATCAGACTTGTTCGTGACATGGTAAAGGCAGGATGCATCAATCCGCGGGAGATTTTCAGGAGTTCGAAGTCAGGGAGCCCGCAACGCAGACGATCCCATTCGTCTTCAATTCACCGCATAGCGGCAACCATTTTCCTGTGGATTTCCTTGCGAGCAGTCATCTGGACACGCTTTCGATCCGGCGCTCCGCCGATCATTACGTCGACGAGCTTTTTGCCGACGCCCCGGAACTGGGAGCTCCGCTTCTCGTCGCACACTTTCCGCGTGCATATCTCGATGTCAACCGCGAACCTTACGAATTAGACCCGCGCATGTTCGACGGGCCGTTGCCGCCCTACGTTAATATCGGCTCGATGAGGGTTGCGGGAGGTCTCGGAACCATCCCGCGTATCGTTGCGGAGAACATGGAGATCTATCGAAAGAAGCTTTCGGTCGATGAGGGGATGTCCCGTATCGAGACGATCTATAAACCTTATCACGCCTGCCTGCGAAAACTGATTGCCCGCACCCATGCGCGTTTCGGCATGGGCATATTGATCGACTGCCACTCGATGCCTGGCAATATCCGTCTTTCCGGTTCGGATGTTCGACCGGACTTCATTATCGGTGATCGATACGGCACCAGTGCCTCGGCTGAGCTTTCGCGCGCGGCGTTGCATTTCTTCGATGACATGGGTTTTTCGGCGGTGCGCAACAAGCCTTATGCCGGCGGCTTCATAACCGAGCACTATGGTCGCCCGGTTCGCGGTCTGCATGCGCTGCAGATCGAGATCAACCGAAGCCTCTATGTCGATGAGGTGACGCTGGAGAAGAAGGCGGAATTCCCGCTGGTGGCGGCGGCGCTTTCCACCTTCATGCGCCAGATGGCCGAATTTGTCGGAGAGTTTTCCGACGATGCCGGTGCGCTCGCGGCCGAATAATCAAAATATCATCAAATCCGAAGATCGGCGGTCCATAAGCTGGGACCGACTTCATTGGCGGCCGTAATCCGGGCAAAAAAAACCGCGCCCATCGCGCGGCTAAGTCTAGGGAGGAAACACCCAAGGAGGGTATTTACAGTCAAAGACTGTGCTTATGAAAATACGGCGAGTTATGCACAATTGTCAATCATATTTTTGTCGTGATTAAATTTGCATCATATTTGGGCTTCCTGATTAAGAGGATGGCAGCAAAAGCGGTTTTCTTTGGCAGGAAGTCGCCCTATGAAGGATGCACTCTGCCTCGTCATGGTTTTCACCTCATATTCTCAAGGATCCGCCGATGTTGCCTGACCGCGATTTCTTCAATGCGCTTGCCGATGCCGCAAAGGGTGAGACGCTGTCGCGGTTCCGCACGGGAATATCTGTCGTCAACAAGGCGGCTGGCGGGTTCGATCCGGTGACCGAGGGCGACCGGGCGGCGGAGACCGCGATCCGGACACTGATCGAGGCGCGTTTTCCCGAGCACGGCATCCTTGGTGAGGAGCATGAAAGCATCGGGCTCGATCGCGAGCATGTCTGGGTGATCGATCCGATCGACGGGACGCGGGCGTTCATTTCCGGCCTGCCGGTCTGGGGGACCCTGATCGGCTTCCGTTCCAACGGCCGCGCGACCATGGGCATGATGGACCAGCCGTTTATCGGTGAGCGCTATTTTGCCGACGGCAGCAGGTCCTGGTATTCCGGTCCGGATGGCGAGCGGCAGATTTCGGTGCGTGACTGCGGGTCGCTTTCCGACGCTATTCTCTTCACGACCTCGCCCCATATCTTCCAGGGCGATGACCTGAAGCGCTACCGCGCCGTCGAGGAGAAGGTGCGGTTGTTCCGTTATGGCTGCGATTGTTATGCCTATGTGCTGCTTGCTGCGGGACATATCGATCTTGTCGTCGAAAACAGCCTGCAGCCCTATGATGTCGGTGCGCTGATCCCGATCATCGAACAGGCTGGCGGCATCATCACGACCTGGGACGGTGGCCGGCCGGAAAATGGCGGCAATATCATCGCTGCCGGGTCCAGGGCCGTCTACGAACAGGCGATGGCGCTGCTTGCCGGGCGGTGATGAAAAATCAGGCGGCGGTTTCGGCCATGTCCAGGCCGCCATCGAGGCCGGGCATGAAGGTCCCGATCGCATCCATGGCCTGGGCGCGGTAGATATCCTTTTCCTGAAACAATTCGTGCCGGCCGCCGGTGACGGGGATGAGTTGCCCGGCGCGAAAATTCCGGGACAGGTTTTCCTGCAGGCGATAGGGCACGACGCCGTCGAGCACGGGGGCGAGGATCAATGTCGGAATGGTGATTTCCATGAGATGCGACTGCAACGACACGCGTGAGGCGGCCGTCAATGTCTCATGGACCCAGCGTGCCGTCGGGGCGCCGACCGTCAGATCCTCGAAGGTTCGATAAAGTTCGAGGTTGCGTTCAAAACGCTTCCTGTCCCCGGTCAGGCCATTGCCTTCGAACGGGATCAGTCGGCGGTCGCCACCGAGCTGGACGCCGCCGAACCCGGTCCACGACATCAGCCGTGCTAGCGGGCGGGCGAATTTTTCCGATGCCGGCTGGCCGTGGAAGCCGACATAGGGAGAGGCCAGCGCCATCCGGCTGATGCGGTTCGACAGGCGCGGGGCGGCCGAAAGGGCTATCAGCGCTCCGGTGGAATGGGCAACGAGAAAGAAGGGCAGGCGGGCATCCGGCAGCACGACCTGTTCCAGAAAGATCTCCAGATCCTTCTCGTAATCGGAAAAGCGCCGGACATGCCCTTTTCTGGCGTCCTTCTTCAATCGGTCCGACCCACCCTGGCCGCGCAGGTCATAGGTTGCCACCCAGAGGCCCATCGCGTTCAGTTGGCGGATCGTCTCGAAATATTTCTCGATGAATTCGTTACGCCCCTGCAGCAGCACGATGGTGCCGCGTGCCGGCACGATATCCGACCGGAACAGGCCGTAGCGGATCTTTACGCCGCGATGGCCGGTGAAATAGCCCGCGGAATAATTATCCGGCGGGGGATTGGCCGAGGTGAGGCGGAAGATATCGTCGCTGATTTGGGGCTCGCTCATGATTTCAGCGTTAGGCGAGTGTGGCGCGAGGTCAAGCAAAATCGCTTATTGCCGGCTGCTCTTCCTGCGGCGATGGCGACAACCTGGAGGAGGTGTGTGCGGTAAGGGTTCGAATGCGGCGACGACCGGAGAAGCGGAGGCGGTGCTTAGTATAGGGTCTCCATATGCATGGATTTTCTGGCGCTTATCGCGACCCTTGCCGGGAGGGAAGAAGGCCGGAACCGGTGACACGGGGATGACAGCGCGGTTCCGGCAAGGCTGACCAAAGCGAAGGGACGAATGGTGCTTCGGTCCAAGGAGGCGTGACGCCTTCCAGAACCTGCTTTCTAGCAAGCCATGGCTGAACCTTTGCAAAACCGGCCGTTCATGCGTGGTTCATTGTCGAAGCGGCTGTGAGTGGCGGGGTCTTGAAGGGCGAAGGAGCAATTCCCATCTTCACCCTGCAGGCGCCGAAAGGGTCTGCTGAACGGGGTCTTCATCGCCAAGACGGGATGAGGATGCCCAAGTGAAAACCGCAACGTCGCTTCCATGGAGGACATTATGCGTCACGTCGATTTTTCCCCTCTCTATCGCTCCACGGTCGGTTTCGACCGGCTCTTCAATCTTCTCGACAATCGCAACTTTGGCGATCAGGGTCAGAGCTATCCGCCCTATAATATCGAGCGGACCGGCGAAAATACCTACCGCATCACCATGGCTGTCGCCGGTTTCGATGAAAAGGAACTTTCGATCGAATTCCAGGCCCATGCACTCACCGTGAAGGGCGAGAAGGCCGAAGAAGATGGTGCAGATCAGAACGAATATCTTTATCGCGGCATCGCCAAGCGTGCCTTCGAGCGCCGTTTTCAGCTCGCCGATCACGTTGAAGTCGAGGCCGCTTCGCTGAAGAACGGATTGCTACACATCGATCTCATCCGGAATATCCCGGAAGCGATGAAGCCGCGCCGCATCTCGATTGCGGCCGAGGCCGGCGATACTGCCAAGACGATCGAGGCCCAGGTCGCTCCGCAACAGGTCAACTAACGCTTGGCATCCCCTTTGATCCTCCCATCAAAGACCCAGGCCGGCGCCCCTTCCTCTCGCGAGGAAGGGGCGTTTTTGTATGTGAATTGACGGGGGATCATGCCAAAACGTAAAGTATCTACATTGTTGCTACGTTGGAGATGCAGATGCGTGCGACCGTGAAAAAATGGGGTAACAGTGCTTCCGTCCGTATCCCGGCCGCCATCATGGAGGCCGCCAACTTGACTCTCGATACGGTTGTCGAGGTTACCGAGGAAAATGGTCGCGTGATCATTGAGCCGGTGCGGGAAGGTGACGTCACGCTTGAGCGTCTTCTTGCGGGAATAACGCCGGAAAATCTCCATGACGAAGTCGATTTCGGCAGTCCGACCGGCAAGGAAGCGCTGTGAGCGCGGCCTCCTATATTCCTCAGGCGGGCGATATCGTCTGGCTGGATTTTTCGCCGCAGACCGGACATGAGCAGGCCGGCCGCCGACCCGCCGTCGTGCTCAGTCCTGCGGCTTATAATCGCTTCGGGCTGATGCTCTGCTGCTCCATGACGACCAAGGTGAAAGGTTATCCTTTCGAAGTCACCATTGCCGGAGATCAGGGCGTGGTATTGGCCGACCAGATCAAGAGCCTCGACTGGAAAGCCAGGAATGCTCAACGCAAAGGTGGAGTTTCAACTCGCGAACTCGGTGACATCAGGGCAAAGGCATTGGCCTTGATCGGGCAGTCCTCGTTACGCTGAAGCCGGCTCGGCCTTCACTTCCTTGGCCTTCAGGCGCTCTGCATATTTCTGTGCCAGTACAGCGCAGGTCATCAGCTGGATCTGATGGAAGAGCATGATCGGCAGCACGATCGCGCCGATGGATGCGGAGTTTCCGGCGAAGATGGCGTTTGCCATAGGCACGCCTGATGCGAGCGACTTTTTCGAACCGCAGAAGGTGATGGTGATCTCGTCTTCCTTGCTGAAGCCGAGCAGTCTGCTGCCGAACATGGTGATGCAGAGTACCGCTGCGAGCAGGACGATATCGAGGCCGATGACGACGACGATATCGGTAATGGAGAAGGTCCTCCAGATGCCTTCCATCACGGCTGTCGAGAAGGCGAGATAGACGACCATCAGGATGGAGCCGCGGTCGAATGGGGTGAGCAGCTTCTTCTTCGAGCGGATCCAGTTGCCGATCCAGGGCTGCAGCAGCTGCCCGAGAATGAACGGGGCAAGCAGTTGCAGTGCAATCTTTTCCAATGCATCGAGCGAGACGCCGCCGCCGCCTGTCGTCGACAGCAGCAGCGCGATCAGGGCAGGGGTCAGGAACATGCCGAGAATGTTGGAGCCGGAGGCGGCGACGATTGCGGCGGGCACATTGCCGCCGGCCATCGAGGTGAAGGCGATCGATGACTGCACCGTCGAGGGTAGAACGCAGAGGAAGAGCAGGCCGAGATAGAGTGGTGCCGGGAGGATGCTTTCGGGGATAAAGCCGAGGGCAAGGCCGAGAATCGGGAATATGGCGAAGGTCGTGAGCACGATCGTCAGATGCAGACGCCAATGCAAGGCACCGGCAATCACCGTGTCGCGAGCCAGGCGCGCGCCATGCAGGAAGAAAAGCAGGCCGATGGCGATGTCGGTCGCAATGGCGAACCAGTCTGCCCAGATGCCCTGAATGGGGAGAATGGACGCAAGGATCACGGTCCCCAACAGCATCATCGTATATTGGTCCGGCAGGAAACGCTTCATCGCATGCTCCTCAAGCTCTCGCCCTTCAAGGTAGAAAGGTTGTGATCTCTCTTATCGTGAATTAGAATTCAACCACTAACAGTTATCACGAAATGAAATGGCGATGCTGAACCTCCATCATCTCGACAGTTTTCTGATGCTGCAGCAGACCGGCAGCTTCACAGAGGCGGCGACAAGGCTCGGGGTGGGGCAATCGACGGTGACGCAGCATATTCAAAGGCTGGAGAAGTCGCTTGGGCGCCAGCTCGTGTTTCGTGACACGCATCAGGTGAGACTGACCGCCGATGGTGAAGCGCTGGTCGGTTATGCACGCGGCATGCTCGATCTCAATGGTCAAGTCCTGTCGCTTTTCGGCGAAAGCCGGCTGCGTGGGCGTTTGAGGCTCGGGGTTTCGGAAGATGTCGTGGCCAACCGGCTGACGGGGATATTGGAGGATTTCATTCGCCTCCATCCGCTAGTCGATCTGGAATTGACGGTGGCGCTGTCTGCCGTGCTCAACCAGATGCAGGATGCGGGCGATCTCGATCTCGTGCTTGCCAAGCGCCATGTCGGCGAAACGCATGGCAAGCTTTTGTATCGTGAGCCGCTGGTCTGGCTGGCGCGGGATCCTCATTTCGCGCCGGCAAAAGATGCGGTTCTGCCGCTGATCGCCTTTCCGCCGCCTTCGATCACCCGGCGGGTGGTTCAGGAGGCTCTGGACCGTGAAAAGCTTGCCTGGCGTGTGGTTTGTACCTGCGGCAGCCTGAGTGGTCTGACGGCTGCGGCGCGTGCCGGCATGGGGGTGATGGTGCAGCCGCGCAGCATGGTGCCGGAGGGTTTGCGCGAAATCGCCGGTGACCGCCTGCCACGTCTCGAAGATGTCGAGTTCGTGCTGATCCCACGGCGTGGCGCAGATGCGGTCATGGTCGAGGCGCTGTCGAGCCTGATTGCGGCACGGATCATGCCGCAATCAATTTGAATGTCGAATTTGTCTTATGCCGAGGCGCAGATCGACAGGAACTGATCCACGTCTTCCTGGGTGGTGGCAAAGGACGTCACCATGCGGATGAGGGCTTCATCCTTGCCGACCCTTTCCGGCATGTCTCGCGGTTCCAGCCAGTCGTAAAATCTTGCGCCCTGTTCCGCAGCAGCCTTGGCGGAGGCTTTGGGCAGGACGGCGAAGACTTCGTTGGATTCGGTCTGCCAGGCGAGGCGGGCGCTGTTGAGTGAACCGAAGCCGACGCGCAGGCGATCGGCCATGGCATTGGCATGGCTGGCGAGGCCGATCCAGAGGTCGTCCTTGAGATAGGCTTCGAACTGTGCTGCAATGAAGCGGGACTTGGAGAAGAGCTGGGCGGTGCGCTTGCGCAGGAAGGCGAAGTCTTTTGCAAGCTGCGGGTCGAAGAAGACGATCGCTTCTGCGCACCAGCAGCCATTCTTCGTGCCGCCGAAGGAAAGCACGTCGACGCCGCGTTTCCATGTCATTTCCGCCGGAGTGCAGCCGAGCGAAACGAGGGCATTGGCGAAACGTGCGCCGTCCATGTGCAGGGGAAGACCGTTATCCTTGGCGATCTTCGAGATCAGGTCGATCTCATCGAGCGTATATATGGTGCCGACCTCGGTTGCCTGTGTCATGGTGACGGCTGCGGCGCGGCCGTGATGGATGGCGTCCTGCGGATAGCGCGCAATGCGCTCGACGAGGTTTTCCGGAAGCATCTTGCCGGCTGGGCCTTCGACGCCGACCATGCGCATGCCGGAAAAGAAGTCCGGCGCGCCGCATTCGTCTTCGATCACATGCGCTTCGGTGTGGCAGAATGTCAGGCCGCCCGGCCGGGCGATGCTGGCAAGCGAGAGCGAGTTGGCGGCCGTGCCGGTGGCGACGAAGAAGACGGCAACTTCCTTCTCGAAGATCTCGTTGAAGCGCTGCTCGATGGCGCGGTCGAGATCACTCGTTCCGTAGGCTGCGGCGAAACGAGTCGATTCCTTCGACAAACGTTCGTTGATGGCAGGATGGGCTCCTGCCCAGTTGTCGGAGGCGAAGAACATGAGATGACACCTTGGGATTGGTTCGGAGGTGCCGGGAGATTAAGGTTTTTTCGCTTCAGTGCAACGGTAAAGCCAGCTTCCGGCAGGCGGACCTTCGCGCTTGGCAATGAACGGGGCGATCGGCTCTATTTCGCGTAATTAAATTGCTCGAATGTGACCTGAATGCGTAACAGACTGTCGTAGAGCCTGCAGAATCTTGCAGACACGCTCTTGTGAGAAAGTTAAAATCATGCGATATCAGATTGGAAATTAGGTCAGCTTTTCTGTCCTAATTTCTTCGGTGGCCGACTTTGGAAATGGTCGTGTTGCCGGATTTTGACGCCGAACTGGTCTGGGTTTTCTCCATGGTGGAGATAGGCCGATGCCGGAGCGGCGCCTCGCATGACCGGGGTGACGATTGTCATATTCGGGATTTGATAAGCTGCCACCTTGCTCGCTGAAGATGGCGAGCCAACAGGAGGAACGACGATGACGAAGAAGGTTCTCGATATGCACTGTCCCACCGACATTGCTGCGGCGAAAGCTGAGCAGCAGGCTGTGCCTTTCGTCGCGTCCGGCATTCCGGCTGCCCAGGGTCTTTATGATCCGCGCAACGAGCATGATGCCTGCGGCGTCGGCTTCATCGCCAATATGAAGGGGCAGAAGTCGCACCAGATCGTCAAGGACGGCCTGTTCATTCTCGAAAACCTGACGCATCGCGGTGCTGTCGGTGCCGATCCGCTTATGGGTGATGGCGCGGGCATTCTGGTGCAGATCCCGGATCGTTTCTTCCGCGAGGAAATGGCAAGCCAAGGCGTTACCCTGCCGAAGGCTGGCGAATATGCTGTCGGTCATTTCTTCCTGCCGCGCGATGCCGAGCAGATCGAGCATTTCAAGAAGGTCATCATCGATGTGATCGCCGAAGAGGGACAGCAGTTCCTCGGCTTCCGCTATGTGCCGGTCGACAACTCGTCGCTTTCCAAGGCGCCGGATATCGCCGCCACCGAGCCTTATCACCTTCAGGTCTTCATTGGTGCCGGGCGCGATGCCGCGACCAATGCCGAATTCGAGCGCCAGCTCTTCCTCGTCCGCAAGGTGATTTCCAACCGTATCTACGACCAGTTCGGCGGTCAGGAAACCGGCTTCTATCCGGTGTCGCTGTCCTCCTCGACGATCGTCTACAAGGGCATGTTCCTGGCCTATCAGGTCGGCGCCTATTACAAGGACCTTGCTGACCCGCGTTTTGAGACGGCGGTGGCACTCGTTCACCAGCGTTTCTCGACCAACACCTTCCCGTCCTGGAAGCTGGCGCATCCGTATCGCATGGTCGCCCATAACGGCGAAATCAACACGCTGCGCTCCAATGTCAACTGGATGGCCGCGCGTCAGGCTTCCGTCTCTTCGCCGCTTTTCGGCGATCACATCTCCAAGCTCTGGCCTATCTCCTACGAAGGCCAGTCGGATACGGCCTGCTTCGACAACGCGCTCGAATTCCTGCTTCGCGGTGGTTATTCGCTGGCACACGCGATGATGATGCTGATCCCCGAAGCATGGGCTGGCAACCAGTCGATGTCGAAGGAGCGCAAGGCATTCTACGAATATCACGCGGCCCTGATGGAGCCGTGGGACGGCCCGGCCGCCGTCTGCTTTACCGATGGCCGCCAAATCGGCGCTACGCTCGACCGTAACGGCCTGCGTCCGGCCCGTTATCTCGTCACCGACGACGATCGCGTCATTCTCGCATCCGAAGCCGGCACGCTGCCGGTGCCGGAAGAGAAGATCATCAAGAAGTGGCGTCTGCAGCCGGGCAAGATGCTGCTGATCGACATGGAAAAGGGTCAGATCATCTCCGACGAGGAGCTGAAGACGACGCTTGCCACCCGTCACCCTTACGAAAAGTGGCTGGACCGCACCCAGCTCATCCTCGAAGATCTGAAGCCAGTGGAGCCGCGTGCGCTGCGCCGCGACGTCTCCCTGCTCGATCGCCAGCAGGCCTTCGGTTACACGTCGGAAGACACCAAGATCCTGATGTCGCCGATGGCGACGACCGGCCAGGAAGCTGTCGGCTCGATGGGCACCGATACGCCGATCTCGGCGATGTCGGAAAAGTCGAAGCTGCTCTATACCTATTTCAAGCAGAACTTCGCGCAGGTGACGAACCCGCCGATCGACCCGATCCGCGAAGAACTGGTCATGAGTCTCGTGTCCTTCATCGGTCCGCGTCCGAACATTCTCGACCATGAAGGCATGGCGAATGCCAAGCGTCTGGAAGTGCGCCAGCCGATCCTGACCAATGGCGATCTCGAAAAGATCCGCTCGATCGGCCACACGGAAGATCGCTTCGACACGAAGACGCTCGACTTTACCTATGACATCGAGCGTGGTGCCGAAGGCATGCCGGAAATGCTCGATCGCCTTTGCGAACGTGCCGAGGCTGCGGTCAAGGGCGGCTACAACATCATCGTGCTGTCCGACCGCCAGATCGGCCCGGATCGTATCGCGATCCCGGCGCTTCTGGCGACGGCTGCCGTACATCACCACCTGATCCGCAAGGGGCTTCGCACCTCGGTCGGTCTCGTCGTGGAATCCGGCGAGCCGCGCGAGATCCACCACTTCTGTCTTCTGGCCGGTTACGGCGCGGAGGCGATCAACCCCTATCTCGCCTTCGACACGCTGACCGACATGCATATGCGCGGCGAATTCCCCAAGGAAGTCGATGCGTCGGAAATCGTCTACCGCTACATCAAGGCGGTCGGTAAGGGCATCCTGAAGGTCATGTCCAAGATGGGCATCTCGACCTACCAGTCCTATTGCGGCGGCCAGATTTTTGATGCCGTCGGTCTGAACTCGGAACTGGTGAACCAGTATTTCTTCGGTACAGCGACGTCGATCGAAGGCATCGGCCTCACCGAAATCGCCGAAGAAACTGTCAGCCGTCATGCATCGGCCTTCGGCAAGGACCCGGTTCTGGCCTCGTCGCTCGATATCGGTGGCGAATATGCCTATCGCATGCGTGGCGAAAGCCATGCCTGGACGCCGGATGTCGTCGCAACCCTGCAGCACGCCGTTCGCGGCAACAGCCAGGATCGCTACCGCGAGTTCGCCCAGATGGTGAACGAGAGCTCGGTTCGCATGAACACGATCCGCGGCCTGTTCAAGATCAAGTCGGCGGAAGCGCTCGGCCGCAAGCCGGTGTCGCTCGACGAGGTCGAACCGGCTGTC
Source organism: Neorhizobium sp. UBA7851 (assembly GCA_002500765.1). Classification (GTDB taxonomy): domain Bacteria; phylum Pseudomonadota; class Alphaproteobacteria; order Rhizobiales; family Rhizobiaceae; genus Neorhizobium. The sequence goes on from DLSX01000250.1 coordinate 16,329, forward strand.
GATATCGTCAAGCGGTTCTCGACGGGTGCAATGTCCTTCGGTTCGATTTCCCGCGAGGCACATACGACGCTTGCCATCGCGATGAACAAGATCGGCGGCAAGTCGAATACCGGCGAGGGCGGCGAAGAAAGCGATCGTTACCTGCCGCTGCCGGATGGTTCGATGAACCCCGAGCGTTCGGCCATCAAGCAGATCGCATCCGGCCGTTTCGGCGTCACGACCGAATATCTGGTCAATGCCGACATGCTGCAGATCAAGGTGGCGCAGGGGGCAAAACCCGGTGAAGGCGGCCAGCTGCC
>DLSX01000103.1 GCA_002500765.1 Neorhizobium sp. UBA7851
CCGGTGGCGAAGCCACGCCAGTCGGTACCGCGCTCTTCCCAGCCGACGACGCGTCCCTCGCTATCGACATGGGCCGCCCACATACTGCCGAAGGGCCCTTCCCGAAGGACACCCGCTCGAATGGCCTGCCGGGCGATGGCCGTCGGGATCCAGCGCTCCCAGCACAGATAGCGCCAGGCACCGGATCCGGGCGAAGGCGAGCGCCGGCTGCGCCAACGGTCGCCAATGTCTTTTACTGGCACTGAAGACCGCGAGGACTTCCATTCCGACCGGGAGAGTTGATACCCGACAATTGACGCGACCGCTTCCGTTGCGGACGGGAATGAAATTCCTTCCAGGAACATGGCAAGTCCAAAGACATCGCCTTTCTCATCGCTGAGCGGATCGAACCAGCCGCGTCCGTCATGCGTGACAATGACGATGTTGCCGCCACGCCGGTATTTGACGGCGCGTCGCGTGCTTTCCTTAATATCGATGTCGTAACCGGCCTGCTCCAGTACGGCTTCGCAACTCACCTTGGCGCGCAGCGCCTCCAACTCTTCTCTCTTCATTGTTTTCCGATCACTTGTCGATCGCCCTTCTTTTCCAATCCGCATACCTGCGGCCATCCTCGTTTCCGCCGCGAAGAATGGAGGGGGCAAGGGCGCGGCAATCAAGGTGCAGATTTGCACCGGCCGCGGCGGAGCTTCCCTTGCGGCCGACAGGTCGCCAGCGGCANNTTATGCTCACCTCCGCATAAGCATGAATATGCGCCGTGGTGACTTATGGTCACCTCATGCTCAAACGCCCTGCCTGGCAGGGCATTTCCGCTTTTCAACTGCACATAATCGGCTCGCTGAGCCGCGCTCCTCAGCGTCGGGCAGAGAAACGGAGGCAACCTGGCAATTGCAACTCTGAACAGAACAGGAGAACGCAATTGCCGACCCCACTACACCTCCGTCTTCGAACCGAAGACCCCGGAAACATTTTGTCGCCGCTCGCCCGGATGGTCCAAGACCATTGTGAGCGCCGTGATTATGAGGCCGCGCGCCGGCGCCAGTACACCGCCGTCGTGCTCCACTTTGGCTATTGGCTGGCCGACCGTGATGTCGCCATGGACAGTTTTAGCACCGATCACATTGAGGCGTTCCTTGCTGAGCACCAGAACGGCTGCTCCTGCTTCTGGAAGATGCGCACGGGGGTGAAGGCGATGCGATACGCTTTGAACCTTGCGGTGAAAATGAGGGCGCTGCGCCTGATCCCACCCACGAACCTATCGGCGATTGATCGCGAAGTCCTGGCATTCGACGCCATGGTCGCCGAAGTTTGGGGTTTGTCCGAGGCTTCACGCCGCAAGCATAGCAATATCGTCCGGCGCCTTCTCGTTGGAAGTGTAAGAGACGGCCGTGTCGATATGGCCGACCTGACCCCCTTGCACATCCGACAGTTTGTGCTCGGCGGGAACAGATGGAAGCCTGCCACCATTCGTAGCTATGCGGGCTCGGTCAGATGCTATCTACGATATCGAACGCTGGTGGGCGATGACGTTCGTCGCTTGAAGAGAGCCATACCAGCGCCGGCGATGAGAAGCCCGACCAAACTTCAAACAGGCTTCAGCCCTGCGGAGCTGGAGCAATTGTTGGAGGTCTCGGCGGAAATCGGCCAAACCCGAAAAAGAGTTCATGCCATCGTAAGGTGTTTGGCCGACCTGGGAATGCGGTCAATCGAGATAACTCGCCTGACGCTCGATGACATCGACTGGGAGAAAGGGCTGATCCAGGTGCCCTCCACCAAGTCACGCCGGTCCGATCCTATGCCGCTCCCATTCGCGACCGGTGAAGCGATCGCCGACTATATCGTCCACGAGAGGCAAGCCACGCAACACAGGGAAGTCTTCGTCCGGCATGTAGCGCCTATCGGAGAGCCGATCACCCCGCGCGCGGTGCAGCGATCGGTGTATGCGGTTTACGAGCGGTTGGGCTGGGACTGTACCAGAATCCATATCTTCCGCCACACGATTGCGAGCCGCCTGGTCAACGGCGCCGTGCCGATGAAGCAGGTTGCGGACGTGATGCGGCACAGGAGCGTGGTGACAACGGCGGGCTATGCTCGCGTGGATCAAAACAGGCTGGCGGCCGTGGCCCTGCCGTGGCCGGGAGCGCGGGCATGACTGGATCAACAACGATGCTGTCTCGCGCCGAGACCTACCTTGCTTACCGCTGAAACCTTGGCTTCAAGCTGAAAACTGCGGGGAGGCAGATCATCTCCTTTGCCCGGTATGCCGACGACAGAGGACACGAAGGCACCCTCTCTCCCGATATCGCGCTCCGCTGGGCAAAGGCCAACGCGACTATTGCCGACCCCTTCACCTGGGCAAAACGCCTGGAGGTGTTGAGGCCATTCGCCACCTTTCTCGCGGCAGAGTACGGCGAAACCACTTTCCCAGCCACCAACCCCTTCGGTCGCACGAAACGTCGGCTTGCCCCGCATATCTTTACTATCGAAGAGATCACGGCCATCATCGCCGAGGCGCATCATATTCGCCGTGTTCAGGCCGCCGGGACGCTCATGATGCCCGCCCTGGTCGGGCTGCTGGCTGCGACCGGCCTGCGGATATCAGAAGCGCTCAGTCTCCAGCTCCGCGATCTGGATCTTGAAGCGGCGCAGATTTTAGTCCGGGAAGCGAAATATGGACGTCAGCGCCTTGTCGCCCTCCACCCGACCTCGGTTGCCGCGCTCGAAAATTTTCTTGATCGACGAAACGCGATATTCCCATCCAGCCCGACCGATCCGGTCTTCTTGAGCGAACTGTCCGGCAAGATGCTGACCTACATGAACGCCTGATATGCCTGGTTCCGGATTACCCAGAGATTGGGGATCCGGCCGCGCGGTGGCCATCCGTTAGTGCGCATCCATGACCTTCGCCACAGCTTCATATGTCGCCGGCTTATCCTCTGGCAGCAGAGTGGAGCCGAGATCGATGCCGCGATGATGATGTTGTCCACTTATGTCGGGCACGTCAATTTACGCGATACCTATTGGTATATCGAGAGTGTGCCCGAGCTCATGGCGATTGCCGGCAGTCGCTTCGAAGATGCGGCTATCGTCGGAGGCGACCTCGATGACTGACACCGCGCCTTCCTTTCCAACCCTGCTGCAGCGTTTCTTCGTGGATCATCTGCGCCAGCAACGAGCGGTGAGCCCCTGCACGGTCGCGGCCTATCGGGATACGTTCAAGCTACTGCTGGCCTTCGCGGAGAAGCGGATCGGGAAATCCCCGACCGACGTGACCTTGCCCGACCTCAACGCCGACCTAATCCTGGCCTTCTTGGACCACCTTGAGCGTGAACGGGCCAATAGCGTCAGGAGCAGAAACGCCCGCCTCTCCGCCATCCGCGTATTCCTCAAATATGCCGCACACGAGGATCTAACCGCCTTGGCGGTGATTGAGCGCAGCCTCGCCGTCCCGCAGAAGCGGCACGATAAGCCTGTGCTCGGCTATCTCACCCGGCCCGAAGTTCACGCGATCATCAATGCACCTCATCCAAAAACCTGGGCCGGCCGCCGGGACCGAGCGCTGTTCGCGTTCCTCTACAACACCGGCGCACGCGTGTCCGAGGCCATCAACCTTCAGGTCGGCAGTGTCATTCTGGAGACTGCACCGGTCGTTCACCTGCATGGGAAGGGACGGAAGCGCCGAAGCGTGCCGCTCTGGAATGAAACCGCAAGAACCCTAAAGCGATGGATACAGGATCTCCGTGATTGTCGGCCGGACGCGTATCTCTTTCCCAATAGTTCAGGCGGTCGGCTATCCCGCTCCAGCGTAAGGCAACGCCTCGACCTCGCCGTCGATACTGCCGGCCGGGACATTCCATCGGTCAAGGCGAAACCGATATCGCCACATACCTTCCGGCATACGACCGCAATGCACCTGCTGCAGTCCGGCGTCGACCTTACTGTGATCGCGCTTTGGCTCGGGCACGAGGACACAAGCACAACGCATATCTATATGGAGGCCGATCTTGCAATGAAGGAGGAGGCACTCAGCCGGCTTCAGCCGGTCACCGCAACTGGCGTACGCTATCGGCCGCCTGACAAGCTTATGCACTTCCTGCAATCGCTCTGATTATGTGCTGCTTGTCTGCCGGCAGCCGCCCGCTCATCCGGGCAGCTGCTCGTGGGCTGAGCATAATCTAGAACGGCGCATATTCATGCACGATCTCAAGATCGTCTTCGTCATCGAGTTCGTCGGACGGAAGGACGCCGAATTCGTCGCCGGATTTGAACAGGGTGACGGGAACCATGAGAATGCGGGAAAGCGAAAATGCGTGGCTTTGGGCGAGTGCAAGATCCTGTGCCATGTGAGAAACCTCCGTCCGGAGCGGGCCAATCCCGCTCGATGGCTCCTCAAAGGACCGGGGACGGTCGCGATCACCGCGAAGCCGAAGGCGCAAGCGGCGGCAGCTTGCTAGCCGACCCCGATAGTGGGTTGATCGACGGAGATCCGGACATGGTCCAGGACGCCATCCATAAAGAGCGGGATTGGTTTGCTTCGGCGGGAATTGAGGTATCCGGCACAGATCGTTCACGGAAGCCAGCTCAGCATTTGTTGCCGAGCACCTGTCTGACCAGCCCACCAGTCAGCGACGGCCGGCTTTCTCCTGATCGGACAAGGCCTTGAGAACAGCGAAGTCCATCTCAGCGCGTGGCTCTATCCGGGCTATCTCGCTGGCGACTTTCGACCAGTGCCAGAACTCGTCGAGATCACCACTGGACCGGCTATGCAACGCACGGCGCTGTGCTTCGTAGTAGGAGCCGGCTGGATCCGAACTTGCGAGAAGCCTGGCATCAGCCTGCCATCGCCGCCCTATTGCCCGGCGATGTGCGAGCCATCGTGTGAGGAAGTGGATCATCAATCTCTCGAGACCGGTGGCGATATAGGCAAGTTACCACAAACTCGATGGAGAGGCATTAATATATTGATATTCCAACATCTTAGAGAAAATCAGATAATCGTTATTATGGAACAAAGCCGCTATGCTCTTTTGCGGAAGGTGTGTATATTCGCAAGTTTTAGGATGCGGACTCATTAGCTGAGGCGATCCATGTCCTCGTTGCGGCAAGTTTGAGGGCGGCCATGTAATTGTCTGCACGCCGGTCGTATCGTGTCGCAACGCCGCGCATCTGCTTGATACGGTTGAAGAAGCGTTCCACGAGGTTGCGCTGACGGTAGACCCAGCGGCTGAAGCTGAATGTCTGCTTTCGGTTGGCCTTTGCAGGGATGTTCGCCCAGCATTTGCGTTGTTTGGCAAAGTTACGAATTGCGTCGGTGTCATATGCCTTTTCGGCGAGGATCGTCGCGCCGGGCCGTAGGTCGCTCAACAGCTTTTCAGCCATTGGTGCATCGGCGGCTTGGCCGGCGGTGAGTTCCAGCCGAACCGGTCTGCCATCTGCATCGACAAGAGCATGGATTTTTGTCGTCAGGCCGCCGCGCGAACGTCCCATGCAAGGATCGGCAGAGCCCCCTTTTTAGCGTTGGCACCATGCTGGTGAACACGAACACAGGAACTGTCTATCATCACTATGTCTCCATCGTAACGCTTTGAAACGGCGTCTAGAAGACGATCCCAGACGCCTGCCTTACGCCAGCGGGAGAACCGATTATAAAGCGTCGTGCGCGGGCCATAACGCTCCGGCACATCTCGCCAGGACGAACCAGTCCTGAAACGCCACAGGATGCCATTGATCACTCGGCCATCATCGACACGACGTTCAACTCCACGGCTATTGGTCGGCAGGAGTGGTGCGATGATGTCCCATTCTTCGTCGCTCAATTCGTGACGGCGCATGGCAATCTCCTTTTACGGAAATTGAATCACACACCGTCAATAAGATGAACCCAATTTATGGGGACACTGCCTAGTAGGAATATATAGTATGCAAGTGGTCTGCGGATGACAGCGGCGGTCGATGGAGTTGTTATCGGCCGCCGTCGTCCTTCACGGCTTGGCCGGCAATCTTTCGGTTGTCCAAGCGGCGATGTAGTCGAACAGGTTCTTCTGGGAGTTCGCATAGGCATTTTCAGGCCCGCACAGCTTGCAGGGCGCAAAGCCGTGGTTTGCTCCTTCGATGTAAATCAGATCCCGATCCTTGGCGACAGAATGCTCGTAGATCTCTTCGGAGTCGCGGATAAACAGATATCCCGTCATTCCGGCGACTAGGGTCGGGACCGTTATTTTCTCCACGGCGCAGATCGTGGAATTGTTGGAAGAACAATGATCGATACCGTCGAGCGAATTGGTCGAGCGAACCGCTTGCGTCGTCAGGAAGGACGTCAGCGTCAGTTGCTTTGTGCCCTTACCGAAGGAATTTGTCGTCTGCTTGGCGTCGAGTTCCGGCGGGCTGACGGACGTGACAATTTCCTTGACGATGGAAGCGTCGTTTTTGATCAGCTTCTGCGGTGCCCGCGTCTGTCTGAGGGCGATCGCGGTGTCCATGCTATGCAATTGCGATGCACCACCCGGGCCGGCTCCCGGATTTCCGCCATGAGGAATGAAGAAGGCTTCATCATCCGGGTAAGGTCCTTTGCCTTCCTGAATTTTTCGTCTCTCCGCCAATGCCTTGTCGATGAGCGCGTTCATGCGCAGCGACTGTGCCTGATAATACCGTGTCTGGAAATCCTTTGGATAGTGGGAGGATCCCGATGGATTATACCCGTTCTCAGTTGCATATGGATCGAGTTTTGCGTCGAATTTCCCGGGTGTTTCGTCCATGACGGAGCCATTGAGGCTTCGCAGCAGAATGACCGGTACGCCAGGATGGGCGTCGGCCAGAACGATCGCATCCGCCTTGGGAAGGCCGGCCAGATCGTCTCTGCAGGGCACAAGCTTCTTCGGATCCTGACAGAAGGACAGGCCTGCTTCGGCCACCGCCTGATAGAAGCTGAGCGTCGGCCCCCCTCCGCTATGGCCCAGCAGCACGACATAGCGAATACCCGGCTGCTTGCGCAGGAACTCCACCCCAGCCTTGACGTCCAGGGCGATCCGGTCCCAATCGACCACCATCTCGTTGTTGTTGAAGCGGGTATTCATGCAAAGCGCCGCGAACCCGCGCTTCGGCATTTCAGCGCATGTCGGATGGGTCAGATAGTTTGCAGTCCTGTGGATCGCCAAAAAGGCAACCGTCGCCTTGCCGTCTGCCGGCATGTGAAAAATACCGGACGCGGCGCCAAAGCTGACATATTCCGGCGGCGGCGCCGCGAGCGCCAGGTTTGCCGAAAGGCACGCCACGCCGGCGCAAATCAGCGCATAGATGGTTTTCTTCAAAGTCGAACTCCTCCCTCATATGATAGTGATGGTCAAATTTCGCCCCGTATTCCGGGCGATGTTATGCAACGATCCGCAAAAGCTCCCTCGCCATGCGGGCATCCTTATCCTCATTGGCACCGATGGATGTGCCGATCCCGAGATAGCGCTCTGCTATATCTGCAGATCCGGCGAGCGCGGCCGCCGCGCCCTCCATGACCATCTGCCCGTTTTCGATGACATAGCCGCGGTCGGCGATCGAAAGCGCCTGTCGGGCATTCTGCTCGGCCAGCAGAATGGTGATGCCTTCGCCGCGCAGACGCTGGATCAGCTGAAAAATCTCGTTGACCAAAAGCGGCGCCACTCCGAGCGACGGTTCATCGAGGATCAGCAGCCGCGGCCGCGACATCAGTCCACGTGCGATCGCCAGCATCTGCTGCTGGCCGCCGGAAAAATTCCCTGCCACATCGCCGAGGCGATCTTTCAGCACCGGAAAGAACATGCAGACGAATGCCAGCTGGCTCTCGATATCCATCGACAGTCGCGACGGCACACTGTAGGCGCCGAGCCGCAGATTTTCGAGGACCGTCATGCCGCCGAAAATCTGTCTGCCTTCGGGAACATGCGCAATACCGAGCCGGAGCCGGTCCGATGCTGAAAGGCCCTTGACCGACTTTCCATCGAAAATCACTTCGCCCTGCATGGGCGTCAGGATTCCCGACACGAGTTTGGCAATCGTGCTTTTACCGGCACCGTTGGATCCGACCAAGGTTGCGATCTCACCGGCATCCAGGGACAGAGTAATCTTGTTCAGCACACTCGCGCCGGTATAGCCCGCGGAAACGCCTTTCAACTCAAGCAGCGGCATTCTGCTCCCTCCCCAGATATGCTTCGATGACCTGCGGGTTTCTCTGAACCTCCGCGGCCGAACCAGCGGCGATGACCCTGCCGGCGTCGAGAACGACCACGTGATCGGCGACATTCATGACCAGTGACATATTGTGTTCCACCACCAGGATCGAGATTCCGGCAGCGCGGATCGCTCTCAGAAGGGCGGCCAGTTCCTCGGTTTCCGTGTCGTTGAGACCTGCGGCCGGCTCGTCGAGACAGAGAAGCCGGGGGCTGCCCATCACGGCGCGGACGACTTCCAGCAACTTCTGGGCACCCATAGGCAAGTCCACGGCATGCGCATCCTTGAAGCGCTCGAGGCCGACGATTTTCAGCATCGCCAATGCCTGGGACCGGATCCTCATCTCTTCGCGCCGGCTTTCCGGGCTCCACAGCATCTGGCCAAAATCACTGCTTTTAATCAGGCGATGGCGACCGACCATGACGTTTTCCAGAACAGTCAGACCCGGAAAGACACGTGCCGACTGGAATGTCCTGATCAGGCCGAGATTGGCGATGTCCATGGGGCTCCAACCGGCAATCTGCTTTCCAAAAAATGCAACGGTTCCTTCGTCGGGCGGGAAAATGTTGGTGATCAGATTGAAAACCGTCGTTTTCCCTGCACCGTTGGGTCCGATGAGCGCCGTGATGGAATTCTCCTGTACGGAGAAATTCACGCCGTCGGTCGCCTTCAGCCCGCCGAACTTTTTCGATAGACCGTCCACTCGCAGGATATCCGTGCCGTTCGGCTGTTTTAGATCCTGGCTCATTGAGCACCTCCTTCCGCCAGTCCCTGGCTGTTCGCGACGGTTTTCGGGGTCGACACGCGGCTCATCGCGTGCGCGATAACGCCGTACATGCCGCGCGGCAGATAGAGGAAACAGAGGATCAGCAGCGCCCCGCTGAAGAAGGTCTTGTACATCGCCAGCGGCTGGAAGATCGTCGGCAGCATTGTCAAAAGCACGCTTCCGAACACAGGGCCGACAAGCGTCCCTTCGCCGCCGATGACGAGCATCGAGACCAGTTCCAGCGAGCGTGCCGTCCCCACCATTTCAGGAGCGAGGAAGTTGAAGGAGTAAGCCAGAAGACTGCCGGAGATCGATGCGAGAGCGGCGCTGATCATGAAGACGGCCAGCTTGTAGCGGACAATGTTGATACCGAGCGCGCTGGCCGCCATCTGGTCAGACCGTATCGACTGCAGGGCGCGGCCGAAACTCGTGCGTAACGCACCGAAGAGGCAGAAAAGCACCACGACATCGACCGCGACAACCAGGAAGTACATGGACATCGGCGTATCGAAATACAGGGGACCGACCGAGAAGGACGGGATCCCGACCATCCCCGACGGTCCACCGGTGATGTCGATGAAACCGATGGCGCAGGAATCGATGAGCAGTCCGAATGCCAATGTCGCCAGTGCCAGATAGAGACCACGCAGCCGCAATGTCACGATCGACAGCACCAGGGCGGACAGAAGCGACAACATGACGCCCGCCGCAATACCGAAGACAGGCTCTATCCCGTAATTGATCGAGAGATACCCGGCCGTATAACCGCCGATCGCCATGAAACCGGCCTGGCCAAGGCTCACCTGTCCCGTATAACCCATCAGCAGATCCAGGCCGATCAAGGCAAGGAAAATGATCGCGGCAATGGTCAGGCTCGAGATATACGCAGCCGGAATGACCAGCGGGACGACAACGGCGATGACGATGCCGACTGCGGCGGCGATCCAGGCGGTTTGCGGCGCGAGCCTCGTGAGGTGACCCCAGACTCGCGGTTCCTCGCGAACGTCTTGCCGGCGGGTAATCTTGGACGGGATAAGACCGGTCGGCGCATAGATGAGGATAAACAGCAGCAGGATCAGTGCGATGGCGTTGCTGAACAGTGACGAAACGTAGGCCGTTGCAAACTGGGTGACCAGTCCGAGAAAGAGACCTCCGACGATCGCGCCGGGGAAGGACGAGATACCGCCGATGACCACCGCGATGAAGCCGGATATGGTGAAAAGCTGTCCGGTATTGAATTGCAGCGTAGTCGTCGGAGCGACGACCACGCCGGCCACCGCCGCAATCAGTGTCGCCAGCGTGAAGCTGAGCAGCGTCATGCGCTTGACGTTGATACCCATCAGCGCGGCGGCGGATGGGTTTTCCGAACAGGCGCGCAGGGCCTTGCCGACCTTCGTCCGGGAGATCACGAACCAGACCGCCAGGAAGATGACAATTGCCGTGCCAATGATCCAGAACGTTTGCGTCGTGATCCTCAATCCGCCGATTTCGAGCGGCTGCTCGCCAGAGAATGCGGGAACAGAATAGGGCTGGCTTCCCCAAACGATGAGCGAGAAGCCTTCGATCAGCGTCAGGATGCCGACCGTCAGCATCAAAACGTTTGCATTGGAAAGCTTCTTCAACGCGGGTACGAAGGTGAACCATCCGATCGCCAGTCCTACGACCGTCGTTCCTCCCACCGCGCACAGAAGCGCGATGGGAAGGGGAAGGCCTAGTCGCTGGCTGAATGTGTAACCGGCGAGCGCCGCGAGAACTGCAAACCCGCCCTGCGACAGGTTTACGACCCCCGTCACGCGGTAGATCAACGAAAATCCGAGGGCGATCAACGCATAGATTGCGCCCAGCAGAACGCCGCCTACGAAAATCTGTAGGACTTCAGCCATGGTGGACTCCGAGTTTCGACTGGTATTACTTGAGCGGAGTTCCGCCTACGTCACTGACGGGAACCCAGGTCCCACCGGCGGTGTCCCACCGGGTTATGACGACATTGGATTTGTCCAGGCCGCGCTGGGGATCCCGCTTGAAATCGTAGACGCCGTTGATGCCTCCGAAATCCTGAAGGTTGTTCAGGTAGTTGCGGAGAGCATCGGCATCCGCCTTCGCCGGCATTGCCTTCAAGGCGCTGACGACGAGAAGTGCCGGGTCCCAGGCAAACGTCGAAGGCCCGTCGGGTTTCACGTTCGCCGATTCGAATGCCTTGTAAAAGGCTGCCTTTGCCGCCGCGACCTTCGGAGAAGCGTCGCCCTTTTCAGACTTCAGCCAATGGGGAGCGGGGATATATAATTCCTTCGGCAGAAACGAGGAATATTGCTCCATCTGCGCGTAGGTCATGTTACCGTCGGTAGTTCCTACCGGAACGTCAAAACCCGCATCGCGGATCGCCTTGAAAATCGTCCCGATCGGTGCGCCTGTGGACCATGCGATCACTGCGTCGGGATTGGCGCCCTTGATCCTTTGAACCAGTGCGCTGGCGCTGACTTCTGTCGGGTTGAATTGCGCTTCGGCAACGATCTTGATGTCGGACAGATCGCCCTTGCCCACGGATGCGGTAATATTCTTGTAAGCGTCCTGCCCGGTTGCGTCCGTGGAGGTTATCAGCCCGATATTCTTCCAGCCCCGGTCGCGGAAATATTTGAGCAGTCCTTCCGCCAGGCCCTTGGTGGAGACACTCGAACTGAAGACGAACTCTCCCGGCTTGGGATTCATCGACGGGGAAAGACAGTACAGAACCGGGCCGCTTCGAACCAGCGGACCCATGGCGTTGCAGAGGCCAGACACGGCCGAGCCGATAATGACCGGCGGAGCCCCAGCCTTGATGCTATTGACCAGCTGCACCGCGATCTGAGGGCTGGATTGGTCGTCGTGGAAGACGAACTTGATCTGTTTGCCATGCACTGTTTCGGTGGCTGCAGCCTTTTCGTAAAGTTGCAGGGCCTGTTGTTCGGCCTTGCCGAGAAAGGCACCGCCTCCGGTAAGCGGCAGGACCACATTGATGTCGAGTGTCTCCGCCTGTGCGATGTGCGCACCCACAGATACGGACATGGCTAGCGTTGCAAAGATAGTCTTAACCAGACCCAAAACCAAAACCTCCCTTAAATCGCGATCAATTTTTTCACGGGCATTTCGCTCCTCTGCGAATGCGTGGGTAAATTCTTAGATATCTTAGGATTTGTCAAGGATCAATTTCTGCCGGCCATATCGACAGAGAAGTTCAAAATAGCCGCGATCTTTTCCTGCTACGGACCTAGTAAATGCCCCAATTTTTTAGGTTTCGGCACAACCTTGGCGTATCGTTTGATATCTAATTATCTATGGTTGATGCCTGTCTTCGCGTGATTGCTATCGACACATGCTCATGTGATAGTGAGGACAAATGGAGTTTCTTAGGTATGAAAGCTGATACGGCTCAAAACGCCGATCTCGTCGCCGGCTCGGAAGAGCAAGTCGCCCTGCCGTTCGCCGCAAGCTTAGGTTACCAGGTGCGCCTGACTCACAGGCTTATCCAGAAATATCTTCAGCAGCGGATCGAGCCATACGGCGTATCGCTGGGAATGTGGTATTTTCTTCGAGCCCTATGGAACGAAGATGGATTAACGCAAAAACAGTTGTCGCTGATCGTTGGAACCATGGAGCCGACAACTCTTTCCGCGATCAAGGCGATGGAGCAGAACGGATTGGTCAACCGCAGTCGCAACAGCGAGGACAAGCGCAAGATCAACATTTTTCTTACCGAGCGCGGCCATAAACTGAAGCATGAGCTGATGCCCATCGCAAAAGAGGTCGTTGGTGCGGCAGCTTCCGGGTTCACCGAAAGGGAGATCCAAATGTTGATGCAATTCCTTGGTGCCATCCAGGCCAATATGACGACGAAGATTCAGCCTGAAGTCGCCACCTAACGTTCTTCGTTTCCTAAGTGAAGACGAGTTGCCAAACGCCGAATCCTGCCGGATTTCATGGCTACGCGGCACTGCCGTTCTAAATTTTTGCAGAAAAAGCCCCACCTACCCCTGTTCTTATCCCCAGAACTAACTTAGCTTTCTAAACATTGACCTGAAGTGGCTAAAAGGGCCAGCGAAAGCGTCAGAACCTTCCCCTGTAGAGAACCAATCAATGTCAATTGCAGCCGCCTCCAGTTCCGCAAGAGTGAATGCCAGATGTAGCGGCTTTCTGATGGTCAGGGCATGACCGGAGAGATTCTGGCGTTCATCTCTGCGTTATGTTTTGCGTTGGGCAGTATTGCGATTGTCAACTCGTCGAGGAAAAACGACAACGGTCTCCTTCTGTCCGTTGTTCTGACCGGCGGTTTCGCGCTCATTGCCTGGGCGTTTCTTGGGCGGCCGTTTTTCTCGGCCGACATTCAGGAGCATTTCTGGCCGGCGATTGCCTGGTTCGCCGCAGCCGGCATATTTTCGACGGTATGGGGGCGCACCACGCTCTACAGGTCGGTCCAATTGGCCGGCGTGGTCCGGGCGACGACAATCCGGCGGCTGACGCCATTCTTCTCCGCTCTCTTTGCGTGGCTTGTCCTGGCGGAAAGCCTGTCAGTCCCCGCCATGCTCGGAATGGCTGCGCTGGGCGCGAGTTTCGTCATGCTCTATTTCGACAATCGTAAGCTGAGCGCCGATTCCATCTCGAAAGAAGATCTGTCCCGAGGCTGCATGCTGGCTCTTCTGTGCGCGATGACCTATGCGGTCAGCTATGTCGTTCGCCGGAGCGGCCTTTCTCTCATGCCGGACCCCTATCTCGGTGCATTTGCCGGGTCGTTAGCTGCATTAGTTTACTATCTCGTCGGGATGACGGGGCTCGTCGGGATGGTGGGGCGCGCGGGGGGAGAGCGCAGGCGCTTTTCGTTCCGTTCCCTCGACAGACCCCAGCTTGCCGCCGCCTCGCTGATTTCCCTGGGCCAGGTCATTCAGTTCGTGGCCCTGAGCCATACGACGGTCGCACGGGTCGCCGTGGTCAACTCGATAGAAATATTCCTGTCGACCTATCTCGCGGTGTTCATCTTCAAAACGGAAAAGTTTCCGTCGATGCTTGCCGTGTTGGCAACGGCACTGGCCACTGTTGGGCTGGTCGTCGTGGCCGCAGGATGAGGAGTTTCGGGACTGGATCCCGCGCCGACGCCCGCCTGTCTGCCGGGTGCGCTTGGAGCAGCTGGCGCGCCGGATCCAGCCTGAGGGATGAACGCGCAGCTTTCCGATCCCGGTCAATCTGGAGATATCATGGTTACGGCCCCCCAACGTCTTAATATCGGGCATTTGGCCTTCGCCATCCTGCCGCCGCTCTTCTGGGCGGGCAATTTCTTTCTTGCTCGCGCTTTCCGCGATGATATTCCGCCCTTCCAGATGTCGTTCTGGCGGTGGCTGATAGCCTTTTTTCTGCTCCTGCCTTTCGTGTTGCCGAAACTGCGCCAGAATCGCGATCGGCTCAGGCGAGAATGGCTTTGGCTTTCTGCCCTGGGCATCGTCGGCGTTACAGCGTTCAATTGCTTCATCTACGTTGCACTGCATCACACGACGGTGGTCAATGCCGCGCTGATAAACTCGCTCATGCCGGTCATGACGCTTGTTTTTGCTTATATTTTCCTGCGCGTGCGGATCGCTGGGCTGCAAGTCCTCGGCGTCGCGCTGGCACTGACCGGGGCCGTCGTCATTATAGCGCGTGGCAATGTCCACATACTTTCCGCCCTGGCGCCCCAGTATGGCGACATTCTCGTCTTTCTCGGCATGAGCGCATGGGCCCTCTATACCGTGCTGATCCGCTGGAAGCCGACTGCACTCGATCCGCTGGTCTTTCTGTTGACGACAATAGGTTTCGGGGTTCTAGGCCATATGCCCATTGCCGTCTGGGAGGCGGCCGTCGTCGGCACCATGACGGTGAGTGCCGGAAGCCTTCTTGCACTGGTCTATTTCGCCATCTTCCCCTCGCTGCTGGCCTACATATTCTGGAACCGGGCCGTCAGGAGTATCGGGCCGGCACGGGCGTCTCTGTTCATGTATCTGATGCCATTGTTTGCAGCCGGGCTCGCGATCATATTCCTCAACGAAAGCCTTCAAGCATACCATGTCTTCGGCATGGCGATCATCGTCGCCGGCTTGACGATGTCCATGCGCGCTTCAGCGCCGGCGCCGGCTAAAGGCCTGCCTGATCGACAACCGCAACGCGGCTGACACGACGGTTCGGGCCATACAATGCGAGCTGGAACTGCCGGGCCAGCCGACAGCGTCGGCCCTCAATCATGACATCGCACGAATCATGAAGCCCGCGCCGTCCTTCGACGACGCGGGCTTCAATTGGACAAGACGCGAAGCGCCGTTATGCGTCCCTACTCTGCCGCGAGCGGCTGATCGGGGTCTACCAGCGTGCGCCAATCCACGGATTTCGGATAGACGCCTTCACGCGAAGCGATCAGCGCCTGCGGAAGCCGGGGGGCATCCGTGCCGATCGCGCTGCCGCCGGCTGCAACTTGGCGGGCCGCGTCCACCATCAGTCGCCGGAATTCGACGATTGCGAGATCTGATGCGCCGAGGACGTCGTTCGTCCGATCGACGATCGGGCCCATGCCGACCCACATCGCAATATCCTGGTTGGGAATACCCTTGATGCCGGTGAAGTTACCGAGTTTCATGGCCTGCCGGTCCTGCAGAAAATTGTTTTCCCGGGTCCGATGGGTTTCCCACCTGTCATTGAGGTGGATGCCTTTCTGGGCATGGTTGAACTTCCGCCAGTCCTCGGTGCTCGGGCAGTCCGTGCCGCCCCAGGCTATGAAGTGAAACGCTGTCGTGACGTCGTCAATCGGCACGATGACGCTGGCGACGTTATACGAGCTGTTCGGCGGGATCAGGGAGTAATACGGCGCCACGAATTCAGTGATGCGCAAATAGTTGTGGGTATCAGCACCCTTGATGGGACGGCGGATGGCTGCATAGTGAAAGCCGTAGCTGGTCGTCTGGGTCTGCA
The DNA here is from genome assembly GCA_002500765.1 of Neorhizobium sp. UBA7851. Taxonomy (GTDB): domain Bacteria; phylum Pseudomonadota; class Alphaproteobacteria; order Rhizobiales; family Rhizobiaceae; genus Neorhizobium. The sequence goes on from DLSX01000103.1 coordinate 15,920, forward strand.
TTTTCGGCGACTTGTCGGTCGACGGCCGATACCATGACTTGTCGTCTGCCGCCGCGCCTTCGACACGGGCTGGCACCATGTCCGACGAGTGAAGGCTGGAAGAGTGGGCGCTGTCGATCTGGCCCTCGTGGATTTGAGCCCAGTTGCACGGGATCCTGATTTTCAGGATCGAAACCTGTGTACTTTCCGTCGGCGCGAATGCAGGGGGATCGAATTCCGGAACCTGCTCCTTGTCGCCGAACCAGGCCCAGACGAATCCGCCCCATTCCTTGACGGGGTAGGAGCGATGCTTGACCTTGTTCATCAACGGGCTGCCTTCCGGCTCGGAGGACATCGCGACCACGTTGCCGTCCACGTCCATCTTCCAGCCATGATAGAGGCAACGCAGGCCGCATTCCTCGTTGCGCCCGTACAGAAGCGAGGCGCGGCGGTGAGGACATAATTCGTCAAGCAGGCCAAGCCTGCCGTCGGTGTCGCGGAAGGCGACATATCGCTCGCCAAGGACTTCGACCAGCAACGGCGTACCATCGCGCTCGGCAACTTCCTCGATCAGACACACGGGGGTCCAGTGCTGACGCATCAGCTTTCCCATCGGCTTGTCCGCAGATACCTGCGTCAGAACATCGTTTTCTTCGGGAGTAAGCACGGCTACGGTCCTCCAAGTTAGCTTTCTAAGGAAATTATCACTGCATGAGCCATCTCGTCTAGACCTTGACAAAAAATAATTAGGCATCTAAGTAAACCTCCGTGGCCGCCGGGTCGGCGTGACAGGGATGCAAGAATGACTGAAGATGCAAACGCGCGTGCTATGAAAGTGATTGGCCGCCGCGATCTCACCCCTTACATTACCGAATTTTCGCTCGTTTCGACGGATGGGGCTCCGCTGGAGACCTATGGGCCGGGGGCTCACGTCACGGTCGAAACCCCCTCGGGCGCGATGCGTCGCTATTCGCTCGTCGGCGACGGCCTAAACCCGGAACGCTATCTGATTGCCGTGAAACGTGAACGTGAATCGCGTGGCGGCTCATCATCGATGCATGAGCAGGCGCAGGTCGGCACGACCATTATGGTTCGGCCGCCGGAGAACAACTTTACCCTGAAGTCCGCTGCGAAATATCTGTTGATCGCCGGAGGCATCGGCGTGACGCCGATTTATTCCATGGCGTCTCGCCTGGCGGCGGAGGGCAAGGATTTCGATATCATATACTGTTCGCGGAACGCACAGGAGGCTGCCTATCTCCCGGAGATGAAGGAGGCTTTCGGTCGTCGGCTTAAGATCCATCACGATGACGGCGATCCGGCCAAGGCCTACGATTTCTGGGACCACTTTGTCGATATAAAGAACATGCACGTATATTGCTGCGGGCCAAAGCCGCTGATGGACGAGATTGTGTCGATCTCCGGCCACTGGCCCGAAGGCCGTGTGAATTTCGAGGACTTCAAGCCCGTGGAGGTGGTTCGCGTCGACGACGTCGCCTTCGACGTTGAACTTGCAAAGTCGGGGAAAACGGTGTCCGTCCCAGCGGACAAATCCATCCTTGAAGCGGTTCGCGAGAGCGGTATCAAGACGACGAGTTCCTGTGAGAGCGGGACCTGCGGCTCGTGCAAGTGTCGCCTTCTTGCAGGAGACCCCGATCATCGGGACATGGTTCTGATGGACGACGAGAAAGACGATTTCATCATGATATGCGTCTCGCGCGCGAGGACCGGAGGCTTGGTCCTTGACCTTTGACGAGGCTGCTGCATCACCTGTGCGCATCGGCGTCGCAGGCTTGGGAAGGGCGTTCGTCCTGAGCCGGACAGCCTTTGTCGAAGACCCGCGGGTTCGACTTGTCGCAGCCGCCGAACCGCGGGAGGTATCGCGACAGGCTTTCCTCCGGGAATTCGGAGGCAGGGCTTACGAAACGATAGACGACCTCTGTGCCGATCCAGAGGTCGAGTTGGTCTATATTTCGACGCCGCACGAAATACATTTCGACCATGTTTGCAAGGCGGCTGCGGCCGGCAAGCACGTGCTGGTCGAAAAGCCGCTTGCCATCTCGCTGTCCGACGGCATTCGCATGACGGATGCCTGCGCCGCGGCCGGCGTACACCTTCTTGTCGGCCCCAGCCATAGTTTCGATACGCCGGTGCAAATGGCGCGCGCAATCATCCTCAGCGGAGAATTCGGCCGCGTTCGGCTCATCAACGCCTTGAATTACACGGATTTCCTCTATCGCCCACGCCGCCCGGAAGAGCTTGACACCGCCCGCGGCGGCGGTGTCGTCTTTTCACAAGGTGTGCATCAGGTCGATATCATCCGCCTGCTCGCTGGCGGCCTGGCTCGGCAAGTTTGCGCCTATACAGGAAACTGGGATTCGGAACGGCCGACGGAAGGCGCCTATGTTGCCCAGATTGCGTTCGATGGATGCATCGCGTCGATGACTTATTCCGGATACGGCTTCTTCGACAGCGACGAATGGATGGACGGCTTCGGCGAGCTGGGCGCCCGTAAGGACATGCAGGCTTACGGGAATGCCCGTCGCGCCCTCAAGGCACGCGGCGCTGCGAGCGAGATGGACCTCAAGGCGGCCCGTACCTACGGTTTGCCCGACAAGCCTTCAAGCCCTGAAACATACGAGCATTTCGGCCCGATCATCGTATCCCTGGAGAAAGCCGATCTGCGGCTGACCCCGGAGGGACTGCATGTATATGCAGAAGATCGGAGGGAATTCCGGCCGGCGCCACCCTTCCGGTTTTCCCGGTCCGAAATGACCGCTGCGATCCATTCCGCAGTCCGGTTGGGACGCCCGCCCGCACAGAGTGGCCGCTGGGGACTGGCAAGTCTGGAAGTATGCCATGCGATATTGAAATCGGCTGCGTACAACGCACCCGTAAGACTGGAACATCAAGTGGGAGCGAATGACCATGTCTGACCTGAATTTGTCCCTGGCTATGGGGAATTACGACCGCACCCGTCCGATCTATGACGGGCTCGTCAAGATCGACGGCGTCGATCCGACCTGCATGCTGCTGTCGCCGGAGGAGATGTTCTTCCGAGCCTTCCGGCATGCTGCGTTCGACATCAGCGAACTCTCGCTTTCGTCCTACTCGATCTCGGTGGCTCGCGGGGCCTCGCAATACATCGCCATCCCGGTCTTTCTGTCGAGAGCCTTCCGTCACACTTCGATGTATATCCGCAAGGACCGCGGCATCGACAGTCCGGCAGCGCTGCGCGGCCGCAGAATTGGCATTGCGGAATACCAGCTGTCGGCCAATGTCTGGTTCCGTGGTATCCTGCAGGATGAATACGGCGTGCATCCCTCGGAGATAGTCTGGGTGCGCGGCGGCATGGATACGCCCGGCCGCCCGGAGAAGATCAAGGTCGATCTGCCGTCTGATATCAGGGTTGTCGATGCGCCGGAAGGCGACACGCTGAATGCGATGCTGGAGAGAGGCGATATCGACGGCTTCGTCGGCCCTCGCTCGCCGCGCTGCTTCGATCAGGGCAATCCTGCGATCGGAAGGCTTTTCCCCGACACGATCGCTGAAGCGGAAACCTATTTCCGTAAGACCAGGATATTCCCGATCATGCATGTTCTCGGCCTGCGGCGGTCGCTGGCCGAGACGCATCCCTGGCTTCCCGGCGCCCTGCTCAAGGCGTTCAACCGTGCCAAGTCGCTTGCCGAGGAAGCGCTGATGGATACATCTGCAACCAAGGTGACCATGCCCTTCGTGGAAGACAGCCTCAGCCGCGCCCGCGCTTTGATGGGACCGGACATCTGGAGCTACGGCCTGCAGCCCAACCGGCACGTGCTGGATACCTTCCTGCGCTATCATTACGATCAGGGCCTGTCGCCGCGTCTTGTCTCGGCCGATGAGCTTTTCCATCCCGCAACGACCGAAGCCTATAGCCTCTAGGGCACAGGCATCATAACCGAGACGAGGAAAACCAGATGCAATTCAGCCCTGGCGACGTGGTCGAGATTTCCACCCCCGAAGGCCTGGCCTATGTACAGGTCACCCATACGCATGTCGCCTATCCCGAGGTCGTGCGTATCCTGCCTGGCATCTATAAAGATCGCCCCGCGCTTGCCGTCCTGTCCTCCGCAAAGACAAGAAGCGTGGTGATGATGCCATTGGGTGGTGCGCTGCAACACGGAAAGATCGAAGGTGCCAGGATCGGGACGGCGGAAATTCCGGCTCCGGACAAGAAGTTTCCCACCTTCAAGATGCCGATCCGCGGCAAAAAGGGAGAGATCGTTTACTGGTGGCTGTGGGAAGGCGAGGGTTTGACCTATACGCTGGAGGACGATCCGCGTCTTCAGAACGCCTCTCAGCGCGAAGTGCCGACACTGCAGGACTTCCTGTCTATGCTCGGTTGATGGTTGAGCCGAGAGCGAGTCCTGTCGGTCCCCGATTGTCCTCGGGTGCCGCCCACTGCTGACCGCTTCCTGAGCGCGAATGCCCTCGAAGCATAGCACCGTCGCGTGTCTGCGACCGCCGTGCTGAAGCGGAACAATCCGCTGGCCGGCCTCACCTACCCCTCGAACAAACTCGTCGCCCAATTTGTCAACAGGTCAGCTGCCCGCTCCTGAAGATCGAATTGACCGCCGAGGAAATGGTTGGCGCCTGCAATGATTTCGAACCGGCCTCGCCCCGCTGCTGCATCGACATAACGTCGCACGGCGTTGTCACGTTGTTCGTGGCTTAACGGTTGACGGATAACCGGACGTGATGAGCACGCCGACCATCAGCTACAAGAACCACCGTTTCCCACCGCAGATCATCGCCCATGCGGTCTGGCTGTATTTCCGGTTCCCGTTAAGCCTGCGGCTGGTGGAAGAAATGCTGCTGGAGCGC
>DLSX01000091.1:0-267 GCA_002500765.1 Neorhizobium sp. UBA7851
GCGACGCCGACCGCGATCGTGCCGATGCCTTCCGACGAGACGAGCTTGACGATGACGCGCACCCGGGCCGCCTTGCAGTCGTGGATCAGCTGCGCCAGATCCTCGATCGAATAGGTATCGTGGTGCGGGGGAGGCGAGACGAGTTCGACACCCGGTGTGCCGCCACGGGCAGCGGCGATCTCGACCGTTACCTTGGCGGCCGGCAACTGGCCGCCTTCACCGGGCTGTGCGCCTTGGCCGATCTTGATTTCCAGCTCTTCCAGCATC
>DLSX01000091.1:311-41595 GCA_002500765.1 Neorhizobium sp. UBA7851
GCGAGGCGCGGATCGTGCCGTAGCGCGAGATATGTTCGCCGCCTTCCCCGGAATTCGACATGCCGCCGACCATGTTGGTGCCATGGGCGACGGCCTCATGTGCGTTCGCCACCAGTGCACCGTGGCTCATCGCGCCGGAGGCGAGAAGCGGCGTGATTTCGCTCGCCGGCTGAACCTCATCGAGCGTAATGCCGGAGGGCGCGGTTCCGAGCAGTTTCAGATAGGCGAGAGCCTGGCCGCCTGCATGAACGGCAAGCGCGCCGCCTTCCAGCCAATGGCCGAGAATATCGCTGCCGAAGCGGACAACGAGCGACTGGCCGAGCGCTGCAAGACGGGCGAGATCGCCGCCCTGCGGTCCTGTCAGGCTCAAGCGGAAGACGTCGTCTGGCAAGGCCTCGCAGCTCAACCCGCGAACGAGGAAACTGTTGTTGCCCTTGCGGGAAAAACGCTTCATCTCCTTGCGGAAATCGTCCGGGGAAGCTGCGTAAGTGACGTCTGCCGGGAAAGCCAGCACGTCGCGAAGCGCAGCGGGGCGACGGGCGCGTTCCTCCGCCATCATACGCGCGAAGGAACGATAGCCGGGCGTAATGGCGAAACGGTCGATCGCTTCGGGAGACAGCCGGTCGTAGCTCGTATTCGTATAGACTGCGTCATCGATGCCGAATGCGTCATCGAGGCGATTTAGGGTGAGCAGGCGCAGGAAGGGATCTTCCTCGCCATCCGGCTCGGCAAAGGAAGGCTTTTCCTCCGTCATATCGACGAAGCCGCGCACGGCCGTGGTGCCGAATGAGTGGCCAGCACCTTCGGCGCGTTCCTTGAACAGGCCGAGCAGCGGGATTTCGTCTTCACTTTTTACCGTCAGTGCCTTGGCGTGCCAATCGGCGACCGCCTGGGCGATGACCTTGAAGTTGACACCACCGACCGGCGTCCTGACGTTCGGGAAGTAGCGCTTGAGCACCGGATCACTGGTGTCGAGGAAATTCGGCTCGAAGAATTCGCCGGCAACATAGCTTTCGGCGGTGCAGAGACCGACCTTGCCCATGGTCTTCATCAGGGATTTTTCGGCCGCCTTGGCAAACCGCTTGAAGGCCTTGTCGGCTTCCGCCCCGAACTTCTCCTCGGCGCGGAACTGCACGCCGAGCGGGTAGACGGCAGAAGCGCCGAAGCCGAGCGCTGCGGCAACGTGATGGGAGGACGAGATCTGGCCGCTTTCGACCACGAGGGAGATCCGCAGGCGTGCGCCTTCCTCGATAAGCTTCTGGTTGATCGCCGAGACTACAAGGATCATCGGAAGCGCTGCGCGGTCGCGCGCCACATGCCGGTCTGTGACGACGGCAATGCCGCCTTCGTCGCGGGCAAAGGTTGCGATCGCATCGCAGAGCTTGCCGATGCCGGCTTCCAGCGCCTGCGCATTGGCATCTGCATCATCGAGGATCGGCGTGTAGAGCATTTCGAAGCGCCGGAAAGGCGTCTCCGTCTGCTCGCGCAGCTTCAGCATGTCGAGATGGGTGAGGATCGGCGAAGGAACGACAATCTGCCGTGCCGCCTTTGCGCCGATATTCGGCTTGGCGCCGAGAGCGATACGCAGCGTCATGCCGTCGGCCTCGCGAATACTGTCGAGCGGCGGGTTGGTTACCTGGGCGAAGCGCTGCGAGAAATACTTCGCGACGCCGCCTTCCTGATCGGACAGCGCGTTGATGGCATTGCCATAACCCATGGCGGAGATCTTTTCTGCGCCGGTCGCAAGCATCGGGTCCATCAGGAACTTGAAGCTTTCCTGATTGTGGGAATAGGCGACGTAACGCTGGTGGCGCTCCAGATCGCCATTATAACGAAGCGGCGAGCCTTGAGTTTCGGCCGGAATTTCCGGCAGGTCTGAAAGGCGCACGCGAGCGTCGATCAAGAGATCGCGGTATGGCCGGCGGGCGGCTAGCATTTCCAGCGCTTCGAGTGTGCCATAGCTGCGCTTCTCGACGTGATCGTAAACCAGCATGCCGCCGGCTTCGATACGGCCGCGGCTGAGCACGGTTTCCGGGGGGAAGGCGATCTGACCGGCTTCCGACATGACGCAGAGATAGTCTTCCGTCTCGACAGTGCGCAGCGGGCGCAGGCCGAGCCGGTCCAGCCTTGCCCCGATCACGTCGCCATTGCCGAATATCAGCGCTGCCGGACCGTCATTCTTCTCCTCGTAAAGGGAGAAGTATTCGAGCATGGCGACGACTTCAGCGGACAGTGTCTCGTCGTTTTCCCATGCCGGCGGCATCATCGAGACGACTGCGGTAACGAGATCGAGGCCGTCTTCCAGAACGCGGGACTGTAGCGTCTGGTCGAGGCGGCAGCTGTCCGACTGTCCCTTGGGGCGGATGATGGCGGCATTTTTAGCGGCAGCAATCGCCGCTTCCGACAGGCGGTTCTTGCGGTCGGTGTTGAGTTCGCCGTTATGCGCCATCTGCCGGAACGGCTGGGCCATGGACGGATGCGGGTCCGTGTTGGTGGAAAACCGCGTGTGGAAATACATGGTGTGGATCGTGTGATCCGGGTCCACCAGATCGCGGAAATAGGGAATGACCTCGTCCGAGTTGAGACGGCCCTTCAGAACCTGCGTGCGGGCGCTGAGCGAAATCGGGTAAAGACCGCCAAGCTCGGCGCGCGTATAGGCTTCCGCCTCGATCGCCAGCAGCGCCTTGTGGATGCGGAAGTCGAACTCGGCCGGCGAAGCGGCCTCGCTGTGACAGCTGAAAACCCATTGACGGATCGTCAGCTGGTGCCGAATGGCGGCGGGCCGGATCGCATCATTGTCGACCGGCACATCGCGCTTCAGCAGAATTCCGAAACCCTGCTCTGCCAACGCCGCCTCAACGAGGCGCTCGGCTTCCTGATGAAATGCGGGATCTGCCGACAGGAAGAAATTGCCAACACCGAAACGGCGCGGCTGAAGATCGGGGCGTCCGGTCAGCTTGCGGAAGAAGCCGAGAGATAGGTCCAGGGAAATGCCGGCTCCGTCGCCCACACCTTCCGCGGACATGCCGCCGCGATGCGGAACCGCACAGAGGGCTTCGTGGCCCTTGAGCAATACGTCATGGGTCTGAACGCCGCTCTTTCGCGTTATGAAGCCGACGCCGCAGCTGCTTTTTTCCTCTGCGGGATCATATAGACCGAAGCCATTATTTTTCGCTTCCATGTTCAGACTCCCACAGGAAATAAGTCAACTCTGCTGACCTATATAATGTGATATATGGAGTCAAGTTTAATCGTTTTTGCACCGCACAACAACACTTTGGCGACCTGCAGGGATGGAGCGGGTCGAGCTGGAAAATGACCGGATAGAAGTGGTTTGCGAGGCTCGGGACCAGCAAGGATGGCTTCATCCCTGCTCGTCCCAAAGTGATGCCTATGTCAGATGGCGCTGGCCGTCTTGTGCGCGATATAAAGCTCGCGCAGCTTCAGGGTCAGCGGCCCGGGCTTGCCATCGCCGACAGGCTGGCCGTCGATCACGGTTACCGGCAGGACGAAACTCGTTGCCGATGTGATGAAGGCCTCGGCGGCAGCCTTGGCTTCTTCCGGCGAGAACGGGCGTTCCTCATAAGGAATACCGGCCTTGTCGGCGATGTCGAGAACGCTGGCGCGGGTGATGCCGTGCAGAATGGCATTCGACAGCGGCCGGGTAATCAGCTTGCCTTGCCTGTCGATGATATGGGCGGTCGCCGAGCTTGCTTCGGTCACGAAACCGTCTTCCACCAGCCAGGCGTCATCAGCGCCCTTTTCCATCGCCTGCATCTTGGCCATGGACGGATAAAGCAGCTGCACCGTCTTGATGTCGCGGCGTTCCCAGCGCCAGTCGGGCAGCAGCGCCACCGACATGCCGGTTTTCACCTTGGGATTCTCGATCACCGATTTTGCCTGGGTGAAGAGAACTAGTGTCGGCTTTGGTTGCTTCGGAAAAGTGAAGTCGCGGTCGGCGGCGCCGCGGGAAATCTGCAGGTAGATCAGGCCTTCCGTCAGATCGTTGCGGCGAACGATCTCGCGGTGAACTTCAAGCAGCTCCTCGGTCGAGATCGGCAGCTTGATACCCAGTTCGGTGATCGAACGCTTCAGGCGGGTGGAATGACCATCATATTCCAGAAGCTTGCCGCCAATGACGCCGGTCACCTCGTAGATCGCATCGGCAAACAGAAAGCCGCGATCGAAAATGGAAACCTTTGCATCGGCTTCCGGCAGCCATTCGCCATTGAGATAAACGATACGGGACAAGACGGGTTCTCCTTCAGGATGATGAGCGGCAGTCAGCGAATGCTGTGCAGCGCCGGTATGGCAAAATGGAAGCGCAGGCTGCCGCCGACGCAAAAAACGGATCACAGCACATCGCCGACGGCTCGTTTCAGTTCGGCAATGAAACCATGCAGCAGGCGCGAGCGTGGAACGCCCTTGCGGGTAATCATCACCGCCGGGATCTCGCAGGGCGGCTGGAAGGGAAGTTGCACCAGCCCTTCGGAAGGCTGGTAGGCGGCGCTATAGGGATCGACGATCGCGGCGCCAACCCCGGCACCGGCCAGAACCGCAGCAGTCGCGCAATAACGCACTTCGACGCGCGGTTCATAGGTCATGCCGTCGCGCTCGAAGGCATCACGCAGCATCTGGCCCATGCGCGATTCGACCTCCAGGCCGATGAAACCATGCTCCGTCAGATCGTTGACCGTCACTTCCTGACGTGCAGCAATCTCGTGCTCTTTGGGCACCAGAGCGACCATGTGAGTGCGCGCCAAAACCTCGATATTGACCGAAGGGTGGCGCTCGAGCGCGATCGCCAGCCCGATATCGGCAGCGCCGCTCTGGACGGCATCGATCACATGTTCCAAACGGCGAACGTCGTAGGAAACCGAGACATCCGGCCGGTCTTTCAGGAAGCGCGCGAGCGCCATCGGCGCCACCGTATTGCCGAGCGGCGGCGTCGACATGATCCGCAACCGGCCCGACGTGCCATGCCGGATCGAGCGGGCGCGGGCGGAAAAATTGCGCAGCATGCTGAAGACTGGGCGGACTTCCTCGAACAGAAGCAGTGCCTCCTCGGTCGGCTCCAGCCGCCGATGCAGGCGTTCGAACAGGGTTACGCCGAGCTGGTTCTCGAGCTGGCGTATGCCGTTGGATACGGCCGGCTGGGAGATACCCAGCTGCTCGGCAGCCTCGACAGTTGTCTCGCAGCGCATCATCGCGCCAAAAATTTCGAGGAGGCGCAGCGAGATATCCGGCTTGTGCTCGATTTCGCTCATGGCTGTCAGGTCAGAACCGCGCCGAGCGCCATGGCGACGGCCGCCTGGGTCGGGTCGATGACGCGAATGCCGAGTTCCGTTTCCAGCCTGCGTCGATGACCGGACATGCCGGCGCAGCCAAGCACGACCGCCCCGGCACCCATCTGCCGAAGCTTCGTGCCGGCCTTGAGCAGTGCCGAATAGCTCTCCTCCCCATGGCCGCTTTCCGCAACGCTGATCGAACCTTCGAGTGCGACTTCACCGGCAAGCCTGCCATCGACGCCAAGGCGGCGAAGGTTTCGCAAGTGGCGCGGGATCGAGCCTTCCGCGACTGCGATGACGCCGAAGAGATCGGCAAGCGTCAGCGCACTCAGCACCCCGGCATCCTGAATGCCATAGACAGGCTTGGTCGTGATAGACCGGGCGAGATCGAGACCTGGCTGCGAGTAGCAGGCCAGCACATAGGCCGAAGCATCCGGCCGGCTTTCGATCAGGTCGGCGGTGCGCAATGCGGCCTCATCGACATGGCGCTGTGTGACGACACCAGGCGGGCCTTGCCTGATGGTGACGCATTCGATCACCGGACCACCGGGAAACTGCATGCCGGCAACCGCTTCACGAAGGCCTTCGGTGACGATTTCGGAACTGTTCGGATTGATGACGAGGATAGGGCCGATACTGCTCTTGAGCGTGCTCATGGCGCGATCTCCACGCCAAAATTCTGCGCCGGATCGAGTTCCTTGGCGCGGTAACCGGGTTTGCCCGTCAGGTCGACCGGATTGCGGGCGATAAAGCGGCCACGGCCGCGCTCCGCCTTCAACGCGCCGTTCTCGACGATGACATCGCCGCGGCTCATCGTCAGAACCGGCCAGCCTTCGATCTCCATGCCCTCGAACGGCGTGTAGTCCATATTGTCGTGCTGGTCGGCAAGCGTGGCCGTGCGGCGGGCTTCCGGGTCCCAGATCGCGATATCTGCATCGTAACCGGGTGCGATCGTACCCTTTTTTGCCACACCGAATGTCCTGGCCGCATTGGTGCTTGAGAGCGCGACGAACTGCTGCAGCGTGATGCGGCCCTTGGCAACACCCTCGGAGAACAGATAGGGCAGGCGCATGGCGATGCCGGGCATGCCGTTGGCAATTTTGGGGTAAGGCGCATCCGCGCCATTGGCGAACTTGCCCGAGGCATCGAAACGGTATGGCGCGTGGTCGGAAGATACGCTCTCGAACGTGCCGGACTGCACATGCCGCCAGAGCGCAGCCTGCGTCGCAGCATCGCGCACCGGCGGCGAGCAGATGAATTTCGCACCGTCCATGCCCGGACGGTCGAGATCCTCGCGGGTCAGCGCCAGATATTGCGGGCAGGTTTCGGCAAACAGTTTCGTGCCGGCAAGCTTTTCCCGCTGGACGATGGCTGCGCCGCCAGAAGTCGATACATGGACGATGAAGAGTGCGGCATCGACGAGTTTCGCCAGCGAGACGGCGCGATTGATCGCTTCCTCTTCCGCCAGTTCCGGACGGCTGATGGCATGATATTTCGGCGCGGTGAGGCCGGCAGCGGCCAGCCGCTTGTTCATCCATTTGACCATGTCGTTGTTTTCGGCATGGACCATCGTGAGCGCGCCATGGGTTTTCGCCACCGTCAGAATGTCGAGCATGCCGCCATCGCCGATATTCATCAGGTCATAGGTCATGAACACCTTGAAGGAGGTGATGCCGCGGGCAAAGACACCCGGCAGCTCTTCCAGAACGGCGGCGGACGGATCGGAAATGATCAGGTGATAGGAATAGTCGAGCACCGATTGCGGTGCCGCGCGACCGTCATAGGTCGAAATGACATCGGCGATCGACTGGCCGCGATGCTGTGCGGCAAACGGAATGAAGGAGGAATTGCCGCCGAAGGCCGCAGAGACAGAGCCCGAATAATAGTCGTCGGCGGACATCAGGCCGCTGGAGCTTTCCTGGGCGATATGGGCATGCGCCTCGATGCCGCCCGGAACCACCAGCCTGCCACTCGCATCGATGCGACGCGCGCCGCCGCCGATCTTCTCGCCGATGGCAGCGATGCGACCATCGATGATGCCGATATCGGCATCGAAGACGTCGGATGCCGTGGCGACGCGCCCACCATGGATGACGGTATCGAACTCTGTCATGACGCTGTTCCTCACACTTCGACGATGACGCCGGTCTGGCTCGTGATGCGGCCATAATGTTCGATACGACGATGGCGTTCGAAATCAAAGATCGTCTTCTTGCCGAAGTCGCATTTGGCAAAATCGCATTCGGCGATGATCAGTTCGTCTTCCTCGGTCACGGCCCTTGCCAGGATGAAGCCGTCCGGATCGACGATGATCGAGCCGCCCATCAGCGGATGACCATCCTCGACACCCGCCTTGGCGATGCCCGCGACATAGGTGGCATTCTGGTAAGCGCCAGCCTGCAGCGAGAGTTCCGAATGGAACAGGCGCTTCTCCAGGCCTTCGGCGCTCATCTGGGCGTTTACCGAAGGCGTGTTGTAGCCGATCGTCACCAGCTCGACGCCCTGCAGGCCGAGGCAGCGGAAGGTTTCGGGCCAGCGGCGGTCGTTGCAGATCGCCATGCCCATGATCACGCCTTCATTGCGCCAGACGTTGAAGCCCAGGTCGCCGGGTTCGAAATAGCGCTTTTCGAGATGCTGGAAGGCGCGCTCGGTATCGTATTCCGAATGGCCGGGAAGATGGATCTTGCGATATTTGCCGACGATGTTTGCCTGACGGTCGGTGATGATCGAGGTGTTGTAATAGTGGCCGTCCGGCGTCTTTTCGGCATAACCGAAGGTAATCGCGATATTGAGTTCGCGGGCGCGGTCGAAAAGCGGCTGGGTGGCGGCGTTCGGCATTTCCGTTTCGAACCAGAAATCGATCTCGGCCTGGTCTTCCATATACCAGCGCGGGAAGAAGGTGGTCAGCGCCAGTTCCGGGTAAACGACCAGATCGGCATCCTTGGAGGCTGCCTCATCGAGCAGCGCGATCATGCGCTTGATGACGCTTTCGCGGCTGTCGGCCTTCTGGATGGCGCCGAGCTGAGCACCTGCAATCTTCATGACGGTCATTGGGGTTCCTTTCGAAGCGATCAGGCGGCCAGACGCCGCTGGAAATGGCTGACGAGGCGCACCAGCGGCCACAGCAGCACGAGATAAAAGAGAGCGGCCAGCACCAGCGGCGAGGCATTGTAGGTGACCGAGCGGGCCATGCCGGCATTGTAGAGAAGCTCGGAGAGCGAGATGACGGAGGCGAGCGAGGTGAGCTTCACCACCTCCACCGTGTTCGACAGCAGGTCCGGCAGGACGTTTCGCACCGCCTGCGGCAGGACGACATGGATCAGCGTCTGCGCCGGATTAAGGCCCGTCGACTGTGCCGCTTCCCACTGGCCTTTCGCGACTGAGATCAGGCCGGCGCGATAGACCTCGGCATAATAGGAGGAATTGTTGAGCAGGAAGGCGATGACGACGGCGGCAAAGGGCGAGATATTGATGCCGGCAAAGGGCAGGCCGGCATAGATGAAGATCAACAGAACCAGTGGCGGGAGCGCCCGGAAAAGGTCGGTATAGGCAATCGAAAGCCAGCGCAGCCAGCGGCGCTCGCTCATGTTGCCGAGCGCCACGAACAGGCCGCCGACAAGGCCAAGCAGGATCACGGCGCTGCAGAGCTGCAGTGTCATCCACAGGCCGGTGATGAGCAGCGGCAGCGACTTGCGCATGATCTCGATGTTGAAGAACTGATCGATGAAAATATCCATGTCCGGCCTCCTACCGCTTCTTCCAGGCGGTGCGGCTTTCCAGCCAGCGGGCAACGATCACCATCGGCAGGAAGATCACCAGATAGGCGACGACCGACATGGTGAGCGGCGTGGCGCTGCCGGAAAAACTCTGCGCCGTCGTGGCGCTCGACAGGATTTCCGAGACACCGATGGCAGAGCCGAGCGCCGTCATCTTGGTGATCGCAAGGACGCGGTTAACCAGCGGCGGAATGGCGAGCCTGACCGCCTGAGGCAGGGCGACATAGGCGAGTGTGCGGGTAAACCCGAGACCCGTGGCGATGCCGGCTTCCCACTGGCCTTTTTCGACCGACGAGAAACCGGCCCAGAAGATTTCTTCGGCGAAGGCGGCAAGCGTGGCGGCAAGCACAATGAACAGCACCATCGGACCTGAGAGCTGGACGCCGATCGAGGGGAAACCGAAATAGAGGATGAGGATGACGACCAGCGGCGGCAGGGCGCGAAAGATGTCGGCATAACAGATGATGAAGAAGTTCAATGCCCTGATGCGATAGCTGCGCAGGCAGGCGAGCAGCAAGCCGCCCGCAATGCCGGCGACGATGACGGCGGCGGCGATCTGGAGCGTCACCCAGATGCCGGCGATGATGTCCGGCGTGTATTGCGCCATCACCACCGGATTGAAGAAGGTTTGGAGAAACCGGTCCATGGCGGTTATCCGGAAACGCGCGAGAGGAAGGCACGGGTTCGCTCGGCCTTCGGCGCACCGAAAATCTCGTCCGGCGTGCCCTGTTCGACGACGACACCGCCATCCATGAAGACGACCCGGTCGGCCGTCTCGCGGGCAAAACCCATTTCGTGGCTGACGACGACCATCGTCATGCCTTTGGATTTCAGGTCCTTCATCACTTTCAGCACGGAACCGACGAGTTCGGGATCGAGCGCAGACGTCGGCTCGTCGAACAACATGACCTTTGGATCGAGCGCGAGCGAGCGGGCAATCGCGACGCGCTGCTGCTGGCCGCCGGAAAGTTCGCCCGGATAGGCATCCGCCTTGTGGGCCATGCCGACCTGTTCGAGCATGTCGATCGCGCGCGCATCGGCTTGCGCCTTCGTGCGCTTCAGCGCCTTGCGCTGGGCAAGCGTGACATTCTTCAGCACGCTCATATGCGGGTAGAGGTGAAAACCCTGGAAGACCATGCCGATCTGCAGCCGCATACGGTCGAGATCCCGGCGGGTGCCGGCCATGATGTTGCGGCCATCGACGATGATGTCGCCGGATGTCGGTTCTTCGAGACGGTTGCAGCAGCGCAGCATCGTGCTCTTGCCCGAACCGGACGGGCCGATGACGAAGACGAGCTCGCCTTCCGCAACCTTCAGATCGATCTTCTTCAGAATGGTGTTGGTACCGAAGCGCTTTTCCAGCGAGACGATTTCCAGCATGGGGCGATTTGCCATTCAGGCTACTCCGGCAGGCACGGTGTCAGGCGGGGTGGCCGATCCGACCGGCGGATCAGCGGCGTTGCCGCCTGGATACGACCTTCAGCGGCAGGTCGATCGCGTTCTCAAGACGAGGCGGACAGGCGAGTGGGAGGTCCCGCCCGTCCATCTTGCATGAATTACTTCAGGTTCTCGCAGGAGGCCTGATGGTCGTCATCCTTGTAGCCGTCAAAGCCCGGCACGCCGAAACCCTTCGTCGGCGTGACGATGGTCGTGTCGGCAACCGGCGTGACGCCGAACCATTTTTCGGACAGCTTTGCCATGGAGCCGTCCAGCTTGAGGCATTCGATTGCCCGATCGACAAGGTCGCGATTTTCCTCATCGCCCTTGCGGAACGAAAGGGCCCAGACGAGACCCGTCGCGTATTCATAAGAGAGCTTCAGACGCGGGTTCTGCTTGACCGACCACGCGGCAACCGTGTTGCCGGCGAGGTTGGCATCGGCGCGGCCTGCCATCACGGCTGCAACGGCATCCGTATTGGTGCCGTAGCTCTCGACCTTCCAGCCGAATTCCTTTTCCTTCTCGCGCAGGAAGCTGTCATAGGCCGAGCCCTTGTTGACGGCGATCGTCTTGCCCTTGAAGTCTTCGAGCGTCTTGTATTCCGGGGCATTGGCCGGGACGACGAAGCCGAAATTGGTGTCCATGAAGCCTTCGGTGAAGAGCAGGTTCGCGGCACGCTCCTTGTTGACGGTTACCGGTGCGACAAGGAAATCATAGGTGCCGGCCTGAAGCGCCGGGATGAGACCGGAAAACTGCGCGCCGGTCAGGTCGACCTTCTTGCCGAGACGCTCGCCGATCAGATCGGCCATGTCGACGTTGAAGCCCTCGATCTTGCCGTCGAGGGTAGGCATGGCGTGCGGCGCAAAGGTCGCGTCGATCGCGGTCTTGATCGGATCGCCGAGTGCGGAAGCTGAACTGCAGGCAAAAAGTGTCGATAAGCCGACAATGCCGGCCTTTATAAAGGATTTCATCGATGTTCTCCTACTGGTGGTCCAGGCCTTTAGCGACCCTTGTTACCCTCATAGTTCCATCGAAAATTCCGCACTGCAATATAATTTATTATTATAATCGAATTAGAATTATACGAATTTCAAATACCAGCTGTGATTTGAGCCGGGAAGCGTGATGCGTGAGCCAAGCCGGTTACAAGCTTGCCTTGAGCGCCGTTTACGTTAGATGGAAGCTGCAATCGAAGGAGCGCTTACATGGACGAGACGACTGAAATCGGCAATCGCGGGGACTTCGGTCTGTGGGCAATCGAGGTCGCAAAACAGGTAGTCGCCGATCAGGGGTTCGAGCTTGCGCGCGCCGCCCGCGATGGAGATGACGACGACGTCCGCGCGGCAGGAAATGCACTCGGCCAGGCCATTACCAATGCATTAATGGAAGTCTATGACGGCCTTATGGAAGGCGTTGAGGAAGACTAGCCGGATCGCCGGCTATCCCTTCAATCGGGAGGAGGACCCGATCGCTCGCGTCCATCCGGCTGCATCTGATGAACTTCAGAACTTTACCGTGAAGCTTGCCCTGAATGTTCGTCCCGGCGCGGGAACGCCGACCGCACTCAGCGCATCGACATAATAGCGGTCCGTGACGTTATCGACGGCAAAGTCGAAGGAAGCATTCTCGTTGACCTTGTAGCTGCCGTAAAGATCCACAAGCGTGTAGGGCTCCCATTTGGATGGCATGATGCCGCCGATCCCGAGGGCGGTGTTGATGGTGTTGCCACCCCAGCCCGTGCCCTCGATATAGCGGTTTCCGACATAGGTCAGTCGGGTGCCGAGCGTCAGCCTCTCATCCAGCAGTCGAGCGCCGAGATTGACGGTCACCGTGTCCTTCGGTGGAACCTGCTGGGCCGAGAAGCTGTTGAAGATGCCGCCCGCACTGCAGCGATCCCACAGTGGATCGATATCGCCCGGCTTGGCGCAGAACATCATGTCGGTATAGTGGTTCCAGGAAATTCCGGCGAAGTAATCGCCTGTATCGTATTCCGCCGACATGTCGATACCGCGCATGCGCGCATAGTCCAGATTGAGGCGGCCGAGAATGTAGATCGTGCCGAAACCGATGCTGCTGAGATCGCGCGGAACGTTTGAGCGGGTGATGTAGTCGCTGATCTTGTTGTCGAAATAGGCGGCATGGAACCGCAGCTTGTCGCCTGCCATGAAGACGCTGTCGTCCATGTAATTCATGCCGACTTCGATGTTTCGCGCACGCTCAGGTGACACGGGGTTAAGGTCGACCGGGAAGCCGAAGGACGGACCGGTGAGCGACTCGAAAATGCTGGGTGAACGCAAGGCGCTGCCGATCTTGCCATAGAACTCGAACCCGTCGGACGGACCGACCGTGACCGTGCCGATAGGCGACAAGCCGCCGTCCGAGCGTTCGAACGGGCCAAGAAGCGTATCGCTTTTGTCGACGCTTTCGAAATGCGAATAGCGCATGTTTCCGTTCAGCTTCAGCCAGTCTGTCGGCTTCCATTCCAGCGATGTAAACGCGCTATATTCTTCGCGGGATCCCTGACGCGGCAGCCACATGCGGCTGCTGTCATAGGTCACGCCGTCAGGCAGGCCGGCGTCTTCACGGGTGAATGCTCCACCATATTCCAAAGCGAAATCACCGAAATCCGTGAAGAAGCGTGAGGTGTTCGAGACTGTTGCTCCCCAGCGCTCCGACTCGGTCCAATAGAAGGCAGGCGTGAGAGTTTTTCTCGTCGAATTGTAGTTTGTCGAATTGACGCGACTATCGACCCTCGACAGGAATGTATCGACTTTCAGATCAACGAGATCGTTGTCCGACGGGTTGAAGCGATAGCGTGCCGTATAGGTGTCGAGATCGATGCTGCTGAGCATGTTCTGGTAATTCGAGGCGACCAGATAGGTCTGGGACCCAAGGATATAACCGTAGTCGCTCTTGTATTTGCTGTATCCGAGTTCCAGCGAATGATCGTCGTCGAACTTGATCTTGCCTTTCGCCATCCAGGACTCGTTGTCGAGTGATGTGTTGAGGATCTCCTCGCCCTGGCGATATTTTGAAATGCCGACGATCTTGTCCAGTGATCCGTAAAAGTCATCCGGCACCGTCTGTATCACAGGTGCACCTTTTCCGTGACTGCCGGCGTAATAATTGCCATTCTTGCGCCGTGCATAACCGGCAACGATGTCGAGAAACTCGGTTGATGCTGCGGCAGCGATGCTACCCGATCCGCCCGTGGGGTTGAGGAAGGCCGGGCGGTCCATGCCGTCGGGCGCAAGCGCGCCGGAGCTTTCAGTCATGCCGCCGAGCGTAGCCAGTGCCGGAATGGACGCACTATTGGTGTTGAAGCTGCCCTTCATCCGCACGCCGAAATTCTTGCCCGGCAGGAGAATGTCCCTGGCTTCGATGGTGCGCATGCGTACGACACCGCCTGTGGCGCCGGTTGCGTCGGCTCCCATGCTGACGCCCTTTTCGATCGCCACGTCGCCGATGAAATCCGGGTCGATATAGGTGCGTGCCGTGGAGCCGTTGTAGCCCTGATAGACTGTGGTTTCCTGGGTCGCGCCATCGACGATGACCGGCACACGTCCCTGTCCCTGCATGCCGCGGATATTGACGTCGACGGCACCCGAATTGCGGCTGTCGCCATTGAGTACGCCCGGCACGCCGCCGAGGAAATCGCCGACCGAGGTTCCACGGAACCGTTCGATCTGCTCTTCGGAAATATGGGCGGCGGAGCCGGCGTTCCGATAGGGAGCATCGGGTGAATAACCGTTGCCGCTGGAAAGAACGATCGGCTTCAGCTCGGTTTCCGTCGACACATTCGTAGCCGACTGGGCATCCGAAAGCTGGATCGTATTGCCGCTGAAACGGTAACTCAGGTTGGAGTCGGCAAGCAGCCGATCGAGAGCTTCGCTGCGGGTGAAGGAACCGCTCAACGCGGGCGCAGTTTTGCCGCGCACGAGACTGGCGTCGAAGAACATCTGGTTGCCGGTCACGCTCGAATAGGCCACCAGAGCACGGTTGAGCGATTGGCCGGGAATATTGAAGCTGATCCGCTCGGCGCTAGGTGCAGACATGACCGACTGGGCTTTGGCCGATTGGTTGAAAATGGCCGGGTTGGCGACAATTGCCGTCGTCATGGTGAGAAGGAAAATTCTCGATCGGTTCCAACGGCTCCTGCGATGATGACGATTTCTCGTCCCGCGCTTGTTCTGCTGCGACGCTTCAACGGCCTGCATGACTAACCCTTACCTGACCGCCCGCGGGGCGGGCTCACTCTGTCGATGAGGGGATCGTTCAATCTCCCTCATATGGTCAGACACCCGAGCGTGCCGAACTAATGACCGGGATTTGAATTTTTTTGAGCTGGGGTCACCGGCGATAGAGAACGGCGATATAGCCGTGCGCATTAATGATCTCGACGGGCAGGGTTTCCGCCATGTGGACGAGAACGCTATCCATCTGTGCGGTGTCGAACACTGCGGTAATCGGTATGTCGCCGATCGTGCTGTCCGCCAGCAGGATGCGGCCGCGCCGATAGCGCTCTATCTCGGTGATCACCTGCCGCAGCGGCACATCCTCGAAGACAAGGCGGTTGCTTCTCCAGGCCTGTACTGTTTCGATATCGATCTGTGTTGTGGGGCCGATGCCGGTGCTGTCATAGGTGACCTGCCAGCCGGCACCGACAGTGATGGCGGAGGTCTCATGCCCCCGAACCTCAACAGCGTGTTCTATGACGGAGACGACCGCGCCGTCACCGGTGAGCCTTATGTCGAACTGGGTTCCGAGCGCCCTGGCCGTACCGTTTGCCGCCTGCACGACGAATGGTCGTGTCGGGTCTGCCGCGACCTTGAAAAATGCCTGGCCGCGATGGAGCACGACGCGCCGTTGCCGGCCATCGAATTCACTCGACAAGGCCGAATATCCACCCAGTTCGACCATGCTGCCGTCAGAAAGCGCGATGCTGCGACGCTCGGCGACATCGGTTTTATAGTCTGCGAAGAGACCGTTGCGGGAGAGACCGTAGAAGGTTGGTGCGCCAACAAGCAGCGCAAAGCCGCCCAGAACGACGCTGCGACGACCGATACGGCCCGAAGCTCTGAGCTGCCTGTATTCCGGCACGACGATGTCGAACCTCTTCCAGAGCATCTCTGCCCGTTGAAAAGCCTCCGCATGCGATGGATCTTCACCGATCCATCGGTCGAACGCGATCCGGTCGGCGCTGGTAAAGCCCTTGTCCGTCATCCGGACGAACCATTCCAGCGCTTCGATATAGGTTGGGTCGGTCTCGTATTCCGCCATGACGCTTACAGCCTATGTTTGCGCAAGAAGACGTTCCAGCTCCGCCATGGCCGCAACGATCTGAGAAATCACGGTATTGCGCGAAACGCCCATGCGGTTAGCAACTTCGTCATGCGAAAGCCCCTCGATCCTGCTCAGCATGAAAGTCTCGCGACGGCGCTCCGGCAATTGCAGGATTGCTTCCAGCAGTTTGCGAAGCTCGCTGCGGAACAGCACGGTCATTTCGGGTGAGGGCATAGGATCCGCGACAAGCGCGGCATCGACGCCCGAAATCTCGACCTCGGCGCGCCGCCTTTCGTTCCTCAGATAGTTGAGAGCCAGGTTGCGCACGGTTTTGCCGACATAGGCGCTGTTCTCGGCGGTAGGTTCGGCTCTTGCGAGCAGATTGGTGAAGGCCTGCTGGACGAGGTCGTCGGCAACTGCGTGATTGCCGACGATCCGCCGTACGAACGACCGCAGGCGCCCGTGTTCCGCGCGATAAAGATCGGCCATGTGCAAGCCACGGCTGGTCATCCGGGACATCCCCTATCCATATGTGAGGCGTCTTCCGCCAAACCCCTAAAACTCGCAGCGACAAAGAATTCCACCGCAATCGCGATTGACTGGAGGGATATCAGGGGCTGCCCGGCATTGCTTTAGTAAACATGATTATAAATATCAAGTTTACTGTTCGAAGTCTTTCCATCGGGCGGAAGGCTGTCTTGTCCTGGCTTCATTACAGGACATGACCTCTCATCCACAGGCCGCGGATAGGCACCCTTTTCCTGTCAGAACCATGCTGTTTTCAGCGTACCCACTGCATGCCGTCGATCTGGATATCCTGACCGGTCATGAAATTGGGTTCGGCGGTGGCAAGGAATGTCACCACGCTTGCGACATCCTGTGGGGTGCCGACGCGGCCGAGCGAGATGCCGGCAGCGAGGCTCGCCTCACGGGCGTCGATCATTGTGTTGGAGCGTTCGGTCTTGATGACGCCGGGGCAGACGGCGTTGACGACGATCTCCGGCGCAAGTTCCTTCGCCAGTGCCCTGGTCATGCCGATGATGCCGGCCTTGGCGGCGGTGTAGGAGAACTTGCTGACGGCGCTGGTGACGCCGCCGGTATGGGCGTTCATCGACGACATGTTGATGATCCGTCCGCCGCCGTTGCGCCGCATCACCGGCACGGTCGGCTGGATATAGTTGAACGCACCCTTGAGATTGATCGCAATCGTTTCGTCGAATTCCTGTTCGGAAATTTCGTCTATCCCTTTCGACATCGAGCGGCCGGCATTGTTGAAGAGGATGTCGATGCGACCCCGTTCGCGATCGACTTCCGCGACGATCTCGGCGGCGCGGGCGTGATCGCTGACATCTGCAATGAAGGTCAATGCCTTCCGGCCGAATTCGCCGATTTCTGCGGCCGTGCGGATAAGGTCGTCCTCGATGAGGTCGACGAGAACGATATCGAAACCGTGGTGGGCGAGATCGAGTGCGCATGCGCGGCCGATGCCGCGCCCGCCGCCGGTGACGATTGCGACTTTCCTCTGTCCGTCAGACACCGGAAGCCTCCTTCACGAAGCGGGCAATATCCGCATGGGTGGCGAACCAGACATCGTCATGGGCCTGGATATGCCGGATCAGCTCTTCGAGAATGAAGATGCGTGAGCGATAACCCGAGACATGCGGATGCATGGTTAGCAGGAAAAGGCCGCCTTCCTGATAGGCTCGGTCGAACTCGCGCTTGAAGATGTCGAGAACATCGGTCGGCGGCGTATAGGGCCTGAGCGCGGTGAAACGGTTCATGTTGAAATAGACCGCGTCGTCGCGGATCCACTCAACGGGCAGCTCCACCATGCCGGTTGCCTCGCCTTCCTCGACAAGTTCGTAAGGGTCGTCGTCGGCCATCAGCGAGGAATCGTAGATCAGGCCGAGTTCCCGCTCGATCTTGAGTGTTACCTCGGAAAAATCCCAGGATGGGGTGCGCATGCCGACGGGGCGGATGCCGGTTATCTTTTCCAGCGTGTCGGCGGCGCGGAAATGCAGCTCGCGTTCGTTCTCCGGCGGAACCTTGGTGTTCACCTCATGGATCCAGCCATGCAGGCCGATCTCATGGCCTTCAGCGACGACGCGGCGCTGTTCGTCGGGATAAAGAAGTGCGGTGACGGCTGGTACGAAGAAGGTGGCGGGAACCGAGGTGGCGGCCAGCGTTTCGAGAATGCGCGGCACGCCCCGGCGGTTGCCGTATTGGCCTTGCGACATGCGGCCGATGGATTGACCGCCGTCACGGAGCTCATTGGTTTCATGGTCGCTGTCGAAGGAGAGTGCGACGGCGCAGCGTGCGCCGCCCTTCCAGGCCTTCGGCTTCAAGGACCGGCCAGCACGAACCTTCTCGACCTTGCCGCGCCATGTCGCTTCATCCCATTCCCACGGTTCCATCAGTCTTATCCTCCAAAGATGCTTATGCCGATGTCGGCAGAACGGGAACGGCTGCCAGCAGCCGCTTGGTGTAATCGTGTTGCGGATCGTCGTAGATCGCCGCCGCGCCGCCTTCTTCGACGATCCGGCCGCGATACATGATCGCCACCCTGTCGCAGAGATGCCGTACGACCGAAAGATCGTGGCTGATGAAGATCAGCGACAGGTCGAGTTCAGACCGCAGGCGAATGAGCAGGTTGATGATCTGCGCCTGGATCGACACGTCGAGCGACGCGACCGGTTCGTCGCAGACGACGACATCCGGCTGCATGGCCAGAGCCCGTGCAATCGCGATGCGCTGCCGCTGCCCGCCGGAAAACTGGTGCGGAAAACGGTTGGCGAAGGAGGGATCGAGCCCGACCGCCGCGAGCCATTGTGCGACATAAGTGGAAGCCTCAGCACGTGAGATGAGCCTGTGCGCCAGTGGGCCTTCCGCGACAATGTCTCCAATACGCATACGGCCGTTGAGCGATGCGAACGGGTCCTGAAAGATCGTCTGGACCCGGGTGGTGATTTTGCGTGGATTGCGGCCCCCGCTCATGACCGGCTTTTCGGCAAGGCGGATGCTGCCGGATGTCGGCACCGTGATGCCGGCCGCCATGCGCCCGAGCGTCGATTTGCCGGAGCCGGATTCGCCGACGAGGCCAAGTACTTCGCCGCGACGGAGGGTGATCGATACGCCATCCACCGCCTGCACGACAGGCTGCGGCTGTGCGATGCCGGACCGGATCGCCAGATTTTTGAACAGGCCGGCTGGCTTTTCGAAGCGTTTGACGGCCGCATCGATGACAAGATAAGGGGCGCCGAGCGGAGGTAAGTCGCTGTTGACGCTTTTGCGGGGCGGCGGGGCGGCATCCGCAATCCCGCTGCCGCGCAGCAGAAGTTCACCCGGTTTTGCTCGCGATGGCAGGGCATCGAGCAGCGCCTTGGTATAGTCGTGCTGAGGTTTGGTCAGCACGCCGAGTGCCGGACCGATTTCGACAATCTTGCCGAAGCGCATGACGGCAACGCGGTCCGCAATCGAGGCAACGGTTGCAAGATCGTGGCTGATCCAGATCAGTGCGGTGCCGAGTTCGGCCACCAGTTCCTTCATTTCGGCCAGAATTTCTGCCTGGATCGATACGTCGAGAGCCGTTGTCGGTTCGTCGCAGATGATCAGTTTGGGGCGATGCAGCAGGGCGATCGCGATCGCCACGCGCTGGCGCATGCCACCGGAAAACTGGTGCGGGAAAAAATCGACCTTGCGTTCCGGCTCGGTGATCCGCACCTGAGCCAGAGCCTTGATTGCTCTTTCGCGCGCTTCCGCTGTGCTGATCTTCTCATGCGCTTCAAGCGCGAGCCTGATCTGGGTGCCGATGCTGAGCACAGGGTTGAGCGTCATCATCGGGTCCTGAAAGACCATGGAAATGGTCTTGCCACGGATCGCTCTGAGCTCATGCGGCGCGAGGCCGATCAGTTCGCGGCCTTCGAGCTTGATCGAACCTTCGACGATCCGGCCGGGTTCGTCGATCAGGCTGATGATAGAAAAACCGGTGATCGATTTTCCCGAACCAGATTCGCCGACAAGACCCAGAACTTCGCCGGGCGTCAGCGAAAATGAGACGCCATCGACGGCCTTGACCTCACCTTTACCGCTGGGGAACCAGGTTCGCAGATTGGAGACTTCGAGAAGGGGTGCTGTGATTTCTGCGGTCATCGACGAAGCCTCGGGTTGAGCTGGTCGCGGATCTGGTCGCCGACGAGATTGAGCGAAACGATGAACAGGATCAGTGCCACGCCTGGATAAATCGAAATCCAGTAACGGCCGGAGAGTAGATACTGGAAGCCGTTGGCAATCAGCATGCCGAGTGATGGTTCGGTGGGCGGCAGCCCGACGCCGAGAAAGGACAGCGTTGCTTCGAGCGAGATGGCGCTCGCCACCTGTACCGTCGCGACCACGATCAGCGGCGGCAGCGAGTTGGGCAGGATGTGGCGTAGTACCACCCGCAAAGGAGACAAGGGGATGGAGAGCGCAGCCTCGACATAATCCTTCTGCCGTTCCGCTGAGGCGGCTCCATGGGCGGTGCGGGCGAAATAGGCATATTGGGCAAAGATCAGCGCCAGGATGAGCTGATAGCGTCCCTGCCCGAGCATGGCTGCGATGACGAAGGCGAGGAGGATCGCCGGGAACGAAAGCTGCAGGTCGACAATGCGCATGACGAGGCTTTCAAAACGTCCGCCGATATAGGCGGCGGCACAGCCGACCACGGCGCCGATGACGAGAGCGATGCCGCCGGCGATCACGCCCATCTGCAGGGAGATGCGTAGGCCGTAGATGATGGCCGACAGGAGATCGCGCCCTTGCGAATCCGTGCCCAGCCAATGGGTATATCCACCCGTGCCGACATAACCCGGTGGTCTTCTTGCATCACGCAGGACCAGATGCGCGAGGTCGTAAGGGTCCTGTGGTGTTACCAGTGGAGCGACGAGCGCGATAAGGACGATCAGACTGACAACGACGGCAGCCCCGGCGGCGACCTTGTTTCGGCGGAATTCTTCAAGAAAGCGGAAAAATGGTGTGTCGTGCATCAGGCTCTTCCCTTCCGCAGGCGCGGGTCGAGCAGCGCATAGGTAAGGTCGACCACGAGGTTGATGACGATGAACAGCATGGCGACGAGCATAAGATAAGCGACCATGACAGGACGATCGAGCGAAGTGATGCTGTCGATGATGAGTTTGCCGAGGCCAGGCCAGGAGAAGATCGTCTCGGTGACGACCGCGAAGGCAAGCGTCGATCCAAGCTCCAGGCCGAAGACGGTGACGAGCGGGATCGAGATAAGCCGCAGCACATGTCTGCTCAGGATGGTGAATTCCGAAATGCCGGCGGCGCGGGCAAACTTGACCGTATCGCTGAGCATCAGTTCGCGGGTGCCTGCGCGCGCCAGGCGGATCATCAGCGAGAACTTGAAAAGCGCGAGGTTGAGCGCCGGCAGGATGATGTGAGACAGTCCGTTGACGGTCAGGAAGCTGAAATCGACACCGAACAGGCTCACCGTATCACCGCGTCCGCCAGCCGGCATGCAACCACATTGCACGGCAAACAGCATGATCAGCATCAGGCCGAACCAGAAGGTCGGGACGGAAAAGCCGAGAATTGACAGTGCCATGATGGCGCGCGACACCGGGCTGTGCGGTCGATAACCGGCATACATGCCGATTGGGATGCCGACGAGGCTGGCGAAGAAGACAGCCGCCAGCGTCAGTTCCAGCGTTGCCGGCAGACGTGACAGGATCAGTTCGCTGACCGGCATGTTATAAACGAAAGAGCGGCCGAAATCGCCTTCGAACACCCGGCCGAGGAAACCGAGATATTGCTGCCAGAGCGGCAGGTCCAAGCCATATTGCGCAATAACGGCGGCGCGGATGTCCTGTGTCGCATCCGGTGAAATCAGTACGTCGATCGGATTGCCGACGGCATAGACGCCGCAGAAAACCAGCGCCGACATGGCAAGCACGACGATTGCCGCCTGCCATAGTCTTTGCAAGATGAAGCCTAGCATCTGTTCCCCTTCTCCCGTCTTCTGCGGGTTCAAAGTCCGGCGCGCATTGGCAGCCGCTGGTGGCTGCGTTTAGTGCCAGTCGTGTTCCAGGAGTTCGCGTGTCTCGGCGACCGCGACGTCCCAGATCGCCAGCATGTCCTCATCGGGACGCTGGTAGAGGCCGTGATAGTTGCCGTCGCCGAGCAGGATGCGTTTGCGCTGCGTATCGACCCGTGCCAGCGCCGCGAAGTCGATCCTTGGTTTCTGCGTCGTTGGCTGGCGCGGGTCATCGGTGCGCGTCCACGGAAAATTCTCCATCCAGGAAGCGTGCGAGGCGGCAGGATCAATCTCCAGAACCTTCGCCATGGTTTTCGGCGCCCGCCACCAGTCGTGAAATTTCACCGATGCGTCGGGATGATCGTTCAGCCATTCGGAGATCACCGTCATAGCCGGCGTGTTTCCGCCATGTCCGTTGACCACCAGGATACGGCGGAAGCCAGAGCGGTAGACGCTGTAGAGAAGGTCGCGGATGACGCTGACATAGGTTGAGAGCGACAGGGTGAGGGTGCCGGGAAAACTCGCGAATGACGAGGCGAGGCCATAAGGCAATACCGGGAAGACCGGAACGCCGAGCGGCTCCGCCGCATCGACTGAGACTTTTTCGGCAAGGATCATGTCGGTCGCGAGGCTCAGATAAGCGTGCTGCTCGACGCTGCCGATCGGTAAGATGCAACGATCGTCACTGGTGGTTCGTGTCTCCACCTGCATCCAGTTCATGTCCGCGATCTTCACGTAATTCATCTCCATTCTCCGTTCGGGGCTGCATGCGCAAAGAAATTGCAAGGCAGGGCCAAAACGCACAAAATTTATGCTTTGCAATGCCTTGTTTGAAGCAAATGCAAAGTTCCATACGGGACTAAAAAAAGAAATTGACAGCCAATTAATGCAGCGTCAAGTTCCATACGGGACTAATTTGGAAATTGGCGGGAAATAAAAAGCGTGCGTGAAACTGATGAGCAGGCGCTGGATAATCTACTCCGGGAAGGTGGCCTGGCTGCTGCCGGACATCGTCATGTCGAAGATCTTGTCGCCGTCAAACTCTGGCAAAATCCATGCTGGCTTTCGTTCCGCATCAACTTCCTGGCACTGCAGTTCAACGAGCCGATCTATCGCCGGATCGAAAAGGAACACGGGCTGCCGCGTCCCGAATTCGTGGTCCTGTATTCGCTCGGTCTTTCCGATGGTTTGACCGCGAGCGCCATCTGCAGCTCTTCGGGTTTTCCGAAAAATACGATCAGCCGCGCCATCCAGAAGCTGATCGACAAGAAGATCATCCGCCGCGAAGTCGACCAGGCGGATTTGAGAAGCTTCGTCCTCTACATCACGGACGGAGGCAGACGCATCGTCGATCAGGCCATGCAGCCGATGGTGGAGCGGGAGAAGGCCATGGCCTCCGCGTTGACGCCGGCCGAGCAGCTGATGCTGTCGGAGCTGCTCGCAAAGATCGTCGTGGACTCACCGAATTGGCCATCAATGACAAATATAGAGGAGAACGAAGAATGATTATTTCCAAGACATTTCGTACCCTTGCGCTGGCAACGGTTCTGCTCGGCAGCGTGTCGGGCGCGGCTCTGGCCGCAGATCTCACCATCGGCGTGCGTGCCGGCCCATTGTCCATCGATCCGGATTTCACCGCTGCCGGAACGCATGCCGAAGCGATGAAACACATCTACGATTCGCTCATCAAGTCGGGCAACAATCTCGAACTTGAGCCGGGTCTCGCCACCTCCTGGACGGCGATCGATGACACGACCTGGGAATTCAAGCTGCGCCAGGGCGTGAAATTCCACGACGGTTCCGACTTTACAGCCGAGGACGTGAAGTTCTCGATTGAGCGCATCCCGAAGGTTGCCGGTCCCAACCCGACCACCATCTATGTCCGCCGCGTGGCCAGCACCGAGATCGTCGACCCCTACACGATCCGGGTAAAGACCGACGGTCCGGCGCCAAACCTGCCGAACGACTTCATCCGCCTATTCGTCGTCTCCCATGTCGCTGCCAAGGATTATTCAGACAGCGCCGAGAAGGCGGCCGAAGGCTTCAATTCCGGCAAGGCGGCGATCGGCACGGGTCCTTACAAGTTCGTCTCGTGGACGCCGAAGGAACAGTTGGTTCTGGAGGGCTTCGACGGCTATTGGGGCGGCAAGGAGCCGTGGGACAAGGTCATCCGCAAGGAAATCCCCAATGACGCCGCCCGTGTCGCACAGCTGAAGGCAGGTCAGGTCGATCTGATCGCCCGTATTCCGGCATCTGACGTACCGACGCTCGAAACCGACAGCAAGCTGAACATCGTCCGTCAGGACAGCGTCTACCTGTTCAACATCGCCTTCGATTTCCGCGAGAAGCCGCCGCAGGTAACCGCCAAGGACGGCTCGCCGCTGCCGAAGAACCCATTCCTCGATCCTAAGGTCCGCGAAGCCTTCGATCTCGCCATCGACCGAGAAACGATCACCGAAATCGCGATGGAGGGCATGGGCACGGTGCAGTCGCAGCTGGTGACGCCTAACATCTTTGGTTACAATCCGGATGTGAAAGCGCCGGCGCCGGATGTCGAAAAGGCGAAGGCACTTCTGGCAGAAGCCGGTTATCCGGATGGCTTCAAGGTCGTGTTCACCTTCACCAACGACCGTCTGCCGGGCGACAAGGACACCGGCACGACGATCGCCCAGATGCTGACGGCGATCGGCATCGACGTGGAAGCGAATGCGCAGCCCGGAGCTGTCTATTTCCCCGCCAATACGCGCGGCGATTATTCGCTGACCATGTCCGGCTGGGGCACGCTGACCGGTGAGGCGAACTACACGCTGTCATCACTCGTCCACACCAACGATCCGGCAAAGAAGCTCGGAGCGTTCAACATCCGTGGATATTCCAACCCGGCGATGGACAAGCTGATCGAGGATGCCGGTGTCGAAATGGATGCCAATAAACGTGAGCAGCTTTTGAAGGACGCGAACGCGTTGGTCGCCAGTGATCGTCCGAACCTGTCGGTTGCCTCGATCGTCTCGGCCTGGGGCATGAAGAAGGCGATCACGATCACGCCGCGTTCGGATGAAGATACGCTTGCGATGAACATTCGCCCGGCGCAGTAAAAACTTGAATGCAACAATTAAAGGCCGGGCAGAAATGCCCGGCCTTTTTGCAGCGAAAAGGGAGGATAGACGATGAACAGGATTGCACTTGCCATTCACGGTGGCTGCGGTGTCATGGCAAAACTCGACCTGAGCGAAGAAGAATGGGCAGCTGCGCGCGCAGATCTTCACTGCTCGTTGCAGGTGGGCTGGGCAGTGCTGAGCGCTGGAGGTTCCGCGCTCGATGCGGTTCAGGCGGCTGTGGTCGTGATGGAAGACAGTCCGCATTTCAATGCGGGTTACGGAGCAGCACTCAATACCGAAGGCGAACATGAGCTCGATGCCTCGATCATGGACGGCCGAACACTGGAAGCCGGTGCCGTGACGCTGGCCCGGCGCATCCGCAATCCCATCAAGGCGGCGCGCCGGGTGATGGAAAAGGGTGAAGCTGTTCTCCTCGGCGGCGCATCTGCGGACGCGTTTGCGCAGGCCGAAGGCCTAGATATTGTCGAAGCCGGCTATTTCACCACCGAGCGCCGGGTGAAAGCTCTGGCTGCGATGAAGGCGCATGTCACAGCCGGAACGGCCGTCAAGGCAAGCGAGGCCGAGAAGCATGGAACCGTGGGAGCCGTGGCGCTCGATCGCGCGGGCCATCTGGCGGCTGCGACCTCCACCGGTGGTTACAACAACAAGCCGGCCGGACGTATCGGCGATACGCCGATCGTCGGGGCAGGAACATATGCACGCGACGGTCTCTGTGCAGTTTCGGGGACAGGCAAAGGCGAGTTCTTCATTCGCTACGCAATCGGTCACGAGGTGGCGAGCCGGATAAACTATCTCGGCGAAGATCTGGAAACGGCCGCCAGCAAGGTGATCATGAAGGATTTGAAGCCGTATAATATCGGCGCCGGCCTGGTTGCCGTTTCAGCTGACGGCTCGATTGCCGCACCTTACAATACGGATGGCATGTTCCGTGGATGGGTGACGCCGGAGGGGCAGTTTTGCATCGCGACGCACCAGAAAGTCTTCGAAGTTTCAGCAGCCTGACGGGACACGGCCGAACGGCAGGTTGTTGAAAGGTTAGCCCAGGACCTGTATCGGTCATTGGTCAGCCGGCAATCATGTCGGCAAACCGGATCCTCAGGCATCGATGCTGACCAAAAAAGGAAAATACGGGCTCAAGGCGCTTGTCCATCTGGCGCAGATCGAACCTGGCAAGACCGCATTCGTGAGCGATATTGCCGAGCAGAACAATATTTCCAAGAAATTTCTCGACGCGATCCTCCTGGAATTGCGCAAGGGCGGGATATTGCGCTCGAAGAAAGGACCTGGAGGTGGTTATGCCTTGTCCAGGCCGGCATCCGAGATCTCCATAGGCGAGGCAGTGAGAATCCTTGACGGCCCGCTCGCGCCGATCCTTTGTGCCAGCAAGACGGCCTTCGAGGCCTGCGAGGATTGTAATCACCCGGAAGACTGTCAGGTGCGCCATTCGATGGCGGAGGTGCGTGACGCCATTTCAGACGTTCTCGATAACATGACGTTGCAGCAGATGGTTGCGAAACGATCTTCGCTTGAGAAAGAGATTGCCGCCAGCTGAGACAGGCCCGCGAGCCTGTCTCAAGTATCCGAACATCCGATTGAACAGGCCGTCTCTCCAACAGCGCCTCGCCAGCCGCAATGAATCGGGCTAAGAGGCCTGAAACACAGCGATGGAACGAGATTGATGAACACGCCCTGGAAAACGCCGGTTGTCGTATCTGTTGGAGAACCACCGGAAGAAACCGTGATCGAGACGACGCAAGGCGCCGCCTGGGCGATGATAGAGGACTGGCCGACCGAAGACGGCACGTTTCTGGACAAGGCACTGGAAGTCTGCGCCGCGGTGGATGCCGGTCGGAAAAAGCCTGAGGATGCCCGGCAGGCTTTCGTCGATGCCGCCCGCGAGGCGGGTATCCTAATCCGGGCGTAGTTGAGGCCGCATCAACTTTCCAATCCTGGCTTTCGCGCTCACGCCTTGTCCAGTGCCTGAACAAGGTCGGCAATCAGGTCGTCGGGATGCTCGATGCCGATCGACAGCCGGATTGTCGAGTCCAGAACACCGATACGCTGTCGCACATCTGTCGGTACCCCGGAATGGGTCATTGTGGCGGGGTGAGAGCCTAGGGATTCCGTACCGCCAAGGCTGACCGCGAGCTTGATGATCTGCAGGGCGTTGAGGAAACGGAATGCGGCTGGCTGCCCACCTTCTATATCGAACGAAAACGTTGAGCCTGCGCCGCTGCATTGCGAAGCGAATACGCGTCCGACCGCCGATTCCGGATCGGCAAAGCCGAGATAGTGAAGCTTGGCGACCTTGGGGTGCTCCTTCAGAAAGTCGGCAATCGCCTTTGCATTGCTGTCCGCGCGTTCCATCCGGATCTGTAGCGTCTCCAGCGAACGTCCAAGCATCCAGCATGAATGCGGGTCAAGTTGCGTGCCGATCGATCCCCTCAAGGACCGTATCTGGGTGATAAGGGCCTTACTGCCGAGCGCAGCTCCGGCAATCAGGTCCGAATGGCCGCCCACATATTTCGTCAGGGAATAAAGCGAGATATCGGCGCCATGCTGCAACGGCCGCTGAAAGACAGGGCCAAGAAGCGTGTTGTCGCAGGCGACGACAGGTGTGTGCCCCTGTTGCTCACCAATCTTGTCGGCGATCCGTCTTACCAGCGCGACATCCACGAGGCCATTGGTCGGATTGGCCGGCGTCTCGATCAGGATCACCGAAACCCGCCCCTTTTTCATCGCATCTTCGGCCGCGGCTGCAATCGAACTTTCATCGACGCCATCGGCAAAACCGACAGCTGCGACGCCGAGGTTGGAGAATGTCCTGGAGAGCAGGGTTTCGCTTCCGCCATAGAGCGGTTGGGAGTGGAGGATCACATCGCCCGGACGAACGAAAGCAAGCAACGTTGTCGAGATTGCCGCCATGCCCGAGGAAAAGACAGCGCCGCTTTCCGCACGCTCGTAGACGGCGAGCCGATCCTCGACGATCTCGCTGTTGGGGTGATTGAAGCGCGAATAGACCAGTCCCGCGCCGCGGCCCGCTGGTGGCTCCTTGCGGCCCGACACATAATCGAAGAAATCTCGGCCATCCTCTGCCGATTTGAATACGAAGGTGGAGGTCAGGAATACCGGCGGCTTGACCGCGCCTTCGGATAGCTCCGGATCGTAGCCATAATTCAGCATCTGCGTTTCCGGATGAAGTTCGTGGTTGCCTATGCTGGTTTTTGATGGATGCGGCGAAGTCATGATGTTCTCCTGACACGACTTGGGCATGGTCATGCGGCCCGGCTTTGCCATTAAATCTGGTGCAATTCGAAGCGGTGGGAAGATGATGCTGCCCGGATCTTTTCCAGAAACTGCGATGTCTGGCGCTGTGGCTCAAATAGAAACCTCTGCCGAACCACGTGAAGTTCGCCAGAGGCACGCCGCATTCAGTTGCTGGTTTGCGGAGCAAAGGCTTTCAGAGGCGCTTCACGCCGGAAGAAATGATGTCGAGATAGACGGCGATCACAAGAATGATGCCCTTGATGATCTGCTGCCAGAACGTATCGACGCCGAGCATGGACATGCCGTTGTCGAGGCTCGCCATGATAAGAGCGCCGACAAGTGCCCCGATGACGGAGCCGACGCCGCCGC
Organism: Neorhizobium sp. UBA7851; assembly: GCA_002500765.1. GTDB lineage: Bacteria > Pseudomonadota > Alphaproteobacteria > Rhizobiales > Rhizobiaceae > Neorhizobium. The sequence goes on from DLSX01000091.1 coordinate 28,879, forward strand.
GCATCGAGGTGCCGCCGATGAAGCAAGACGCGATCGCATCCAGTTCACCGCCGAAACCGGCCGATGGTGTGCCGGCGGCAAGCCGGGCAGTCGTAGTCAGCCCGGCCAGAGCCGCCATCAGGCCCATCAAGCCGAAGACGAACATCTTGACCAGATTGACGTTGACGCCGGACAGGCGGGTGGCCTCCGCGTTCGAGCCGGCAGCATAGATATAGCGGCCGAAGACCGTTCCCTTCGCGATAATCGTGAAAATACCTAGCACGAAGAGCAGCACGAGAACCGGCACCGGAATGCCCTGATAGGAATTCAGAACCAGCACGAAGCCTAAAATGAGGATACCGATCCCGACGAGCTTCACCGCTTCCATGGCGGGAGTGGGGACGCGAAGGCTATGCTGGAGACGCTTGCGGCGTGTTCTGAATGCCATGAAGAGCAGGACAAGGAAAAGCAGGATGGCGCATCCGTTGCCCAGCCAGCCGGGAAGGTAGCCTTGGCCGATATAGCGAAGGCTCGGCGAAACGGGTGCGATCGTAATCCCTCCCGTTAGCCCCAGCACGGCACCTCGAAAGGCGAGCTGACCGCCCAGCGTGACGATGAAAGACGGGATGCCGAGATAGGCGGTCAGCCAGCCGTTCATCAGGCCAAGGGCTGCCCCGGCCAAGAGAACGAAGGATATCGTGCCTGCCAATGGCCAGCCATAGACCGCGTCCAGGATGGCGGCGATGCCGCCGAGTAGCCCAAGCAGCGAGCCGACCGAAAGATCGATTTCACCTGCCACAATGACGAAAACCATCGCGGCTGCCAGTATCCCCGTGATTGCCATCTGGCGAAGCAGATTGGAAAAGTTGCGCGCCGTCAGAAACCCGGAAACTCCGGTATCGGTATTATAGGTGAGATATCCGAACAGTAACCAGATCAGGCCGACGACGATCAGGAGGGCTACGATTTTGTTTTCTGAAAGGAATTTTCGAAGATTTATATTCGTCATGTTTAAAGCGCCTTCTACAGCGGTGACCGCAAAATTCACGTCATCTGCGTGGGCTGGCCCAAAGCCGCAGCCAGCACATGTTCCTGGGTCAGGTTGTCATTGACGAAATCGCCGCGCAGCCGGCCTTCCCCGATAACGAGGACACGGTCGGAGATGCCAAGGACTTCGGTCAGTTCCGACGACACCATCAGAACCGCCACACCGGCCTTGGCCAGCGCGAAAATCAGTTTGTAGATTTCATATTTTGCGCCCACGTCGACACCACGGGTCGGTTCGTCAAGAATGAGAATCCGCGGGTCGGGCAGCATCATCTTGGAGAGCACGGCCTTCTGCTGGTTGCCGCCGGAAAGAGAGGCAATGGGCAGCATCGGATCGGCTGTCTTGATCTTCAGGCGCAGGATTTCAGCCTGAATTTGCGCAAGTTCCTCATGCTCGTCGATCAGCCCGAAGGCCGCGAAACGATTGAGCACCGAGATCGTCATGTTGTGGCCGACACCGATGATCGGCAGAATGCCGCTTCGCTTGCGATCTTCCGGCACCATGCAGATACCGGCCTTGACGGCTTCGCGCGGCGACCGGATGATGATCTCCCGGCCGTCAAGATGGACGCTTCCCCTGTGGTTGCCGGCATAGGCGCCGAACAGGGTCGAGACCAACTCCGTTCGACCGGCACCGACCAGTCCCGCTATCCCCAGGATCTCGCCCTTGCGGATCTCGAACGAAACATCATCGACCACTTTCCGCTCGGGATTGGTTATATCCCAGCAGGAGACATTGCGTGCCTCAAGAACGACCTCGCCGATCGCGTGATCTTCCTTTGGATAGAGGTTCTTCATCTCCCGGCCGACCATCATCGTTACGATGCTCGCGGTCGTCAGCTCGCTGATTGGACGTGTGCCGATATGCGTCCCGTCGCGGATGACCGTGACGGTGTCCGAAATCTCGGCCACTTCCTCGAGCTTGTGAGAGATGTAGACACAGGCCAGCCCCCCCGCCTTCAAACTCTTGATCAGATCGAGCAGGGTTCTGATTTCCGTGGCGGTCAATGCTGACGTCGGCTCATCGAGGATCAGCAATTTGGCGTTCTTGTTGAGCGCCTTGGCGATTTCAATGAGCTGCTGTTTGCCGCCGGAGTAATTGAGAACAGGCATTGCCGGATTGATGTCATGGACATTCAGCTTGGCAAGCAGTTCCTGCGCCCGCGCATTCATCGCATCGTAATCCAGAAAACCGTGGCTGCTGATCTCCGACCCGAGAAAGATGTTTTCAGCCACCGACAGATGCGGGACCATCATCAGTTCCTGGTGGATGATGGCGATGCCGACCTTTTCCGTCTCGCGGATGGATGAGGCTTTCAGTTCGTGCCCCTCCCACAGGATTTCGCCCTCCCAGGTGCCATGGGGATAGACCGCGGACAGAACCTTCATCAGGGTCGATTTTCCGGCCCCGTTCTCACCGCAGAGGCCGACGCACTCTCCACGGCGAACCTTAAGATGAATTCCATCCAGAGCCTTCACGCCCGAAAAGCTCTTGGAGATATTCTTCATTTCGAGAAGAAATTCACTCATCGTACCCTCGTAATGGTTGAAGGCCCCGGAACCATTGATGATCCCAGGGCCGTTCGCCTCGTTTACTTCAGGCCGATCTGTTCCTTGGTGTAGAACCCATCCTTCACATAGACGTCGATATTTTCCCTGGTGACGGCGGTTGGCGTCAGCAACAGGGTATCCACGTCCTTGGTCCCGTTGTTGATCTTCGAATTGAATGCCGGTTTTTCACCCTTGACCATCTGCACCGTGAGCTTTGCAGCTTCGGATGCGATCAACTTCAGCGGTTTGTAGACGGTAACGGTCTGGGTGCCGTCGAGCAGTCGCTTGACGGCAGCGAGGTCGGAGTCCTGTCCGGAAACCGCGGTCTTGCCGGCAAGGTTCTGGGCGGCGAGTGCTTGGATCGCGCCGCCGGCAGTGCCGTCATTGGAGGCGACCACGGCATCGATCTTGTTGTCTGCAGCCGTCAGCGCGTTTTCCATGATCGAGAGCGCTTCGGTCGGGCTCCATTCCTTGACCCACTGGGAGCCGACGATCTTCACCTTGCCGGCATCCACGGCCGCTTTCAGGGCTTTTTCCTGGCCGGCGCGCAGATATTTGGCGTTGTTGTCGGTCGGTGAGCCGCCGAGAAGATAATAGTTGCCCTCGGGTTTTACCTTCAAAACGTTCTCGGCCTGCATGTAGCCAACCCGTTCGTTGTCGAACGAGATATAGGCATCGACATCGGCATTGAGGATCAGGCGGTCATAGGCCAGAACCTTGATGCCCGATGCTTTTGCATCGGCCACCACGGCATCAAAGACCTTGGAGTTCATCGGAACGATGACGATGGCATCGACGCCTTGGGCGATCAGGTTTTCGACCTGCTTGACCTGCTTTTCCTCGTTGCCATCGGCAGATTGGACGCTGACCTTTGCGCCGAGGCTTTCTGCGGCAGCGGTGAAATAATCGCGGTCGCGCACCCAGCGTTCGACGCGCAGGTCGTCGATTGAAAAGCCGATCACCGGCTTGTCGGGAGATGCATTCGCCACGCCGGTGGTGGCATGGAAACCGGCCGCGATGCCGAACGCCGCAGTCGTGAACAAAAGAAATTTCTTCATAACTCAAACCTCCTCTTTGATGGCGGCCGTAACCGGCGCGCTTTTCAACACCAGTGCTCGGTGAGCACAGGTCCGCAGCCGGAGGAATGCTCCGTTGCGGTTGTTGCCTCTTGATATGGCGTGTAGCCGCCTCCGTAACTTTTCCGCGAAGATGCGGCAGTTACCTCCTCAAGAGGCATTTGATACGGCGCTTTCGGTGGGTTGCAAGGAGGATGTGATGCACGTACCTCAATCGCGACAATCTATCGCATTCATTAGCCGCAGCGTGTTCAGGAATTGTTTGTTGAGGTGCCGAATAGGCAAACCTATCATCCGGCTCTGTATTCCTGGCTCAATCAGCGACAGTGTTTCTTTGGTATTCACGCGGGCTGCATCCAAGTTCGCGTTTGAATACCGTGTGCATGTATTGATTGCTGGTAAAGCCGCTCAACTCCGCCACCCTTTCGAGCGGAAGGCTCGGGTCCGCCAGCAGTTTCTGAGCCATTTGAAGCCGGTAAGCCAGCATATCATCATGGACGGTATAGCCGAAGGCGCGGCGGAAATGCGTTTCCAGCGTCGTTCGGGAAACGCCGACATAGGCTGCCACCTGAGCGACCTTTATGCCTTGGCCGGCGAACTGACGGATATAATGACGTGCGCGCATCACGTAAGGGTCGTAGATCGGCTGGTATCTGGAGGACATTTGCGCGTTTAGCCCGGCTGGCGGGATGATCACACGGTTCTCGTCCGGTGTCGCACCGATCAGGCGGCGATGCAGCATCGCAGCAGCCGTCTGCCCCATGCTGCGCGTGCCCTGCCGCACGGAACTTATCGGTATGCGGGTCAGCATGCGCAATAACGGATCGTCATCGATCCCGACGATCGAGATCTCTTCTGGAACGGCGATATCGGCAAGGATGCAGGCTTGCAGGATGTGGCGGGCGCGCGAATCCGTCACCGCGATCACCCCGATCGGCTTCGGCAGGCTTTTCAGCCAGGCGATCACGTCGTTCAGGATATCGTCCCAGTCCAGTCCGAACGTGCCTTGACCCTTGAAGATCTCCGGCTTGGCGCAATCCCGGGCGCAGAGTTTCAGATAGGCCTTTTCCCGCTCCTCCGACCAGCGGTAGGAGCGGGTTTCCGGCAGGCCGTAAAAGGCAAAGTGCGGCAGGCCCATGTCGACGAGATGGGTATAGGCTTCCGTTACCAGCTTTTCGTTATCGGTCGCCACATATGGGAAATTGCGGGGATAGTCGGCATTCCGATGATAGGAGCCGCCGACACCAATCACCGGTATCGAAACTTCCGACAGCGCCTTGACGAAATCGGGATCGTCGAAATCCGCGATGATGCCATTGCCGGACCAGTCAGCAATCCCCGCGACGCTGTCGCGAAAATCCTCATGCAGCAGCATGTCCCAGACGGCGCGCGTCGATTTCACGTAATCGCAGACGCCGGCGATGATCTCCCGCCCGTAATTTCCGCGGGCTTTGAATAGCAGCGCGACCTGATAGCCGTTGCGTTTCTTCGCGGTCATCTCATCCTCCATCAGACCCCGATTCATCAGCGCTATCAACTTGGCGGCGTTTGCAAGAAAAACATTCGCATTCATCAAGATTGTTAAAAATTATAACAGGGGTTGCGAAACCGCATGGTCTAGCCTCCACGCATGAACCGGGTTTGGAGCCTCGGTTCGGAGGAATCTGGCTTCATCTGCCAGGCATATTGGAGGAAATTGTCATGAAATCATTTTGCCTCGGGGCCGCAACGGTTCTGGGATTGACTTTGGCTGGCTCTGCGCTGGCGGACGACGTCCGCATGCTGGCGATCGAGCCGAATGTCCCGGAAGGGCGGCAGTATTATCTCGACGTCGCAAAGGCGTATGAGGCAGAAAATCCGGGCACGAAGGTGCAGTTCGACTTCCTCGACGACACGTCGTTCAAATCCAAGCTGCCGACGCTTCTGCAGTCTTCCGCGCGTCCGGACGCCTTCTTCACCTGGACCGGCGGCGTGTTCGCAGAGCAGGCCAAGGCTGGCGTGCTGAAGGACATTTCTGCCGACTTCACCGATGCCGACCGCAAGAACTATTCGCCCTCCGGCATCCAGGCGATGAGCCATGACGGCAAGCTCTACGGCGCGCCGATGTATGCCGCGAGCGTCGTGCTCTGGTATAACAAGGCGCTTGTCGAAAAAGCTGGTGTCGACCCGAAGGCGATCAAGAACTGGGAAGACCTGCTTGCCGCTTCCAAGAAGATCCAGGGTGCCGGCATCGTACCGATCGTGATGGGCGGCAAGGACAAGTGGCCGATCGCGCTCTTCTACGGCCAGCTCGCAGCTCGTATCGCGGGTACCGATGGCGTAGCCGCGGCAGACAAGGGCGAGAACGAAGGCTTTAACAATCCGGCCTTCATTCAGGCCGGCGAAGCGCTGAAGGAACTGGCCGATCTGAAACCGTTCCAGCCTGGCTATATGGATACGACCCAACCCAAGGCGGCTGGTCTGTTCGGCGATGGCAAGGGTGCCTTCTATCTGGCCGGCAACTTCCTGGTCGGTGCGCAGGCGCAGAACTCGGCCACCGGCAAGGGGCTTGGAGACGATCTCGACTTCATCACCTTCCCGGCCGTTGAAGGTGGAAAGGGCGATCCGGCCGACACGTTCGGTGGCGTCAACGGCTGGCTGGTGACCAAGGATGCGCGCAAGCCTACGGTCGATTTCCTGAAATTCCTGACCAACAACAGGAACCAGACAGAAGGTGGCCGCCTGAAGATCTGGCTGCCGATCGGCACCGACGCACAGTCCGGCATTGCCGACCCGCGGCTGCGCCGGATCGCCGAGGATCTTTCCAAGGCACCGCACCACCAGCTCTATCTCGACCAGATGCTCGGAGCCAGCGTCGGTGCTGCCCTGAACGACGCTGCAGCTCAGATCGTGACCGGCGACATCTCGCCGGAAGAAGCCGCAGCACTCGTGGAAGAAGCGCGCGAGATGCGCTGACACTCGTTTGATGTGGGCGTGGCGATCCGTTCGCCACGCCTCACGCAACACCGGACATATCGAGGAATGACATGACGACCATGACCGGCTCACGCCCACAGCTGAGCCCGGCGGCGCGCATTGCGCGCATGCACAGACAAGGAAAGCTGACCGCTCTCCTGCTGTTTTTGCCGCCGGCCCTGGTGCTCTTCACCCTTTTCGTCATCTGGCCGATCTTCAACGCCGCCAACCTGAGCTTCTTCAAGTGGAGCGGTTATGGCGCGATCGACAATTTCGTCGGCACCCAGAATTATCAGCGGCTTGCCAATCACTCGGTCTTTCATCAGTCCTTGTGGAATTCGATAAAGCTGATCCTGGCGTCGCTGTTCATCCAGATCCCGCTGGCACTGACACTGGCATTACTCATCTACAAGAAGACGTCAGCCAACACGGCGTTCCGGCTGATTTTCTTCGCTCCCTATATTCTCGCCGAAATCGCCTCCGGTGTGATCTGGAGCTTCATCTTCGACGGTGATTTCGGGGTTTCCGGCCAGATCGCCGCAGCACTCGGGATCGATCCCTTCTACATCCTGGCAGACCGGCAATTCGCATTCCTCGCCATCATCACCGTCGTCGTGTGGAAATATTTCGGCTACCACATGATGATCTTTATCGCAGCTCTGCAGGCCGTGCCGGATGACCTGATCGAGGCTGCCGAAATTGATGGCGCGGGCCGTTGGCAGAAGGTCTTTTACGTCAAGCTGCCGCTGATCATGCACGCGATCAAGCTTTCCGCATTTTTCGCGATCGTCGGCGCGCTGCAGGTCTTCGACATCATCATCCCGCTCACAAACGGCGGTCCGTCGAATTCCACCCATTCGATCGTCAGCTATCTCTACACCTACGGGCTTGCGCAGCTGAATGTCGGTTATGGTGCTGCCGTCGGTGTGGTCCTGTTCATTCTTTGCATGGTGACCGCCTTCAGCTACCGGCGCCTCGCCATGGGTAAAGGAGGCGCGCTATGAACCGCCCTGGTTTCTTCCTCGCGCTTGTCCGCGCAGCTGTCCTGTCGATCGTCGCGGCTCTCGTCATCGTGCCGTTGATCGCAACCTTCCTCGGCGGCTTCAAATCGGTCGGTGAATTGCGGGCCTCCCCCTTCGGGCTCCCACCCGTCTGGCGTGTCGAGACCTACACCGAGATTCTCGGTGGTTCGGTCTTCTGGGGTTACATCCAGAACTCGCTGATCATCTCGTTCTCGGCTGTGTTTCTGACCCTGATGCTGGCCTCGATGGCGGCCTACATCTTCGCGCAGATCCGCTTTTTCGGTTCGAAATATATCCAGGCCTATCTGCTACTCGGTCTGATGTTCCCGTTTGCGACAGCGATCGTGCCGCTCTTCCTGCAGATCCGTGATTTCGGGCTTCTCGACAACCCGCTCGGCGTGATCTTGCCGCAGACGGCCTTCTCTATGGCCTTTGCGATCGTGCTTCTGCGCAGCTTTTTCCAGCAATTGCCGAAGGAGTTGTTCGAAGCCGCCTATGTGGATGGCTGCGGTTATATAGGCTTCTTTTTCCGCTTCACCCTGCCGCTGTCAACGCCGATCCTTGCCACTGTCGGCACCTTCGTTTTCGTCCAGAGCTGGAACAACTATCTCTTGCCTTTGGTCGTGATCAACGACAGCGCCGGCTACACCTGGCCGCTCGGCATCATGCGCTATCGCGGCGAGTTCATGGTCGAGTGGAACCGCATTCTCGCCTTCGTCTCGCTGACCATTCTGCCGGCGCTGATCTTCTTCACCTTCACCCAGAAATACATCGTGGCCGGTCTCACCCGCGGCTCCGTGAAAGGATGACCTCATGACACCCGTAATCCGCAATCCGATCCTGCCGGGCTTCAATGCCGACCCTTCGATCTGCCGTGCGGGCGATGACTATTATATCGCCGTCTCGACCTTCGAATGGTATCCGGGCGTGCAGATCCATCATTCGCGCGACCTGGTAAACTGGCGTCTCGTCACCCGTCCGCTTAACCGCGCCTCGCAACTCGACATGCGCGGCGATCCTGACAGCTGCGGCATCTGGGCACCGTGCCTGACCTATTCCGATGGACTGTTCTGGCTGGTTTACACGGATGTGAAGCGCAAGAGCGGCTCGTTCAAGGATGCGCATAATTACATGGTCACCGCGCCTTCGATCGAAGGTCCGTGGTCCGATCCGGTCTACATGAACTCTTCCGGCTTCGATCCGTCACTCTTCCACGATGACGATGGCCGCAAATACCATGTGAACCTGCTCTGGGATCATCGCGGCCGTCCGTCGCGCTTCGGTGGCATCGTGCTGCAGGAATACGATCCGGTAGAAAAGAAGCTGGTTGGGCCGATCTCCAACATCTTCAAGGGCTCGCCGCTCGGTCTTGCGGAAGGACCGCATCTCTACAAGCGTGACGGCTGGTATTATCTGATCGTTGCCGAGGGTGGTACGGGCTACAGCCATGCCGTGACCATGGCACGCTCACGCAATCTGACCGGCCCCTATGAACTGCATCCCGACACCCATGTCGTCACCTCGCGTTTCCACCCGGATGCGACCTTGCAGCGCGGCGGGCATGGCGACTTCGTCGAAACGCCGGATGGCGGCACTTACATGGTGCATCTGTGCAGTCGTCCGCTGCCGGGTCTCTACCGTTCTGTCCTGGGGCGCGAGACATCCATCCAGAAATGTGTATGGGGTGACGATGGCTGGCTGCGTCTGGAAGGCGAAAAATTCGTGCCGCAGGACGAGGTTCCTGCCCCCAATCTGCCGGGCCATCCTTTCCCGGCGGAGCCGGAACGATATGAGTTCAACCCGGACAAGGGATTGCCGCTCGACTTCCAGTGGCTGCGCTCGCCCTATCCCGAACGGCTGTTCTCACTGACTGAACGGCTCGGCCATCTGCGCCTTTTCGGGCGCGAGTCGGTCGGCTCGTGGTTCGAGCAGTCGCTCGTGGCGCGGCGGCAGACGGATTTCGACTACGATGCAGAGACGGAAGTCGATTGCGATCCGACCTCGCATTTGCAGATGGCCGGCCTGATCGCCTACTACAACCGCTTCGCCTACCACTATCTATGCCTTAGCCATGACGAGAAGGCCGGACGCTCGCTGCAGATCTTCTACTGCAACGGCCAGTGGCCGAATGGCATGACCATGCTCGGGCTGGACAATCCGATCTCAGTTCCAGACGGCCCCGTGCGCTTGCGCGTCGAGGTGCGCGGCGCAGCTCTGCGCTTCTTCTACATGAAGGATGGTGCCTGGATGCGCATTGGCCCGGTTCTCGACAACTCCGTCCTTTCCGACGAAAGCGGCGAAGGAGAGCAGAGCAAGATCACCGGCTCCTTCGTCGGCATAGGCAATTTCACCGGTGCCTTTGTCGGCATGGCCGCGCACGATCTCGGCGGCCTTGCGATGCCGGCCGACTTCTCACACTTCACCTATAAAAACCTTCCCAAGGAATGATCCGATGGCTGTTGTCGAATACCGAAACATCAAGAAGGATTTTGGCGCGGTTACCGTCATTCCCGATGCCTCTCTGCATATTCCGGATGGCTCCTTCACCGTTTTCGTCGGTCCATCGGGCTGCGGGAAGTCGACGCTGCTGAGGTTGACGGCGGGGCTTGAGGAAGCAACCGACGGGCGGATTTTCATCGATGCGCGCGACGTCACCGAAGAGCGGCCGACCGAGCGCGGCATCGCCATGGTGTTCCAGTCCTATGCGCTTTATCCGCATATGGATGTGGCCGAAAACATCGGCTTTGCGCTGAAAATGGCGAAGGTTCCGAAGGCGGAGATCAAGGCGAAGGTTGAAGCCGCCGCCGACGTGCTGCAACTGACCCCACTCCTGAAGCGCAAGCCGGCGGAGCTCTCCGGTGGTCAGCGGCAGCGTGTCGCCATCGGCCGCGCCATCGTGCGCCAGCCGAAGGTGTTTCTCTTCGACGAACCGCTGTCCAACCTCGACGCGGCGCTTCGCACGCAGATGCGTGTGGAGCTGGCGCAATTGCACAAGCGGCTTGGCGCAACGATGATCTATGTGACGCATGACCAGGTGGAAGCCATGACGCTCGCCGATCAGATCGTCGTGCTGAACAAGGGGTTGATCGAGCAGGTCGGTGCGCCGATCGATCTCTACAACAAGCCCGAAACCTTGTTCGTTGCCGGTTTCATCGGCTCGCCGAAGATGAACTTCTTTACCGGGCCTCTGGCGGCGGCAGTTGGCGCACATACTCTTGGTGTCCGCCCTGAACATCTGGAGGTCGATCGCAAGAACGGACTTCTGTCGGGTGCCGTGCAGTTTTCCGAGCGGTTGGGCAGCGACACGTTTCTGCATGTTGCGGTTGACGGTATCGGCATCGTGATTGCCCGCGCCGTGGGTGATGCTGTCTACGCGTCAGGAGAGACGGTGTGGCTTTCCTATACGTCCGAAATGACTCATCGTTTCGATGAGGCCGGCAAACGGCTGTGAGAACTTATACCTGCGCGCCGATCAGGCGCGCAGGGCGGTTGCCGGGGACTGGCGATAGGCAAGCAATGCCGGCACGGCGGCGAGTATGGCGGCGAAGCCGAGGAATACCAGCGCCAGTCGAAGGTCGTCGCGCGTAAAGCCGACCGGCAGTATTACTCCGCTTTTGGCAGTGAAAAGCTGCGCGCCGATCTGGGCGGCTGCGAGCCCGATCAAGAAACCGATACCGATACCGAGTGCTACGAGCAGGAAAAGTTCCAGCCAGACGATGGTGAATACGGAGGCGCGAGGAGCCCCGAAGGCACGTAGCGCGCCGATTTGACGACGCCTCTGGCCAACATGGATGACCGTCACCAGCACCAATGCCGCCGCGACAAGCCCCTGCGAACCAGCAGCGACCGCGCTCAGGATCATCTTCGCATCGCCCAAAGTGGCATAAAGGCGGGTCAGCACTTCTCCGGGAAAGACGCCGAGCGTGCTGCCGGTACGATATTCCTGTCGCAACCTGTAGGCATCGGCAATCGTCTTCGGCTTGACGAGAATGGCGGGCAGGCCAGGTGTGGAAGCGCCAAAGGTTTCAACGATCGGCGCATCGGGATCTATACTACCATGGTGGTCCTCTTCCATATGTGCGGAGGAAGCGGCACCGAGTGCAAAAGCGGGTCTCTGAGGTTGTGCGGCAGGCGTCTCGGCTACAGGCGTCACGTGTTCCGTCGCTGTGTTCTCGACGTGGGTTTCACCGTCCTCGTGATGCTCGTCGCCTTCATGGGCGTGGTCGTGCCCATCTCCGTCATGATGCTCACTGTTATGCGTATCCTCGTCGCCATCGTGATGCCCATGTTCTTCGCCAAGGCCGTGAACATGCCAGACGGCCTGGATGGGCACGAGAATGGCGCGGTCCCAGGGCGTGCCAGTCGGCTGCAGCTTTCCGATGACCTTATAGGCTGGACCTGCATGGGTATGGCCACCCGTCTCGGCCGTGCCGTGCATGGGCTTGATTTCAGCGCCGAGCGGCAGGTTGACGGCTGCACCCAGAACCGCTTCGCCTTCCAGCGCGAACATCTTGCCTTCGGCAAAGCCCGGCGTGGTGCTGGCTACGAGTTTCGTGGTCGTGCCGATGATAGGGTAACCGGCAAAACTATCGCCGAAACCGACCGGGGCGGCCCAATCGACGCGTGGATCGGCGGAGAGCTTGGTGAGGACGGCACCATCGACCAGGGGCAGGGGAGCTGCCTGCAAAAAGATGGAGGAGAGGACGAGCTGGGTTTCGCTGCCGGCTGCGCCGACGACGAGATCGAACTTGTCGGCGGCACGCGCACTGCCAAGACGCAGCGAACGCTCCTGCAGCGTGACGGCCACGCCGAGAGCGGTTGCAAGCGCGACCAGAACCACGACGACGGCACCGCCGAGCCAGAGACGGCGAAGATCCGCGAGAATGAAGCCGATCATGCCGCAACTTCCTTGGTATCGGTGTCGCCGGTAACCCGACCGCCCCGCAGCGACAAGCGGCGGTCGAGACGCTCGATGAGGCGAGGATCGTGCGTGGCGATAATCAGCGTGCTGCCCGCATCTGCCGCGACGGAAAGAAGAAGGTCACCGACCGCTTCGCCGCTTTCCAGATCGAGGCTTGCCGTCGGTT
>DLSX01000089.1 GCA_002500765.1 Neorhizobium sp. UBA7851
TTCGGCAAGCACCGAACGCGTCGCGGCGACTACACCCGTCCACCAATCTTGCGGCCGCTGTTCCGACCATCCGAACTGGGGAACGATCTGGTCATGTTCGCGGCTCGCGACGGAGAGGATCCTGCCGCGCGTGTCGAGGAGCGCCGCCCGGACGCTGCCCGTCCCGACATCGATTGCGAGAAAGAGGTCTTTTGACATGTCTTTGCTTTGGATTGGCTGCTTATTTGCGGAACCAGTTCGAGGCGTATTGCAGCAGCATGGCACCAATGATGATACATCCCATGAACACCTGCTGATGGTAGCCGGGCACGCGTGCGAGGTTCATCATATTGGCAATGATCCCGAGCACAAGCACACCGATGAAGGTGTTGACCACGCCGCCGCGGCCGCCCATCAGGCTGGCACCGCCAATGACCACGGCCGCAATCGCGTCGAGTTCGGCACCGACACCGATATTGGCCGAACCAATGCCGGTACGGCTGGTGGAGACAATGCCGGCAGCGGCAGCGAGCACGCCCGAGATGACATAGACGGAGGTCGTGTAGAAGGCGACCGGAATGCCGGAGAGGCGGACCGCCTCGACATTCGAGCCGATCGCCTTCACCAGTCGACCGAAGCGTGTCAGGGACAGGACGATGCCGGCGATGACGAAGACCATGCCCATCAACCAGACAGGATAGGGAAGGCCGGCAAGCGACTGTGATCCGAAATTGACGATGATCATGCCGGCATCGCCCATCTGGATGGGTTGTCCGGAAGAGACGATCAGAGACAGGCCGCGCGCCACCGTCATCATCGCCAGGGTGGTGACGAAAGGAGGCAGTTTCAGGAAGGCAACGAGGATACCCGAAACGAGGCCGCAGGCGCCGCCGGCCAGGAGCGCCATGCCGATCGACACCCCGGTTCCGTATTGCTGGATGAGAATGGCGCAGATGACACTGCCGAGAGCCGCGATCGAGCCGACGGAGAGATCGATCCCGCGGGTGAGGATGACGAAGAGCAGGCCCACGGCCATCAGGCTGGTACCGGCGCTCTGGCGCAGCACGTTGACGAGGTTCCGCTGGGTCAGGAAGACGTCCGACATCAGTGTTGCAACGATCAGCAGCGCGATCAGAATCGCGACGGTGCCGTAGCGGTGCAAAAGGTTGCCGATATTCAGCGAATGCGAGCGGGGTGCGGTTTCTGCGATATCTGTCACGGCGTTACCCAATCATGGTGTCGCAGCGGTCTCAGCCGTGGTCACGGAATTGACCATGGCGAGCCGCAGCAGGTTTTCTTCAGTATAATCGGCCGGCTGAAGCGATCCGGTCAGCTGTCCCTCGCGCATGACGAGAATGCGGTCGCACAGCCCGAAAAGTTCCAGATGCTCGGATGAGATGACCAGGATCGCCCGGCCTTCGGCAGCGAGCGACTTGATCAGCGAGTAGATTTCCGTCTTGGCGCCGACATCGACGCCGCGCGTCGGCTCGTCGAAGATCAGTATGTCGCCATTCGCGTGAAACCACTTTGCGAGCACGACCTTCTGCTGGTTGCCGCCGGAAAGGCTGGAGGCCGGGTCATCAAGACTGCCGGCCTTGAGACGAAGACGGGCTGCCAGCTTTTCGACCGCGGATTTTTCCGCCGACCGCCGCACAAAGCCGAACATGTTGACGAGGGGCGAAAGCCTCGCCATCGTCGCGTTGACGCGGATCGAAAAGTCGAGAACGAGGCCCTGCTCCTTACGGCTTTCCGGCACAAGGCCGATACCTGCCCTGATGCCGTGGCGGGGACTATTCATCTTCACTTCGCGACCGCGGATGAAGATCTTTCCGGATTGCGCCTTTTCCGCTCCAAAGATCATGCGAACGAGTTCGGTGCGGCCGGCTCCGACAAGACCGCCTAGGCCGACGATCTCGCCGGCGCGCAGGCTGAGCGAAGCGCCTTTGATGCGACTGCCATCGGAAAGACTGTCGACACGGATGACTTCGTCGCCGACCGTGCGTTCGACATCCTCGCCAAACAGCGCCTCCAGCGAGCGGCCGACCATCATGCGGATGACGTCGTTGATCTCGACGTCCGCCCGCGCCACGGTCGCAACCGATGCACCGTCTTTCATGACGGTGATCCGATCGGCGATGCGGAAGACCTCGTCCAGCCGATGCGAGATATAGATGATCCCGACGCCGCGTTCGCGAAGCGTCGCAATGATCTGTAGCAGTCTTTCGGCATCGCGCGTCGAAAGCACGGCAGTCGGCTCGTCGAACACCATCACGCCGGCATTGTGGGACAGCGCCTTGGCAATTTCGACGACCTGCTGATGGGCAACGGACAGGTCGGACACGGTGGCCGAGGGCGAAATGGAAAAGCCGAGGCTGGAGATCAGTTCCTTGGCCCGACGGTTGAGATCCCGCCAGGAGATCACGGAGGGGATTTCGGCGAGAAAGATGTTTTCCGCCACGGTCAGATCGGTCGCCAGCGCCATTTCCTGATGGATGATGGCGATTCCCTTGCCGAGCGCATCCATCGGGCCGCGAAACTGCTGGCGCTCCCCGGAGACGGCAATAGTCCCAGCATCCGGCACATGTTCACCGCCGAGAACGCGCATGAGCGTCGATTTGCCGGCGCCGTTTTCGCCGAGTAGCGCATGTACCTCACCGGGGCGCAGGGTGAAGTCCACGCCCTGCAGGGCTCGGACGCCACCGAAGGATTTGCGGATACCGTTGAGTTCTACCAGATTTTCCATAACCGACTTCTGATCCCTGTGCCGCCGGACCTGACTATGGCCGGCAGGACATCGTGGGAGGCCGTAAGACCTTCCGCTCAATGACGAGGGTGCGGCCGGCATCTTCGTGGTGCCGGCCGCCTTGGGAGGAGGATGGTGCTTAGAACACCGCATCCTTCTTCAGATACTTGTCGACATTTTCCTTGGTGATGGCAGTCGGCGTCGTATAGGTGATCTTGGACATGCCCTCGGGCAGCTTGCCATCGATCGCCTTCTTGGCGAGTTCGACAGCGGTCGAAGCGACGATTGCCGGGTCGTTGAGGCCGGTCGCGCCGTATTTGCCATCCTTGATCGCCTGCAGCGCTTCCTTCTGGCCGTCGGCGGCGGCAAGCAGAAGCACGCCCTTCGTATCGCCGAGCGCCTTTTCGGCGCCAAGAACCATCGAGTCGTTTTCACCGAGAACGACGTTGATATTCGGATTGGCGGTCAGCAGGTCTTCCATGGCCTTCAGCCCGCCTTCATTGGTCCAGGCGCCCCAGCCCTGGCCGACGACTTCGAAGCGCGCACGACCTTCGTTGCGCAGCTGGCCTTCGAGCAGGCCGGCCAGCACGCCGAGGCGCCGTTCCTGGCCGACTTCATTGCCCTTGTCACCCGAGATCAGCGCAATCTTCAGATCCTTGCCCTTGGTGGCATTGGCCAGCCACTGGCCGACCAGGAGGCCGTTCTGCGAATTCGAAGACTGAACGAGCGTCACGAAATTGGCCTGCGGATCGATCGTGGAATCGATGACGAAGACATGTACGCCGGCAGCCGTCGCGGCGTTGACCGCGGGCACGAGGCCCTTGCTGTCACGCGGATTGATGATCAGCGCCGTAATGCCCTGCGCCACCATGTCCTCGACATCGGCGACCTGCTTGTTGAGGTCGTTTTGTCCGTCGACGGAAATCACCTCACAGCCGAGTTCCGTCGCCTTTTTCTTGGCCGACACGTCCTGGGCGGCGAAATATGGCGCATCCAGCGTCTTCATCGAGATGCCGATCTTGCAATCGGCGGCCTGGGCGGCGGAAATTGCCAGCAGCGAGCCTGCAGCGGCCAGTGCGAGCCGCAATGCGGCAGCCTTAACGGTCTTCATAATTTCTCCTCCTTAGGGCGAATCTGAGCTCCCCAGACCCTTTCTGGGTCCACCATTTCTCAAAAGCCAAATGTAGCGTAATTACATAAAAACCGCACGTCAACGTCATTTCGTTACAAAAAACGGAAATATGATGCTGCATTGCAGCGATAATTAAGGCTTGCGCGTCTCATTCTATCACTTTATGTAATTTTACTACTGATTGGAGGAGAGATTATGTTACGAGAGCCTGTCACGAGCGTCGTGGACGCAATCACCGGAGGGATGAGCGGCAATACGGGCCGTTACGAGAAACGCTTGAGCGACCTCACAGGGCTCTATGCCGATGCCTCCGCCCATGAAGCGCTTGTGCGCTCGTCCGGAAATCCGGTCGTCTACGACGTCGAGGACTTCAAGCCGGGCACCCATAGCGGTGACCTGATCTATGGCGTTACCCGTATGAGCCCGGGCCGGATTGGCAGCGAATATTTCCTTACCCGCGGCCATATTCACGCAAAGGCTGACAGGCCGGAAATCTACTACGGCCAGAAAGGCCACGGCCTGATGCAGCTCGAATCGCCTGAGGGCGAGACACGCATCATCGAGATCGGCCCACAGACGATTTGCTACGTCCCGCCGTTCTGGATCCATCGCTCGATCAATGTCGGCACTGAGGATCTGGTCATGGTCTTCGCCTATCCGTCCGACAGCGGCCAGGACTACGGCATCATCGAGAACTCGAACGGCATGCGCCATCGTGTCTATGCGACCGGCACGGGCGGCTGGGAACTCGTCGAAAACACAGCCTACACGCCGCGGAGCAGCGAAATCGCCCGGGGCCTGATGAAGACCTATGCCTGATCAGGCAAAAGCCAGGAGTTTCCCCATGAAAGATCCAATCGACATCATCGCCGGGCTCGGCGTGGTCCCGGTCATCGCCATCGAGCGTGCGAGCGATGCGGTAGCGCTGGCCGATGCGCTGCTCGAAGGTGGCCTGCCGGTTGCGGAGATCACCTTCCGGACCGAGGCTGCCGCCGATGTCCT
>DLSX01000060.1:0-8142 GCA_002500765.1 Neorhizobium sp. UBA7851
CATCAAGGGAGGCTTCGCCCGGCATGCGCCGGCCCTTGACCCGGCCGGACACGAGGCCGGCAGCGTGGAAGGGGTCATGAAGGACTGAAGAGAATGGCAAGGTTGAAACGACTTGTGCTGCCTTCGGTCCAAAACCCCGAAAAGGATCAAGCTGATGACCTCTATAGCCCCTCCCCGCAAAATCTTTCAAGGAGCGGCCAAGCGCGCCGACATGTTCCGGATGTTCGACAGGCACGCGATGCGCCCGGACCGCTTTGATGGCGACCAGTCTGCCGTCTATGCCGGCGAATGGTTCGAGATCGATGAAACCTCCTACTCCTATATGCTCGATATCCTGCCGCCGCTCTGGATGCGCGGGCCGATCTTTGCGATGCGTGAGTTCATGACCGGGTCGGTGACCTCGGTATTTTACGCGATCCGGATCGACGAAGCGGTCCGTTACTTTCACACCTACTGCGACCTCTCGGACCCGAACTCTGTGGAGGCGATGCGGACCGCAATCGTTGACCGCGAAACCCGACCAGTCCGGGCGATGAGCCGCGAAGAACGGCTTGAGCACATCTGGAGCACGACGACCGACGACTATCGTGGCTATGCCGGCGACCGCTGGCCGAAGCAGATGCAAGGACATCGCACGGTGATGCTCTACGGTGGCAGTGAAGGCACGTTCCTGAAGTTGCTCGACACCCTGTCTGACGACGAGATCGCGGCCAAGCTGCCGGTGCATCTACGCCACTTCCCCTCAGCCCTGGCCGCCTGAGCCAGATCATCATTCGCAAATTTCGCGCCCTAAGCGGCCTTCTCCGTGGCCGAGCGATGGCGCTCGCCCTCATTTCAAGGAGCTTTCCCATGAGCAACGATCCCTTCACGCTCGACATGTTCGGCTCGAATGTGCTTGTCGCCGGCCTCGGACTTGGTGTGACAGCGTTCGGCGGGTTTTCGTCTAATGCCGCCAATGATGACGATCCGGATCCCCTGCCGCCAGCACCTGCTCCTGCCGTCCCCGTCGCTACCACGCCCGTCCGGCGCGCAAGGCTTCGGGCAAACTTCTATCTGGACGGCGACCGCAAGCTGGCGTCCTCCTGGAAAGATCGCGCCCGCGCCAATGTCGCCGCGATCCTCATCGCCGACGGCATTGCCAAGCAGGACCGGCCGGCGACGCCAAAAGAACAGGCGCAGTTGATCCGTTTCACCGGCTTCGGCGCCGGCGAACTGGCCAATGGCATGTTCCGTCGGCCGGGCGAGGTCGATTTCCGCCAGGGCTGGGACGATATTGGTTCTTTGCTGGAGACCTCGGTTTCCGAGTGCGACTACGCGTCGCTTGCCCGCTGCACCCAGTATGCGCATTTCACGCCGGAATTCATCATCAGGGCAATTTGGGCTGGGGTCCAAAAACTGGGCTGGCGCGGCGGCCGGGTGCTGGAACCTGGCATCGGCACGGGGCTCTTCCCTGCCCTGATGCCAGAGCCCTATCGTGACGCCGCCTATGTTACCGGGATCGAGCTCGATCCGGTCACCGCTCGCATCGCCCGCCTGCTTCAGCCGAAGGCGCGGATCATAAATGGCGACTTTGCCCGTACGGATCTGGCTCCGATCTACGATCTCGCCATCGGCAATCCGCCCTTCTCTGATCGCACCGTCCGCTCGGACCGCGTTTACCGATCGCTTGGCCTTCGTTTGCACGACTATTTCATCGCCCGGTCGATTGACCTGCTGAAGCCCGGCGCGCTCGCCGCCTTCGTCACATCGCATGGCACCATGGACAAGGCCGATACCACGGCACGGGAGCATATTGCGAAATCCGCCGACCTGATCGCAGCAATCCGCCTGCCCGAGGGCAGCTTCCGTCGCGACGCCGGCACGGACGTCGTCGTCGACATCCTCTTCTTCCGCAAGCGCAAGCCCGGAGAGCCGGAGGGAAATCAGCTGTGGCTCGATGTCGATGAGATCACGCCGGCCACCGACGACGAAGGCGCCATCAGGGTCAATCGCTGGTTTGGTCGGCATCCGGACCTCGTGCTCGGCACACACGCCCTGACCTCCGGCCCGTTCGGCGAGACCTACACATGCCGCCCACGCGATGGAGAGGATCTCGAAGCCGCCATTGCCACTGCCATCGAGCTTCTGCCGGCCGATCTCTATGACGGCGAACCGACACCGATCGATATTGATCTGGAGGAAGAACTCGGCGAAATCGTCGATCTGCAGCCGAAGTGCGGGACTGTTCGCGAGGGCAGCTTCTTCCTCGACCGGTCAAAGGGTCTGATGCAGATGCTCGACGGATCCACCGTGCCGGTCACCGTCCGTAAGGGGCGCTCAGGCGATGGGGTCCCGGAAAAGTACGTCCGGATCGTCTCAAAGCTGATCCCGATCCGCGATGCAGTGCGCGAGGTCCTGAAGGCGCAGGAAACCGATCGGCCATGGCGCGATCTCCAGGTGCGATTGCGCATCGCCTGGTCGAGCTTTGTGCGCGATTTCGGGCCGATCAACCACACAACAGTCTTGATCCAGGAAGATGCCGGGACCGGTGAGGTCAAGGAGACCCACCGCCAGCCGAACCTGGCTCCCTTCCGCGACGACCCGGATTGCTGGCTTGTGGCCTCAATCGAAGATTACGATCTGGAGACCGACACCGCGAAGCCCGGTGCGATTTTTTCCGAACGCGTGATTGCTCCGCCCGCGGCGCCGACGATCACGTCTCCTGCAGATGCGCTCGCCGTCGTTCTGAATGAACGAGGCCACGTCGATATCGACCATGTCGCTGAGCTGCTGCACAGCGATCCTGTGGCTGTGGTCGACGAACTGGGTGACGCCATCTTCCGTGATCCGGCCGATGGATCGTGGAAGACGGCAGACGGATATCTCTCAGGGGCCGTCCGCACAAAGCTCGCTGCCGCGCAGGCCGCAGCCGAGCTCGATCCGACGTATGAGCGCAACGTGCGCGCCTTGGCAGTCGTTCAGCCGGCAGACTTGCGCCCCTCCGACATTACCGCCCGTCTCGGCGCACCTTGGATCCCGGCCGCCGATGTCGTCGCCTTCGTCAGGCAAAAGATGGACGCAGATATCCGCATCCATCATATGCCGGAGCTTGGTTCATGGACAGTCGAGGCTCGTCAGCTCGGCTATAGCGCCGCTGGCACATCCGAATGGGGCACCAGCCGCCGGCATGCCGGCGAGCTGCTTGCCGATGCGCTCAACAGTCGAGTCCCGCAGATTTTCGACGTCTTCAAGGATGCCGATGGCGAACGCCGGGTGCTCAATGTTGTCGATACCGAAGCCGCGCGCGACAAGCTCCAAAGGATCAAGCAGGCATTCCAGGACTGGGTCTGGACCGATCCGGATCGAACCGACCGGCTGGCCCGCGACTACAATGACCGTTTCAACAACATCGCGCCGCGCATATTCGACGGCTCTCATCTGAAACTTCCCGGCGCCTCTGGCGCCTTTGTTCTTTATGGGCACCAGAAACGCGGCATCTGGCGGATCATTGCCGATGGCTCGACCTATCTCGCTCACGCCGTCGGCGCCGGCAAGACGATGACGATGGCGGCGGCCATCATGGAGCAGCGCCGGCTTGGACTGATCGCCAAGGCCATGCTGGTCGTGCCTGGCCATTGCCTGGCGCAGGCGGCGCGCGAGTTCTTAAGCCTCTATCCGAATGCCCGCATTCTCGTCGCTGACGAGACCAATTTCACCAAGGACAAGCGCGCCCGGTTTCTGTCGCGTGCGGCGACTGCAACGTGGGATGCGATCATCATCACGCATTCGGCGTTCCGCTTCATCGCGGTACCCTCTGCCTTCGAACAGGAGATGATCCAGGACGAGTTGCAGCTCTACGAAGACCTGATGGCCAAGGTCGACAGCGAGGACCGCGTTTCGCGCAAGCGCCTCGAGCGGCTGAAGGAAGGTCTTCAGGAGCGGCTCGAAGGCTTGGCGACCCGCAAGGACGACCTTCTGACCATCTCCGAGATCGGCGTCGATCAGATCGTCGTCGACGAGGCGCAGGAATTCCGCAAGCTCTCCTTCGCCACCAATATGTCGACGCTGAAGGGCATCGATCCGAATGGCTCGCAGCGCGCTTGGGATCTCTATGTCAAATCGCGCTACATCGAGACTCGGAACCCAGGCCGCGCGCTCGTGCTTGCCTCCGGCACGCCGATCACCAATACGCTTGGCGAGATGTTCTCCATCCAGCGCCTGCTCGGTCATGCGGCACTTTCTGAGCGCGGATTGCACGAGTTCGACGCCTGGGCCTCCTGCTTCGGCGACACGACCACCGAACTCGAAATCCAGCCATCGGGAAAATACAAGCCGGTCAGCCGCTTTGCTTCCTTCGTCAACGTGCCCGAGCTGATCGCCATGTTCCGCTCGTTTGCCGATGTGGTGATGCCGAATGACCTGCGGCAATACGTGAAGGTGCCCAACATCTCGACCGGCCGGCGGCAGATCATGACGGCCAAGCCGACGGCGCTGTTCAAGACCTATCAGCAGACCCTCGGCAGCAGGATCAAGGCGATCGAGCAGCGCGAGGGGCCCGCCAAGTCGGGCGACGACATTCTGTTGTCCGTCATCACTGATGGGCGCCATGCGGCGATCGACCTGCGCTTCGTCATGCCGGCGACCGACAACGAGGAGAACAACAAGCTCAATCTGCTCGTCCGCAATGCCTACGGGATCTGGAAGGATACCGGCGAGGCGATCTATCGACGCCCCGACGGCAAAGACTTCGATCTACCAGGGGCTGCGCAGATGATCTTCTCCGATCTCGGCACGATCAATGTCGAGAAGTCCCGCGGCTTCTCGGCCTATCGTTTTATCCGCGACGAGCTGGTCCGGCTCGGCGTGCCCGCCCCGCAAATCGCCTTCATGCAGGACTTCAAGAAGACCGAGGCCAAGCAGCGACTGTTCGGCGATGTCAGGGCCGGCAAGGTTCGTTTCCTGATCGGCTCGTCGGAAACTATGGGCACGGGCGTCAACGCCCAGCTTCGGTTGAAGGCGCTCCATCACCTGGATGTGCCTTGGCTGCCGTCGCAGATCGAGCAACGGGAAGGCCGGATCGTTCGCCAGGGCAACCAGCACGACGAGGTCGATATCTTCGCCTATGCGACGGAAGGCTCGTTGGATGCCAGCATGTGGCAGAACAATGAGCGCAAAGCCCGGTTCATTGCCGCGGCCCTGTCTGGCGACACCTCGATCAGGCGACTGGAGGATGTTGGTGAAGGGGCGGCCAACCAGTTCGCCATGGCGAAGGCGATCGCATCCGGCGATGAACGGTTGATGCAGAAGGCAGGCCTGGAAGCCGATATCGCACGGCTCGAACGGCTGCGGGCCGCCCACGAGGACGATCAATACGCCGTTCGCCGGCAGATGCGTGATGCAGAGCGCGAAATCGAGCTCTCGACCCGGCGGATTGAGGAAATCGGCCAGGACATCGCGCGGCTACAGTCGACCACAGGCGATGCCTTCACTATGACGGTGCTCGGTAAAGAACATGCCGAGCGCAAGGAGGCCGGTCGCGCGCTGATGAAGGAAATCCTCACGCTTCTACAGCTTCAGCATGAGGGCGATGTGCATCTTGCCACGATCGGCGGCTTCGATCTCGTCTATGAGGGTGAGAGGTTCGGCAAGGGTGGCAGCTATCGCTACGAGACGCTGCTCCAACGCACCGGAGCCGATTACGAGATCGACCTGGCGATCACGGTGACTCCGCTCGGCGCCATCTCACGGCTGGAGCACGGACTCGACGGCTTCGAGCAGGAACAGCTTCAGTATCGCCGGCGGTTGGAAGAGGCCGAGTGCCGGCTGGCCTCATACCGTTCGCGAGACGGAGGAGCGTTTGCGTTCGCTGACGACCTGAAACGGAAAAGGCGTGAACTACGTGACATCGAAACGCAGCTGGCGGCTGACCTCGGCAATGAGACCAACGCACTGGCCGCATAGCTGCATTGCACGATAAATGTTTTCCGATTGGTCAAAAATCAGGCATAAAGCCTACAGCTGATGCATATGGCGGTCTCCTCCCAGTTCCGCCGCCGCAGCTGTTCCCCTCTGGAGGTCAAAGATCTCCACACTTTATGGGCCGCGGGTTACTCCGTCGGCCCTTTTTTCTTGCACATTATCATCCAGAGATATCTCATTCTGGCCAGGCTGACGACCACGGTGCTGTTCTTCCTTGCGAGAAAAACTGTCGAGATAGCGCTCGCGCATCGTACACATGTCGATGTCGCCACTGATCCATGCATCCAGCAGAGCCATAAAGATTGGGTCCTCGTCGATCGGCGTACCACGGGACCTCGCGCGATCGATGGCGCGTTGTGCGATGGCCCTCCGGGTTGCAGGATCTGTATGCATCTTTCCTCGACTGGCACTCTTGGACGACGGCGACATTTATCAGCGAGTGTTCACGGTCGCGACTTGAATTTTCCTGCCATCAACAATATCTGAGCATCACTTCCCGTTCAGATGATGTCCTGCCGCCGCAATCGCTGTGGCTTTTGATGTCGTCCGGGATCAGAAAAAGGGCGCTCCCCTCGCGGGTCGAGCGCCCTTTTGCGTTTCGGTTTCCGGTCGAGGTTTTTCATGTCGTTCGCGCCTCGGCGTACGTGGACCGCTCTTCTAATGGAAAAATGGAACAGAAGGAGGAGGGAAAGAACCGGTCGCAGATCGGTCCTCCTGCCGACGCGTGCGCTCAACCGCCGCCTGCGCCATCCCGGCTACTCGTTCTTCGCAGGGCTGTCAGCCCCGCTCGTCCTTCGCAGCAGGGATGCTCGGCCGCAGTTGCGTCAGTCCGGCCGTTCGGCGGTCCGGGAGGTGTCTTCGAGAAAAATGAAGACAGGAAGGGCTGGCATGGCGCCGGTCCGGAACCCTCTAGACAAGGACAAATCCCATGCAGATCATCAAGGTTGACCCGCGCGCTTTGAAGGAAAACCCCGACCGAATGCGCCAGTCGAAGTCGTCGCCGCAGGCCGATGCGCTGATGCTGGCGACGATCAAGGCCGTCGGCATCGTTCAGCCGCCGGTGGTCGCTCCGGAAACGGATGGCGGAAATGGTTATATCATTGACGCCGGGCATCGTCGGGTGCGTCTCGCCATCGCGGCCGGTCTCGAAGAAATCGAAATACTCGTCGTTGATGCAGCCAACGACAATGGCGCGATGCGTTCCATGGTCGAGAACAGCGTCCGTGAAGCGCTCAATCCGGTAGACCAATGGCGAGGTATTGAACGCCTTGTTGCTCTCGGCTGGACCGAGGAAGCGATCGCCGTCGCTCTCGCTCTTCCTGTCCGCCAGATCCGTAAGCTGCGCCTGCTTGCCAATGTGCTGCCAGCTATGCTGGAGCAGATGGCGCTGGGTGACATGCCGTCCGAGCAGCAGTTGCGGGTGATCGCGGCGGCGGGCCAGGTCGACCAGAAGGAGGTCTGGAAGGCTAACCGCCCCAAGAAGGGTGACACCGCTGCCTGGTGGCAGATCGCCAATGCGCTGACGAAAAAGCGCATGTATGCCAGGGACGCGAGCTTCGGTGACGATCTGGCTCAGGCCTACGGCATCGAATGGGTGGAGGATCTCTTCGCACCGGCCGACGAGGACGGTCGCTACACCACCAATGTCGAAGGTTTTCTTGGCGCCCAGCACGAATGGATGACGAGCAACCTGCCGAAGCGCGGCGCGATCGTCGAGGTCAACAGCTGGGGCCAGCCGGAACTGCCGAAGAAGGGATCCCAAGTTTACGGCAAGCCGTCCAAGTCCGACCTTACGGCGCTCTACCTCGATCGTGACGGCAAGGTCCAGACGGTGCACTACCGCATGCCCGAGGCGGCGAAGCCGAAGGGTGCTGTTGGCGACGGATCGGTCACTGGCGGCGATGACACCGACGCAGTCGCCACGCCGAAAGCCCGGCCCGACGTCACGCAGAAGGGCCACGACATGATCGGCGATTTCCGCACTGATGCCCTGCACGATGCGCTCGGTCGCGCGCCGATCGAGGATGATATGCTGGTGGCGCTGATGGTCCTGGCGTTCGCCGGCCAGAATGTCCGCATCGACTCCGGCGCAGATGGCACCTTCTACGGCGGCAAGCGCTTCTCGCGTCATGCCGTCGGACTGTTTGACGAGCATGGCAAGCTCGCCTTCGATCAGGACACGCT
>DLSX01000060.1:8199-9839 GCA_002500765.1 Neorhizobium sp. UBA7851
AGCGCATCGCCGGCGAGGCGATCGGCGCCGACGCGTTCCTGCCAAACATGGGCTCTGAAGAATTCCTCATGTGCCTGTCGCGGCAGGCACTGGAAGCCTCTTGCGCTGAGGCATCGGTCCAGCCGCGCCCGAAGGTCCGCGAGACGCGTACAGCGCTCGTCGAGCATTTCGCAACTAAGCACTTCGTGCATGCGTCGGCCCGCTTCGCGCCGCCGGCTGACGAACTGCTGGACTGGATCCGGGCAGGCGCCGCCACGGATGTCATTGACGCGGGGTCCCAAAATCACGGCGACAGCGATCTCGATGACCTATCAGTAGATCAGCCAGAACACGATACCGACGATGCGGTCGGTGGCGAGCCGCAGGATGCGGATTTGCCCGGTCATGATGATTATGATGAAGATGTCGATCTGAGGGATGCAGCATGACCGCCGCCCTCCAGTCGAACATTGCAAACTCCACCCCCGATCTTTCGGGGGTGGAGTTTGCCACCAGCGCAGACGGCCTGCCCCTGGCCCGCATCGGTGACCTGGTCCTTGCCATGGTCACATCACCCAGCGGCTTTGCTTTTGTTGCAAGCGCCGGTGCGATCCGTCGGCCACTCGCCGATCTGACGCGGGCAGAATTCATCGGGCATGACGGCCGGGTTGCCGATGAGGCCGAGTTCCGGGCGCGCGTTGCCGAGACTGCTGATCACAAACGCGATGTGGCCAAGCTGCACCGCGCGCAAACCCGCATGTCGGTAAGCACACCATGGGGCGGATCGCAGATGGCGGTCGTGTACGCAGTGGGCGTCGTCGCCCACATGACATCAGGGCATGGCGGCTTCCATCTGTCGACAGAGCGCAATGCCAAGGTCCATCCGCTGCTGCGGAAGGATATGCCCTGGTACGAGGAAGACTGCGAATGGGCGATCGTCGCGATCAGTTTCCCGGACCTGTTCACCGCCTACGAGCGGTCGATGGCAGAAAAGACCTTCCGCAATACCTGGCCCGACGTCTGGGAGACGATCCGCGGTTGCCCGCTTGCCGAGGGTGAGAGCTGGGCCAGGGATCGCCGGGCGTTCGGTCAACGCCATGCGGCGGACTACATCGCTATGTCGGCAATCTTGTCCGATCAGCGCCCCGGCATGACGGAGGTCGTGGCGAAGATCGGCGGAGGCCATATCCGCGGTGGTGAAGAACGCCGTTTTCTGGTGGCAAGCGACGAATATGCGGGGCGGGGGCGGTTCGGCTTCGTCATCGATCTCGCTCGCCACCCTGAATATGATGGCCCCTCCTCCTTCATTGGCTGGCGAAACCGGGGGGATGGGTCATGATCGACATCCGCCTCTTGAGGCCGCTGGCGAAAGCAATCGGCGCCCGGCGCGAGACCCAGCGGCATCTCGATTGTCTGACCCGTCAGATTGCGGCGCGCGCCGGAAGACAGGCGACCACGGTGAAGGTCCGGAGCCGCGTGCGGCGCCGGTCCAGTCCCCGTCCCCACTACCATGAGCTTGCGGACCGCTTTGCCTTCGAGCGCTGGGGCGAACTCGACACGCTCGTCTGCACGCTGGCGATGCAGGAGCAAGTCATCGGGGCGTTCCAGCATCGCGACTGCGAGCCTGTGCGGCATCCGGCGATATAGGAAGACCCGAGGCG
>DLSX01000061.1:0-3533 GCA_002500765.1 Neorhizobium sp. UBA7851
GGACATGGCGCAGGCCGGTGGTCCGGATGGCGCCAAGGCAGACGAGGCGATCGAGGCGGTTGCGGCCGCACTCGGCGCCTGAATGAGACAAATGACCGGGCGGCTTCCGGCCGCCCGTCCTGCATGAGGTTCGCCATGGGATTGAACGCTGTCATCGAGGATGAAATGGACGAGGCCGTGACCGGTCTTGTCCCTGTATTGTTTCGCGATGCGCCGACCTCGGTTTCGTTCAACAAGCTGCGCAAGCGGCTTTTGCGCCAGGTACGCCAGGCGTTCGATGATTTCGGCATGCTGAAGGATCAGCAGCGCTGGCTTGTCGGCCTCTCGGGCGGCAAGGACAGCTATGCTCTGCTCGCCGTGCTGCTCGACCTGCAGTGGCGTGGACTGTTGCCGGTGGAACTGATCGCCTGCAATCTCGATCAGGGACAGCCGAATTTCCCGAAACACATCCTGCCGGATTATCTCACCTCGATCGGCGTGAAACATCGGATCGAATATCGCGATACCTATTCGATCGTGAAGGAAAAGGTGCCGTCGGGCGCCACCTATTGCTCACTCTGTTCCAGGCTGCGCCGCGGCAATCTCTATCGCGTGGCGCGCGAGGAAGGATGCCAGGCCCTCGTCCTTGGTCATCACCGCGAAGACATTCTCGAGACTTTCTTCATGAACTTCTTTCACGGCGGCCGTCTTGCCGGCATGCCGGCCAAGCTTTTGAATGACGAGGGTGACCTGATGGTGCTGCGGCCTCTGGCCTATTGCGCCGAGGACGATCTGGCAAAATTTTCAGCGGCAATGCAGTTCCCGATCATCCCCTGCGACCTCTGTGGTTCGCAGGACGGTTTGCAGCGGAATGCGATGAAGCAGATGCTTGCCGATATCGAAACACGCATGCCGGGCCGCAAGGACACAATGCTGCGTGCACTCGCGCATGTGAACCCGTCCCATCTTCTCGATCCGAAACTTTTTGATTTTTCCGGCCTGTCGGCCACGGTCGACGACTGATCTTGCCATCTTCAAACGCAGATTGGATTTCAAAATGACTTTGCCGCTCGACGTCGCCAGGCTTGCCGAACTTCTGAAAATAGCCGCCAAGACCGAGATACTGCCGCGTTTCCGCCGCCTTGGCGGTGGTGATATCCGCTCAAAGAGCGAACCTTCGGATCTGGTGACCGAGGCCGACGAGGCAGCCGAGCGCCTGATCCGCCGGGAGATCGACGCCGTTGTTCCGGGCGCGCTGTTCATCGGTGAGGAATCGGTTGCGGCGGATCCGTCGCTTCTCGGCAAACTGGCCGATGCGGAACTTGCGGTCATCGTCGACCCGATCGATGGTACCTTCAATTTCGCCTCGGGCATTCCGGCCTTCGGTGTCATGGCTGCCGTCACCTACAAGGGCGAGACGGTCGCCGGCATCATCTATGATCCGATGGGTGACGACTGGGTCATGGCGGAAAAGGGGGCGGGTGCCTTTCTGCGTCGCCCGGACGGCGAGGCGGTCAAACTGTCCGTTGCGGCACCGCAGCCACTTGGCGACATGATCGGCATGGCCTCGGCGGGCTATTTCTACGGTCATGAACGGGAGCAGATCCTTGCCAATCTCGCCAAGGTTCGCCTGTTTGCCAGCTATCGCTGTGCGGCCCATGAATACCGCACCTTCGCCAGCGGCCATGTCCAGTTCGCGCTTTATAACAAGCTGATGCCTTGGGATCACCTGGCAGGGACATTGATCGGCACGGAAGCTGGCGGCTATATCCGCAGGCTGGACGGTTCCGTCTATCTGCCGCACCATGTCGAAGGCGGTCTGTTGGTGGCGACCGACGAAGACAGCTGGAATACCCTTCGCCGGGAAATCATCGGCTGATACGCCGACGAAGCAGAGAAGCGCTTTCGCGCAGGACAAACGAAAAAAGCCCGACATGGTCGGGCTTTTTCTTATTCATGCTGCGGACATTAGTGCGCCAGGATCATCTTCGGCTTGAACTGGCCGCCATCACGCGGTTCGAAGATCTGATAGACCTGCGGATTGCGCAGCGGTTCCTCGTTTTCATCGTGCTCAAGATTCTGTTCCGAAACATAAGCGACATATTCCGAGTCGTCGTTTTCGGCGAGCAGGTGGTAAAAGGGCTGGTCCTTGGCCGGCCGGATTTCCGACGGGATCGAATTCCACCACTCTTCAGTATTCGCAAATTCCGGATCGACATCGAATATGACGCCACGGAACGGGAATACTTTGTGACGGACGACCTCCCCAATCATGAATTTAGCGTTTTTCTGTTTCATGGTGCGATGTCCTTTCACAGAATAATGTGGGGGCGAGGCTAGCAAACATCAAGATCTAGTGTCTCTGGATGCCTTCTCCCGCGTTTCATTCCTTAATGTGTCTCTTGCCTCTCAAAGATGCAAGAACAACGCCACCCAGAACAAGCACAATGCCGAGCGCATGATAGGTCTCGAAAGGTTCTCCCAGAAAGACCATGGCCATGACGATGGAAACCGGAGGCATGAGGTAGAGCGTGATGCCTCCTGTCGCTGGACCAAAGACACGCACCACATGCTGGAAGCAGAAGAAGGCGGCAAGCGACGCGAAGATGACCATTCCGGCGATTTTCCACCAGTCGGAAGCCGAGTCCGGAGTTGGCCCACCATTGATGAACTCCAAAATGCTCGGTGGAAGCAGCACGAGCGCGCCCGAAAGCGCGATCATGCCGAACAGAGCCAGGGGCGAAAGCTGCTGGAGTGCAGAGTTTTTCAACAGGATCGAATAGACGGCGAAGGAAATGGCGGCAACGAGAATACCGAGATCGCCGATATTGAAACCGAGATTGAGCAATGCCGCGGGATCACCGCGCAGGACGATCGAGATCACGCCGGCGGAAGCAACCAGCATGCCGGCCATTTCCCGCCCGCTGATCTTGCGACCGCCGAACATCCACTGGAACAGAATGATGAAGAGCGGAGAGGTTGTGTAGATAAGCGTGCCATTGGCGGCGCTGGTATAGGTCAGCGACCAGTAGACGAGGCCGCCGCAGATGCCCATGCCGAGACCGCCAAGCAGCAGCCAGAGCCAGAAGTGATTGCGAACGAAGATCGCACTGGCGCGGCGGTCCGCATAGATGAAGGGCAGCATGATCGCAGTCGATCCGGCCCATCGCAGAAACGCCGTCGTATACGGCGCGACATCGCCGGTAATGCCGCGGCCGAAAATCATGTTGCTCGAGAAAAAAATCGGGACGAGATAAAAAATTAGCCAGTCGACAGGTCTGCCTGAGCCGGGCTTTGTTTGAGAAGTCATGCTTCACCAGGAAATCGAATATCACCGCATGCGGCTGTAACCGTGAAAAGAAAAACGGCGGGAAGACCCGCCGTTTCAGGATGCGGCTAAAACCGCAATTTATGCAATAGCGCCGGTCAAGCCGAATAATACATATCGAATTCGACCGGGTGAGGCGTCATTTCGTAGCGCATCACTTCGGTCATCTTCAGTTCGATATAGGCATCGATCTGGTCGTCGTCGAACACGCCGCCAGCCGTCAGGA
>DLSX01000061.1:3555-21178 GCA_002500765.1 Neorhizobium sp. UBA7851
TGGATCTTGTTCTTGATGCCGTCGAGACCGGCCATCAGCATGGCGGCAAAACCGAGATAGGGGTTCTGCGCCGGATCGGGGAAGCGGACCTCGACACGCTTGGCCTTCGGGTTGGAGCCGAACGGAATGCGGCAGGAAGCGGAACGGTTGCGTGCCGAATAGGCGAGCAGAACCGGTGCTTCATAGCCGGGAACCAGACGCTTGTAGGAATTCGTCGTCGGGTTGGTGAAGGCATTGATCGCCTTGGCATGCTTGATGATGCCGCCGATATAATAGAGGCAGCTTTCCGACAGGCCGGCATATTCGTCGCCCGCGAAGGTCGGCTTGCCGTCCTTCCAGATCGANNCGACTGGTGCACGTGCATGCCCGAGCCGTTGTCGCCATAAACCGGCTTCGGCATGAAGGTGGCCGTCTTGCCGTAGGCGTTGGCGACCTGATGCACGACATATTTGTAGATCTGCATCTTGTCGGCATTGCGCACCAGCGTGTCGAACTTGACGCCGAGTTCGTGCTGGGCGGACGCCACTTCGTGGTGGTGCTTTTCGACGACCACGCCCATTTCGGTGAGCACGGTCAGCATTTCGGAGCGCATGTCTTGCAGGCTGTCGACCGGCGGAACCGGGAAATAGCCGCCCTTGACGCGCGGACGGTGGCCGAGGTTGCCGGTCTCGTAATCCGTGTCGTCGTTGGACGGCAGTTCGGATGAATCGAGCTTGAAACCGGTATTATAGGGGTCGGCCTTGTACTTCACGTCGTCGAAGACGAAGAATTCCGGCTCAGGACCAACGAAGATGGTGTCGCCGATACCCGATGCCTTCAGATAGGCTTCCGCCTTCTTGGCCGTGCCGCGCGGGTCGCGGTTGTAGGATTCGCCCGAAACAGGGTCGAGAATGTCGCAGAAGATGACCATCGTCGACTGGGCGAAGAACGGGTCCATATGCACGGTCGCCGGATCCGGCATGAGCACCATGTCGGACTCGTTGATCGCCTTCCAGCCGCCGATCGAGGAACCGTCGAACATGACGCCATCGGCGAACATGTCCTCGTCCACGGCAGAAATATCCATCGTCACATGCTGCAGCTTGCCGCGCGGGTCGGTAAAGCGAAGGTCAACGAACTTGACGTCGTTTTCCTTGATTTGTTTCATGATTTCGCTTGCGCTCGTCATTACAGGTTCCTCGATTTCAGTAACGATATGAACGGTCACGCCGAGCCGGCTAGATCGCGTCTACACCCGTCTCGCCTGTGCGGATACGGATGACCTCCTCGACGTTGGACACGAATATCTTGCCGTCGCCGATCCGTCCAGTCTGTGCCGCGTTGCGAATCGCTTCGATCACGGCTTCGGCATTTTCGTCGGCAAGAACCACTTCCACCTTCACCTTCGGCAGGAAGTCCACGACGTATTCTGCGCCGCGGTAAAGTTCGGTATGGCCCTTCTGGCGGCCGAAACCCTTGGCTTCGGTTACCGTAATGCCTTGCAGGCCGACTTCCTGAAGGGCTTCCTTCACTTCGTCGAGCTTGAAAGGTTTAATGATCGCTTCGATCTTCTTCATGAGAAACTATCTCTCCGCTTCTCCCTATGCGCGGGTCGTCGACCCACTCGGCCATGCCAATGCAGATATCGTGCCAAACTAATGTTGGACTTTCAAAAGGATATTGTCATTTTGCACGTATTCCTGTCCATTTCCATGCCGCAAGGCCCGGTAAACGTGGGCTTGTCCATGAATCTGATGCGAAACGACGCCGCAGAGACCTGTTTTGTGACGAAAACAAGAAAAATCCTCGAGGGCGGATATGAAGATGTCGATGAATTTAAATTGTGCATTTGATTGATGTTTAGGCATATCGGCAACTGATGATATGCCCTCATCCTGTTCATTTCGGAGACCGAATTCGATGCCCGCCATTCCAGCGCATGTCCTGCTGACGCCCGACGAGATGAAGCAGGCCGATGTCATGGCGGCAAAATCTGGCATCCCGTCTTTCGATCTGATGCTGCGGGCAGGCCATGCGGTTGCCGCCGCCGCCTTGAGGCGTTTTCCCGGCGCTCGACGTTATGTCGTGTTCTGCGGGCCGGGTAACAATGGTGGGGACGGTTATGTTGCTGCCCTGGCACTTATAGAAAGTGGAGCGGATGTCGCCGTGTTTGCCGCGGGTGATCCGGCGCGCCTGCGTGGCGATGTCAGGCGCGCTTTCGAAAAATGGGGCGGACGGCCATCGGCGTTTGAGGAGTTCCGGCCACAGGCGGGCGATCTTATCATCGATGCGCTGTTTGGTGCGGGCCTGTCGCGAGATCTGCCCGGCAATGTGCTGCAACTCATCGCGGATGTTAATGGGGCTTCGCTGCCGGTGCTTGCCGTGGATCTGCCATCCGGCATCTGCGGGCGAACCGGCAGAACCCGCGGCGCTGCTTTTCGGGCGCTTTGCACCATCACCTTCATGGCACGCAAACCGGGCCATTGGCTTCTGCCCGGAAAGTCTCTCTGCGGTGATATCGAGGTTTTCGACATCGGAATTCCGGCCCGCATCGTTCTGGCGGCTGCCGGGCAGATACGCGAAAATCGCCCTGAACTGTGGCGCAGGTTTTTGCCCGTTGTCGGAGCCGACAGCCATAAATACAGGCGAGGGCACCTTGGGGTATTTTCCGGCCCGTCTTCTTCCACCGGGGCTGCGCGACTGTCTGCGCTTGCCGGCCTGAAAACAGGGGCCGGACTTGTGACCGTGGCATCGCCGGAAGATGCCCTGCCGGTTAATGCTGATCATCTGACCGCGATCATGTTGCGGCAGGTTGATACGCTGGAAGACCTTCATGTCTGGCTCGAAAAGGCAAAACTTTCGGCCTTCGTTCTTGGGCCAGCCTTCGGGATCGGTGCACCAGCGCGCGACTTCGCTCTGGCGCTCAGGGATCATCCGCTTGTTCTCGATGCGGACGGCATCACCTCGTTCAAGGATGAACCACGGACACTCTTCGATGCCTTTTCAAGCGGTGAGACACATCTCGTTCTTACCCCGCATGAAGGGGAGTTCGGGCGTCTTTTCCCCGATCTTGCCGCGGATGCCGGTCTCGGAAAGGTCGAAAAGGCGCGCAAGGCTGCCGAGCGCGCTCATGCGGTGATCGTCTACAAGGGGGCTGACACAGTAATCGCCGCGCCGGATGGGCGCGCCAATATCAATGCGAACGGCCCGGCGTCGCTGGCAACCGCCGGTTCTGGAGATGTGCTGGCCGGCATGATCGGCGCCCTGCTGGCGCAGGGCATGCCGGCTTTCGAAGCGGCATGTGCCGGTGTTTTTCTGCATGGAGAAGCGGCCCATCTCGCTGCTGCCGGGTTGACGGCAGAAGATCTGGCTGCCCAGGCAGGGAAGGCCATGGCGAAACTTGCCGGAGACCTTTAGCCTGCGTCGACGAGATCCTGCATCGCCATTGCGCCTTGCGGGGCATTGACCTTGCCTTCGTGGATGAAGAAGGCAAACACATCGCGGGGCTTCCTGTCGACCTTGCGGCTGTCATCGACCACGGGAAGATCTGCAGGCACGCCGCCTTCTGCCCAGGTTTTCAGCCTTGTCGCCCAGGCTTTCATGTCGGCGTCAGCGTAACAGGTCGCGATTTCGTCGGACCCCTTCTGCAAACGGGCATAGACGAAATCGGCCGTCACATCCGCCACCATCGGATAGTCGAAATGTTCGGCGCAAACCGGTGCGACCTCGTATTTTTCGAGAAGGACGATGAATTCCGGCACTTTGAAACTGTCATGCCGCACCTCGACGACATGCCGCAGCGGCAGTCCTTCGAGCGTCTCCGGCAGAAGTTTCAGGAACGCCTCGAAATCCTCCGGCTCGAATTTTTTCGTCGGCGCGAATTGCCACAGGAGCGGCCCGAGATGATCGCCCAGTTCGACCAGTCCCTGCGTCAGAAATTTTTGGATGGATTCGCCGGCCTCGCCCAGAACCTTGCGATTGGTGGTGAACCGGCTGGCCTTCAGCGAGAAGATGAACCCGTCTGGAACCTCAGAGGCCCATTTGGCAAATGTCTCGGGCTTCTGTGAACCGTAATAGGTGCCGTTGACCTCGATGACCCTGAGCTTGCTCGCGGCATATTCTAGCTGGCGTTTCTTGGCCAGTTTTTCGGGATAAAACGTACCCTCCCAAGGGTCGAAGGTCCAGCCGCCGATGCCGGTGCGGATTGTGCCGGATGCCGTCATATTCCTCTCCACCAATTGAGTGGCGACGGATTACTCCGCCGCCTGAACCTTCTTCGCAGGCCGCCGTTCCAGAAGTTCCTTGAGGAACTGGCCGGTATAGGAGCGCTTTTCCTTGACGACCTGTTCGGGTGTGCCGGACGCAACGATCTCGCCGCCGCCCGTGCCGCCCTCGGGGCCGATATCGATGATCCAGTCGGCCGTCTTGATGACTTCGAGATTGTGTTCGATGACGACGACGGAGTTGCCCTGATTGACCAATTCATGCAGCATTTCCAAGAGCTTCGACACGTCGTGGAAATGCAGGCCGGTAGTCGGTTCGTCGAGAATATAGAGCGTGCGGCCGGTGGAGCGTTTCGACAGTTCCTTGGCCAGCTTGACGCGCTGTGCCTCGCCGCCCGACAGCGTGTTTGCCTGCTGGCCGACCTTGATATAGCCGAGGCCGACATCGAACAGCGCCTGCAGCTTGTCGCGCACGGCCGGGACCGCCGAGAAAAACTCGACGCCTTCCTCGACCGTCATGTCGAGCACGTCGGCGATCGACTTGCCCTTGAAATGTACATCCAGCGTTTCGCGATTATAACGCTTGCCGTGACAGACATCGCAGGTGACGTAGACGTCGGGCAGGAAGTGCATCTCGATCTTGATGACGCCATCACCCTGGCAGGCCTCGCAGCGGCCGCCCTTGACGTTGAACGAGAAGCGGCCCGGCGCATAACCGCGCGCCTTGGCTTCCGGCAGACCGGCGAACCAGTCACGGATTGGCGTAAACGCGCCGGTATAGGTTGCCGGGTTGGAGCGCGGGGTCCGGCCGATCGGCGACTGGTCGATATCGATCACCTTGTCGATATGTTCGAAACCGTCGATGCGGTCGTGTTCGGCCGGAATTTCGCGCGCGCCCATGACGCGGCGTGCGGCCGACTTGTAGAGCGTCTCGATCAGGAAGGTGGACTTGCCGCCGCCCGACACGCCGGTGACGGCGGTGAATACGCCGAGCGGCACCGAGGCCGTGACGTTCTTCAGGTTGTTACCACGGGCGCCGACGACCTTGATCTCCTTGCCCTTCTTCGGCTTGCGGCGCTCGGCGGGAACGGAAACGCCGAGTTCGCCGGACAGGTATTTACCGGTCAGTGACTTCGGGTTGGCCATGACCTGCTGCGGCGTGCCTTCGGCAACGACCGTGCCGCCATGGATGCCGGCCGCAGGGCCGATATCGACGACATAATCCGCCGTCAGGATGGCGTCTTCGTCATGCTCGACGACGATGACGGTGTTGCCGATATCGCGCAAATGCTTCAGCGTTTCCAGAAGCCGCGCATTATCGCGCTGATGCAGACCGATCGATGGTTCGTCCAAGACGTAGAGTACGCCGGTGAGGCCGGAACCGATCTGCGAGGCAAGCCGGATACGCTGGCTTTCGCCGCCCGAAAGCGTGCCGGAATTGCGCGACAGGCTGAGATAGTCGAGACCGACATCGTTGAGGAACTGCAGGCGCTCGCGGATTTCCTTGAGGATGCGGACGGCGATCTCGTTCTGCTTGGCGTTCAGGTGCTCCGGC
This sequence comes from Neorhizobium sp. UBA7851, assembly GCA_002500765.1. Classification (GTDB taxonomy): domain Bacteria; phylum Pseudomonadota; class Alphaproteobacteria; order Rhizobiales; family Rhizobiaceae; genus Neorhizobium. Next base: position 9,313 of record DLSX01000061.1, read on the forward strand.
AGTGCCGAAAACCAGTCGCGCGCCAGCTTGATCGACATTTCGGTCGTCTCGCCGATATGCAGCTTGTTGATCTTCACTGCCAGCGCCTCGGGCTTGAGTCGATAACCGGCACAGGCCGGGCAGGGGGCAGCCGACATGTAACGCTCGATTTCCTCGCGCGCCCAGGCGCTGTCGGTCTCCTTCCAGCGGCGCTCGAGGTTCGGCACGATGCCTTCGAAATTTTTCACCGTCTTGTAGGAGCGGGCGCCATCGGCGTAGTTGAACTCGATCTTTTCCTCGGTGCCCTGAAGGATTGCCGTCTGCGCGTCGCTGGAAAGTTTGTCCCAGCGATCGGATAGCTTGAAGCCGAATACCTTTCCGAGGCCTTCCAGCGTCTGATTGTAATAGGGCGAGGAGGATTTCGCCCATGGTGCGATCGCGCCGTCGCGCAATGTGCGGGCGGGTTCCGGCACGATCAGGTTTTCGTCGACCTTCTGCTGCGAGCCGAGGCCGTCACAGGTCGGGCAGGCGCCGAACGGATTGTTGAAGGAGAAGAGGCGCGGCTCGATTTCCGGAATGGTGAAACCGGAGACCGGGCAGGCGAACTTTTCCGAAAACAGCACGCGTTCATGGGTTTCGTTGAGCGACTTGTTGGCCGATCCGCCAGCCGCGGTTTCATTTGCCGGCAGCGGCTTGTCGGCAAATTCGGCGACCGCCAGACCGTCAGCCAGTTTCAGTGATGTCTCAAGACTGTCTGCAAGGCGCGCGCCGATGTCCGAGCGCACCACGAGGCGGTCGACCACGACATCGATGTCATGCTTGTATTTCTTGTCGAGCGCCGGCACATCGGCGATCTCGTAGAACTGGCCATCGACCTTGACGCGCTGAAAGCCCTTCTTCATCAGGTCGGCGAGTTCTTTCTTGTACTCGCCTTTTCGGCCGCGGATCATCGGCGCGAGAATGTAGAGACGCGTTCCTTCTTCCAGATCAAGCACCCGGTCGACCATCTGGCTGACCGTCTGGCTTTCGATCGGCAGGCCCGTCGCCGGAGAATAGGGCACGCCGACGCGCGCAAACAGAAGGCGCATGTAGTCGTAGATCTCGGTAACCGTGCCGACCGTCGAACGCGGGTTGCGCGACGTCGTCTTCTGCTCGATCGAAATTGCCGGCGACAGGCCTTCGATCTGGTCGACATCCGGCTTCTGCATCATCTCCAGGAACTGGCGCGCATAGGNNTCGACGTAACGGCGCTGGCCTTCGGCATAGATCGTGTCGAAGGCAAGCGACGATTTTCCAGAGCCCGAAAGCCCGGTCATCACGATCAGCGAGTTGCGGGGCAGATCGAGATCGATGCCTTTCAGATTGTGCTCGCGCGCACCACGTATGGAAATGGTCTTGAGTTCGCTCATCATCATGCCTTTGGGGAGGCCCGCTCGGGGAGGATTTGAAGGCCCTTATGTAGTCATTGATATCCGCCTGTCGAGGCGAAACTGCCGCAATCGGCCGCGGTTCCGACTCCGTTGACATGAGTATAGGAATAAAATAGAACAAATAAAGAACAAAATTTAAGTCGCTGCCCGCCGAGGGATCTGGCTCGGCGATGGCTCTGCTATGTTGTAAACTGTGGATGATGGAGGCAGGGGAGGTCGCGCCTTGCCCGGCCTTTGGTCTATGGTGGGCGGATTGGTTTTGCGCCGCGGTGGCGGCAGAGTAAGGTGAGAAGATTATGGCAGGTAGCGTCAACAAGGTCATTCTGATCGGCAATGTCGGTGCAGATCCGGAAATCCGTCGGACACAGGACGGCCGTCCGATTGCCAACCTGCGTATCGCGACGTCCGAAACCTGGCGCGACCGCAATTCCGGCGAGCGCAAGGAAAAGACGGAATGGCACACGGTCGTCGTTTTCAACGAAGGCCTCTGCAAGGTTATCGAACAATATGTGAAGAAGGGCGCCAAGCTCTATATCGAAGGCGCGCTGCAGACCCGCAAGTGGCAGGACCAGACCGGCAACGACCGCTATTCGACGGAAATTGTTCTTCAGGGCTTCAACTCGACGCTCACCATGCTCGACGGTCGCGGCGAAGGCGGCGGGGATCGTGGCGGCTTCGGCGGTGGTCGCGGTGGATCTGGTGATTTCGGCGGCGGCGGCGATGACTTCGGCGGCGGCTACGGTGGTGGCGGTAATGATTACGATCGTCCGCGTTCCGGCGGCCAGGGCGGCAATCAAGGTGGCGGTCAGGGTGGCCGCGGCGGCCAGTCATCGGGAGGCAATTTCTCCCGCGATCTCGATGATGATATCCCGTTCTGATCAAAGGCGCCGCGAGGCGCCTTTTTCATGAGTGGACAAACCGCCGAAACCGGAGTGCCAGCATGAGCGACACGACCAACATCACCAGACAGCCCGCGACATGGCGTATCGTTCTGGCCGCCATCCTCGATTTTTTCACAATCTTTTGGGTTGCCGGATTTTTCGTGTCGTCAATCTTCGGTGGTCGATCGGAGAATGGTTTTGCTCTCGACGGCTGGCCGGCGCTTTTATGCTTTGTGCTGATCGTCGCCTATTTCGTCGTCTTCAATAAATTCCTCGGCGGAACGATCTGGAAGCGGATATTGAAGGCAAAGCGGACCGATCGATAGGGAGCGCTACTGGCGGATATTCTCTTTTGCCGCCGCTTCGAGCGTGGCGATCAGTACGTCTGATTGAGAGAGAATTCCCGCCATTTTATGGTTTTCGCGCACGACCGGCAGATAGTGCAGCCCCTGTTCGGCAAACATGATGATCGCATCGGAGAGCGACGCATCGGGACGGATCGTTTTGACGGGTGACGTCATGATGTCATTGACCGTTCCATTGGCGGCCGGTGCGCCTTGCGCGATCAACCGCAGACGGTGACGGAAACCGATGGTCGGTTCTCCTCTGAGCCAGTCCGGTTTGTCGAGAAAGTCGGTCTGGGTGACGATCCCGACGATTTCTGCCGCGTCGTTGGTCACCGGCAACGCCTTCAGGTGACGGCTGCGCATGATCTCGTGGGCGTTGCGCAAGGTTTCATCCGGTGAGACTGCGACAACATCTCTGGTCATGATGTCCGCGCAGACGAGATCGCCGGCACGGCGACGATAGGAGCGCAGCTCGGTGCGCCTCAGGATGGCTTCGAGATCGTCGCGATCGATGTCGAGAAACTCGTCATATTCCTTCAGCACCTCATCGAGATCCTCCGATGAGAACCCGATGCGCTGGATCGGGGCGGGGTCCTTGGTCCCGTTATCGACGGGGGCAAGCTTCACCCTGTGCGGATATCTGCGGCCGGTGACATTGTTGAATATCAGCGCAAGCGCAAGCAGGGCCAGCGAATTTCCAAGCACCGGCCAGATGACGAAGGCGTAACCGAGATCATGTATCGCCGGGCCGCCGAGAACGGCTGTCAGCGCGATTGCGCCGCTCGGCGGATGAAGGCAACGCAGCGTCATCATCGATCCGATCGCGATGCTGATTGCCAGGGCAGCCGCGACGAATGGATCGGGAAGCAGCAGGCCCGCGGATACGCCCACGATTGCCGCCACCGTGTTTCCACCGAGGATAGACCATGGTTGGGCGAGCGGGCTGGCGGGAACCGCAAACAGCAATACGGCTGAAGCGCCCATCGGGGCGATCAGAGCAGGCAGGGCCGGATCAAGGCCTATGGTGAGGCTTCCGACAAGCCCGGTGACCAAAATTCCCAAAAGCGCGCCCGACGAGGCGCGCAGCCGCTCCCTTTTGCTGACGAACTGAGTGTCGGGCAGCATCCGGCGCAGCGTGGACAACATCGGTATTTCCTTCAGTCAGACAATCGCATCCGCACGAATCCGCGGTGGCGCCTGCTTCTACCAGACGCAGCTGGTTTGTCGTCTGTCAAAATGCCGATGTCGTGTTTCTAAAGGCCGAATGCGGAGCGAACGCCATCCACGACGAACTGCACCGAAAGTGCTGCCAGAAGCACACCGAGAAGCCGGGTCAGGATTGCGCGTCCGGTGACGCCGAGGATACGGTCCAGCCGTTCCGCAAGCAGAAGCGTGACGTAGAGAATGATCATCATCAGGGCGATGACGGAGATCAGCAGCGCGCGATCGAATGGGCTGGTAAACGTGCCGGCAAGCAGCACTGTCGCGGAAATCGCGCCCGGCCCCGCAATCAGCGGAATTGCCAGCGGAAATACAGCCAGATCCCGGATGTGGTCGATCGTGATTGCAGCCTGCGACGTCTTTTCCTTGCGTTCCTGGCGCCGTTCGAAAACCATTTCAAACGAGATCCAGAACAGCAACAGGCCACCGGCGATGCGGAATGCTCCCATCGATATGCCGAGAAGCCCGAGCACGCCGGCACCGAACAGGGCAAAGACCGTCAGGATGCCGAAGCCGATGATCGAGCCGCGCAGGGCGACCTGCTTGCGCTGTGCCGTCGTCATCCCCACCGTCAAGCCAAGGAAAACCGGGGCCAGGCCTGGAGGATCCAGCGTCACCAGCATGGTCGTCATTGCGTTGATCAGCGCATCGGCGGTCGCCATATATAATTCCTTGTTGGTTCGAGTTCCTTGCGAACGCGATGGATGATTGTTAGGACACTCCCGACTTAACGGGAAGTCTGGACCTTTGCCGTACGCGCGGCGATGGACAAAGTCTTGCCGTGAATGGCGTTGAAAGCTGTTCAAAACCCTTGCGGAAATTGGCGCTCGTTACCTCTTTCCGCTATAAAAATGCAACTGATTCCGTACAGAGATCGTGATCCGATTTGACTGAGCAAAGCACACCCGGCGGCGGAAAGCTGCCCCCAGGCATCGAACCCATTTCCATCATGGAGGAGATGCAGCGCTCCTATCTCGATTACGCGATGAGCGTTATCGTCAGCCGCGCGCTTCCTGATGTCCGTGACGGCCTGAAGCCGGTTCATCGCCGCATTCTCTACGGGATGAACGAGCTGGGGCTCGACTGGAACAAGAAATACGTCAAGAGCGCCCGCGTTACCGGTGACGTGATGGGTAAATACCATCCGCACGGCGACTCGGCGATCTATGACGCGCTGGCCCGTATGGCGCAGGACTGGTCGCTGCGCATGCCGCTGATCGACGGTCAGGGCAATTTCGGCTCGATCGACGGTGATCCGCCGGCCGCACAGCGTTATACCGAGTGCCGGTTGGAAAAGGTCGCGCATTCACTGCTCGACGACCTGGACAAGGAAACCGTCGATTTCCGCGACAACTACGACGGCACGATGTCGGAACCTGTCGTGGTTCCGGCCAAGTTCCCCAACCTGCTGGTCAATGGCGCGGGCGGCATCGCCGTCGGTATGGCGACCAATATTCCGCCGCATAATCTGTCGGAAGTCATCAATGGCTGTATCGCGCTGATCGAAAATCCGGCGATCGAATTGCCGGAAATGATGGAGATCATCCCTGGTCCGGATTTTCCGACCGGCGCCCTGATCCTCGGCAAGAACGGCATTCGCTCGGCCTACGAGACCGGCCGCGGTTCGGTCATGATGCGTGGCGTCGCCACCGTCGAGCCGATGCGCGGCGATCGCGAGCAGATCATCATCACCGAAGTTCCCTACCAGGTGAACAAGGCGACGATGATCGAAAAGATGGCCGAGCTGGTCAAGGACAAGCGCATCGAGGGCATTTCCGACCTGCGCGACGAATCCGACCGCCAAGGCTATCGCGTCGTCATCGAGCTGAAGCGTGATGCCAATGCCGACGTCATCCTCAACCAGCTTTATCGCTACACGCCGCTGCAGACGTCTTTCGGCTGCAACATGGTGGCGCTGAACGGTGGCAAGCCGGAACAGCTGACGCTGCTCGACATGCTGCGCGCATTCTGTACCTTCCGCGAGGAAGTCGTCAGCCGTCGTACGAAATACCTGCTGCGCAAGGCTCGCGAGCGCGCTCACGTCTTGGTTGGTCTGGCGATTGCGGTTGCCAATATCGACGAAGTCATCCAGCTGATCCGCCGCGCGCCCGATCCGGCAACCGCCCGCGAACAGCTGATGACCCGCCGCTGGCCGGCGCATGACGTCGAGGGGCTGATCCGTCTGATCGACGATCCGCGTCACAGGATCAACGAGGACGCGACCTACAATCTTTCCGAGGAACAGGCTCGCGCCATCCTCGAACTGCGTCTGGCACGCCTGACGGCCCTCGGCCGTGATGAAATTGCCGACGAGTTGAACAAGATCGGCGCCGAGATCTCGGATTACCTCGACATCCTGTCGTCACGCATCCGCATCCAGACGCTGGTCAAGGAAGAGCTTGCAGCCGTCCGTGACGAATTCGGCACGCCGCGCCGCACCCAGATCATGGATGCCGGCCTCGACATGGACGATGAAGACCTCATCGCCCGCGAAGACATGGTCGTGACGGTTTCGCACCTCGGCTATATCAAACGCGTTCCGCTCAATACTTATCGCGCCCAGCGCCGTGGTGGTAAGGGTCGGTCCGGCATGGCGACGCGCGACGAGGATTTCGTCTCGCGCCTGTTCGTGGTCAATACCCACACGCCGGTCCTGTTCTTCTCCTCGCGTGGCATCGTCTACAAGGAAAAGGTCTGGCGCCTGCCGATCGGCACGCCGCAGTCGCGCGGCAAGGCTCTGATCAACATGCTGCCACTGGAAGCCGGCGAACGCATCACCACCATCATGCCGCTGCCGGAAGACGAGGCAACGTGGGAAAACCTCGACGTCATGTTCGCGACGACGCGCGGCACGGTTCGCCGTAACAAGCTGTCTGACTTCGTTCAGGTCAACCGTAACGGCAAGATCGCCATGAAGCTCGAGGAAGAGGGTGATGAAATCCTCTCGGTCGAGACCTGCACGGCGCCGAACCATGATCTCGCCATCCCGGGCGACGATGTTCTGCTGACGACGGCGCTCGGCCAGGCGATCCGCTTCCCGATCGATGAAGTCCGCGTCTTTGCCGGTCGTAATTCGATCGGTGTCCGCGGCATCAATCTCGGCGATGGCGATCGCATCATCTCGATGACGATCGTCAGCCATGTCGATGCCGAACCTTGGGAACGCGCCGCCTATCTGAAGCGCTCGGCCGCCGAACGGCGTGCCGCCGGCGTCGATGAAGAGGATATCGCTCTTGTCGGTGAAGAAGTCACCGAAGAGGGACAGCTGACCGACGAACGTTACGAAGACCTGAAGGCGCGTGAACAGTTCGTTCTGACCGTCTCGGAAAAGGGTTACGGCAAGCGTTCGTCCTCCTACGATTTCCGCACGTCGGGCCGCGGCGGCAAGGGTATCCGCGCCACCGACACGTCGAAGACGGCAGAAATCGGCGAACTCGTCGCTGCCTTCCCGGTCGAGGATGCCGACCAGATCATGCTCGTCTCCGATGGCGGCGTCTTGATCCGCGTTCCTGTCGGCGGCATTCGCATCGCCAGCCGAGCCACCAAGGGCGTCACCATCTTCTCCACCGCCAAGGACGAGAAGGTCGTCTCCGTCGAGCGTATCAGCGAGCCGGAAAGCGATGAAGAAAATGGTGTCGAGGGCGAAGAGGACAATGCGACCGACGCCGGCGACAACACCGCTGCCGACGACCGGGCGCCGGAATGAGACGATGGCGGCGCGTGACGCGCGCCGCCTTCACTGTCCTATTTGAAGTCAGATACGAAAAAAGCCGGAGAACATGTTCTCCGGCTTTTGAATTTGATGAGTCTGACACTCTGTGGTGACTTTAGTATTGATGAAGCCCGAACCAAGCGTGCTTCTTCAGAAGGCGCTATGTCTGCGGACGAAATCTTCGATGTCTCCACGCGGGCGGTGAAGCGCGGAAACCGTAAACGCCACTGACGCGACACACAGACTGCTGATCACGGTTGCAAGAACTGCCAGAGTTTCGAACATGGCCGGCCTCTCAGGCTTGGGCCTGTGCGGCCCGATTAGTAGTAGGATAAGTCCTGATAACGACCGGTCATCTGCGAGTAGTTCATTTCCGACGGATCGGACTTGTTCTGGTAAAGGGTAACCGTTGCCGTCAGCATCACGGCGATCATCGACGTCCAGACAACGTTGATCATCGTGACCTTGTCGAGCATCATCGGGTTCCGCTTAAACATATCCGCATTCCTTCTTACTTGGCCCCGGCGCATAAGGCGCACACGGGGTCCACCGCATTTTGAGAGAAACTTAACTGAACGCCTCTGAAGCCTCCCTGAAGGGGTCGTTCATCTGGCGTTCAGGTTTCTGGTCCTTCAAGCCTCGTTCTGCTCCAGTGCGAAGAGCACGCCTTCAAGGACGAAAGCCGCCAGAACAGCACCAAGGACAACAAGAACCAGCATTTATCTCTCCATGACCTGACAGGTGACCCTGCCAATGTCCGCAGTAAAACAAACCGCCGCTGAAACGACCTTGAATGGCCCGTTCATCTTGCATTCACGGCATCGCATGCCGCTCTACCCTTGCGGATGATGGGGCGACGTGACAAAAGGCCGGGGAATCTTAACCGGCAAAGTCAGGGGCTGGGTCCAGGCATGACGACTGCTTTCTACCCAGGGTCTTTCGATCCGATGACGAACGGGCATCTCGATGTTCTCGTCCAGGCACTTCAGGTCGCCGACCGTGTAATCGTCGCGATCGGAGTTCATCCGGGTAAAACGCCGCTGTTTTCCTTCGAGGAACGTGCGGACCTGATCCGCGCATCGCTGAAGGACAGTCTGCCGGAAAAGGCCGCCAATATAGATGTCGTCTCCTTTGACCGTCTCGTTGTCGATGCAGCCCGCGCCAATGGCGCGAAGCTTCTGATCCGCGGCCTGCGCGACGGGACGGATCTGGACTATGAAATGCAGATGGCCGGCATGAACCGCCAGATGGCGCCTGACGTACAGACGGTATTCCTGCCGGCAGGAACTGCTTCCCGGCCCATAACGGCCACATTGGTCCGTCAGATCGCCGCCATGGGGGGCGATGTCGCCGCTTTTGTGCCGCCAACTGTGCTTGCGGCCTTGAAATCAAAATTTGCGCGCTGATTTTGTTGAGAACCACGGAGTTTCAAATGAAATTGCTTCACACTGCCTTCGCCGGTCTGGTCGCCTTCGCTTCGATGGCGGGCGTGGCTTACGCGGACGATCTCCTGACGATCCAGTTGAAGGATGGTCCTGTCGTCATCAAGCTGGCGCCTGAAGTCGCGCCGAAGCATGTCGCCCAGATCGAGGCGCTGGCCGCCAAGGGCGAATATGACAATGTCGTTTTCCACCGCGTTATCGAGGGTTTCATGGCCCAGACCGGCGACGTCGAATTCGGCAAGCAGGGCGGACCGAAGTTCAATCCGCAGCGCGCCGGCATGGGCGGCTCCGAATTGCCGGATATCCAGGCGGAATTCTCCAAGGTTCCGTTCAAGCGCGGCACTGTCGGCATGGCCCGGTCGCAGAACCCGAACTCGGCCAACTCGCAGTTCTTCATCATGTTCGATGAAGGTGCGTTCCTGAACGGCCAGTACACGGTCGTCGGCCAGGTTCAGTCCGGCATGGAGTTCGTCGACAAGATCAAGCGCGGCGAGGGTGGCAATGGTGAAGTCACCAATCCCGACAAGATGATCAAGGTCACGGTCACCAAGAAATAACGGCACCAGGAAATAACGGCGCACAGCCGCGATTTTTCAACTTAAGGAAGAGCCTTGAAGGCAAGGCCCAAAAGGCAAACAAGGAGAAGCACATGGCGGAGATCAAGGATCCCGAAAACACCCTCATCATGGAAACCACCAAGGGCAAGGTCGTGATCTCGCTTCTGCCGGACCTGGCACCGGGCCACGTTGCCCGCATCAAGGAACTGGCCCGCGAAGAAGCCTATGACGGCGTTGTCTTCCACCGCGTCATCCCTGACTTCATGGCGCAGACCGGTGACGTCAAGTTCGGCAAGAAGGGCGGCGAGAGCTTCAACCCGTCGCGCGCCGGCATGGGCGGCTCCGACAAACCGGACCTGCAGGCCGAATTCTCGGCGGTTCCGCACGTGCGCGGCACCTGCTCCATGGCCCGTTCGCAGAGCCCGAACTCGGCCAACTCGCAGTTCTTCATCTGCTTCACCGACGCTCCCTGGCTGAACAAGCAGTATTCGGTCTGGGGTCAGGTCATCGAAGGCATGGACGTCATCGATCAGGTCAAGAAGGGCGAACCCGTCCAGGATCCGGATTCGATCATCTCGGTCCGCGTCGCAGCCGACGTTTAAGTCGAGCTTTCGCTTTTGGCCCGCACCGTCTTTTAAAAGGCGGGGCGGGCTTACGCATTTCAAGAACAGGCCCCCAAATAAGCCATGCGTGTCGAACTTTTCGATTTCGATCTGCCGGAAGAAAACATTGCGCTGAGGCCCGCGAGCCCGCGTGATAGCGCGCGTTTTCTCGTCGTGCGTCCCGATAGTGATCCGGTTCTCACCGATCATCGCGTGTCGGAACTGGCGGATTTCCTCAAGCCCGGCGATGCGTTGGTGTTCAACGACACCAAGGTCATTCCGGCGCAGCTCGAAGGTGTGCGGCACCGTGAAGGCGCCGGCGGCCAGCAGGTCTCGGCAACGCTGCATATGCGCACCGAACCGGATGTCTGGAAGGCCTTCGCCAAACCCGGCAAGCGTATCAAGATCGGCGATCGCATCGAATTCGGCCATGGATCGGAAACCTGCCTTCTCGGCTCGCTGATGGCGACCGTGGAAGAGAAAGGCGAGGGCGGCGAAGTCACCCTTCGCTTCGATCTGTCAGGCCCGGCGCTCGACGAGGCGATAATGTCCGTCGGCCATATTCCCTTGCCGCCCTATATCGCGGCCAAGCGCGCCGAAGATGAAAAGGACCGCAGGGACTACCAGACCATCTATGCCCGCGAGGAAGGTGCAGTCGCTGCCCCGACAGCCGGTCTTCACTTTACCCCCGAACTCTTCGCCAGGCTCGATGCCGCCGGCATCGAACGCCATTTCGTCACGCTGCATGTCGGTGCCGGCACTTTCCTGCCGATGAAGGTCGACGATACCGTCGACCACAAGATGCATCAGGAAATCGGGTATGTCAGCGCTGAGACGGCCGAAAGACTGAACGCCGTGAAGGCGAGGGGCGGGCGCATCGTCTGCGTCGGCACAACCTCCCTGCGGCTGATCGAAAGTGCCGCGACCGACGATGGTTCGATCCAGCCCTGGAGCGGCCCGACCGGCATCTTCATCACGCCCGGCTATCGCTTCAAGGCGGTGGACATGCTGATGACCAATTTCCACCTGCCGAAATCCACCCTGTTCATGCTCGTCTCGGCCTTTTGTGGCCTCGAGACGATGCAGGACGCCTATGCCCATGCCATCAGGACGGGTTATCGCTTTTATTCCTACGGCGATTCCAGCCTGCTATTCCGGAAAGACTAGATGAGCACCGAGAATTTCCAGTTCACCCTGAAAAAGACCGATGGCGGCGCACGCCTTGGCGAAGTCTCCATGCCGCGCGGCGTCATCCGCACCCCGGCCTTCATGCCGGTCGGCACTGTCGGCACGGTCAAGGCCATGTATCTCGATCAGGTCAAGGATACCGGTGCCGACATCATCCTCGGCAATACCTATCACCTTATGCTGCGCCCGGGTGCCGAACGCGTCGCGCGCCTCGGCGGCCTGCACAAGCTGATCCGCTGGGACGGCCCGATCCTGACGGATAGTGGCGGTTTCCAGGTCATGTCGCTTTCCGGCCTGCGCAAGCTCGACGAGAAGGGCGTGACCTTCAAGAGCCATGTCGACGGCTCGCTGCACCACATGTCGCCCGAGCGTTCGATCGAGATCCAGGGACTGCTCGGCTCCGACATCCAGATGCAGCTCGACGAATGCGTGGCGCTCCCCGCCGAGCCGCAGGAGATCGAACGCGCGATGGAACTGTCGCTGCGCTGGGCCGAGCGCTGCCGCGTT
>DLSX01000025.1 GCA_002500765.1 Neorhizobium sp. UBA7851
CAGCGGGCCTTCGCGGACGGAAACCTCGTAGCGTGCGCCGCGGCGCTCCAGCAGCATGTGCCTGTCGCCAGGCGCGATCAGGACGTGGCCGCGCAGCACGGGATCGCCGTTGACGGCTTCCTTCACCTCGACTTCGCAAAGACTGTTCAGGCGCTTGGCAAAGGCGGCGGTGAATTTCTCCGGCATGTGCTGGACGATGACTATGCCCGGAGAATTGGCCGGCAGCGCTTCCAGAAGTTCGCGCAAGGCCTCGGTGCCACCGGTCGATGCGCCGACGCAGACGACCATTTCCGTCGTCTTCGCCATCGCGCCGATTTTTGGCGGAGGCAGAACCGCATCGGCCGTCAGCTTGCCCTGGACCGGGCGTTCCTTCAGGCGGTTTGCCCGCAGTTTTGAAACGCTGGCGCGCGCCGCACCCTTCACCGTCTGGCGGATCTGCTCGGCATGTTCGGCCAGATGGTCGGCGGCGCCGATCCTCGGTTTGAGGATGATGTCGACTGCGCCGGCCTCCAGCGCCTGCATCAGCGTTTCCGAGCCGGTTTCCGTCAGCGACGAGCACATGACGACCGGGATCGGATGCTGCGACATCAGCTTGCGCAGGAAGGTGATGCCGTCCATCTGCGGCATCTCGACATCGAGTGTGATGACGTCCGGTATCTCGTCGCGCAGTTTCTTGGCGGCCATGAACGGGTCGTTGGCGACCCCCATGATCTCGATATCCGGGTCTTCCGACAAAAGTGTCGAGAGCGTCTGCCGCACACTCGCCGAGTCGTCGACGATCAGGACACGAATTTTGCCGCCCATGCTTGCGCCTATATCCGCTTGAAAATCGTGTTGGCGACCTGCCGGATCGGCAGGTCGAAGCCCGTGACCGTCTCCGAGTGACCGATGAACAGGTAACCGCCGGGTGCCAGATTGTTGCACAGCCGGGTCAGAACCTGGCTCTGGGTCTGCTTGTCGAAATAGATCAGCACGTTGCGGCAGAAGATGATGTGCATCGGATCGCCGATCGGATATTTCGCGTCCATCAGGTTCATCCGGGCGAAACCCACCTTCTGGCGCAGCATAGGGGAGACCCGCATTTCCTGTCGATGTGCGTTTGTCGCCTTCATCACGTAGCGGCGCATCATCTCCGGCGGCACGGGCGCCATCATGTCGGAGGAATAGATGCCCTTCTGCGCCTTCTGCAGCACATCCGTGGAAAGGTCCGTCGCCAGGATGAAATAATCCCTGTCCGGCGCCTTCGACTGCAGGAAGTCGGACATCACCATGGCGAGCGTATAGGGTTCGGCGCCGGTCGAGCAGGCGGAACTCCATATGCGCAGCCGCCGCTCGGAGAACTGTCGCAGGATATCGCCAAGCGCCACATCCCGCATGTAGTCGAAATGTTTCGGCTCGCGGAAGAAGTCGGTCTTGTTGGTCGTCACCACGTCGATCAGGTAGATGGCTTCGCGCTCGATGCCGCCCTGATTGAAGAGATAGTCGCAATAGTCATCGAATGTGGGGATGCCCGTCACACGCAGACGACGGCGAAGCCGGCCTTCGAGCATCGTGATCTTGTTCAGCGGCATCTTGATGCCGCTGTAGCTGTAGATGAATTTCGACAGCGCTTCGAAATTGCGCTTGCTGAGCCGGTCGTCCAGCGGCTGGGTTTTTACTGCTACGCTCACGCGGGTACCTGTCAGGCGACTTGAGCCGTTGGCGCGACGCCGGCGAGCGCCGGGCCGGTATCGGAAAACAGCCGGGCGAGATCGATGATGACGACGAAGCCGCCATCCTTGCGCACCACGCCGGCGATATAGTCGGATCGCCAGCGAATGCCGATATCGGGCGCATTCTCGATCTGCTCGGTCCGGAACGGCACGACTTCATAGACCCGGTCGGCGACCAGGCCGAGCGCCAGAACCTTGTCGCCGATCGGCACGTCGAGAACGAGCATGCGCGTATGCGGGGTCCGGGCGGTCGGGCTCATGCCAAGCCTGATCCGCAGATCGACTATGGGGACGCCCTGTCCGCGGACATCGCGCAGGCCGAGAAGATAGTCCGGCCCGTGCGGGATCTTGAAGGCGTCCTCGTGGTCGAGGATTTCCCGCACCACCTCGACAGGCACGGCGAAGATTTCTTCGCCGAGACTGAAGGTTACGAACTGGGATTCTGATGATGCGGCCATGGTTTAAGCGCTTTCCCGGAAATCGGCGTCGTCACTGTCCGGCCCACCCATCGACATGTCGAGGGCAAAACCCTTGGCGCGCGCCTGCTGCGACTTGATGGTGTTGGCCGAAGCGGGCGTGGCTGCCCGCTGAACTTGCGGAGCGGGCTTGTGGGCGGGGGCCCTTGCAGCCGGTGCCGCATGGTTGCGGGAGCTTGCCTGATCGACCTTGAAGAAGGAGATCGAGGCCTGCAGTTCTTCGGCCTGGGCGGCGAGTTCTTCCGACGTCGACGACATTTCTTCCGACGAGCCGGCGTTCTGCTGGGTCACCTTGTCGAGCTGCTGGATGGCTTCGTTGATCTGCGAAGCACCGATATCCTGCTCGCGGCAGGCGGCGGAGATTTCGGAAACCAGCTCGGCGGTCTTGTGGATCGCAGGCACCAGCTTGTTCAGCATGTCGCCGGCTTCGGCAGCGGTCTGCACCGTCTCGCCGGAAAGCGAGCTGATTTCGGCAGCGGCAGCCTGCGAACGCTCGGCGAGCTTGCGGACTTCCGACGCGACGACGGCAAAACCCTTGCCATGTTCGCCGGCACGTGCGGCCTCGACGGCGGCGTTCAAGGCGAGAAGGTCGGTCTGGCGGGCGATTTCCTGAACGATCGAGATCTTTTCGGCAATCGTGCGCATCGCGCCAACGGCACGCGCTACCGCTTCACCGGAGGCTTCCGCATCCTTGGAGGACTGACGGGCGATCTTTTCCGTCTGGGCCGCGTTATCGGCGTTCTGCTTGATGTTGGCGGCCATCTGCTCCATCGAAGCGGAAGCCTCTTCGGCCGAAGACGCCTGTTCGGTGGCACCCTGCGACAACTGCTCGGAGCTGGAAGACAGTTCCTGGCTACCCGACGAAACGTTGTCGGCAGCGGCAAGAGCGTCGGCGACGACGCCGCGCAGGCGCTGGACCATGCTTTCGAGCGCGATGCCGAGCGTATCCTTGTCGGAAAGCGGCTTCGGCGTGACGGTCAGGTTGCCGTTGGCAATCTGGTCGGCGATATCTGCGGTATTGCGCAGGTTTGCGGTCATCACGTTGATGGTGTTGACCAGATCGCGGATTTCGTCGTTCGACTTGATCTGGACATTCTGGTTGAGATCGCCGATCGAAACAGCATCGACGACAGTGGTGATCTTCTTGAGGCCCGAATTGATGCCGAGCGAGATCCAGAGCGCCATGCCGATGGAAAATACCAGCAGTACGATCACGGTGCCGATCAGAAGATTGCGCGCGGTTTCATACTGCACGTTGGTTGCTTGGTCGGTCGTCGCAAGGTCGGAAGCGATCTCGTCATTCAACGCCGAGACCGTCTGCATCAACGCTGTCGTTGCCTTCAGGCCTTCTCCCATCGAAATGCGAGAAGCGCGTTCATTCGACTCGATGGTGTTCTGTTTGGCAAGTGCGAGCACCTCGTCCTGCAATTTTTGCCATTCAGGAAGAGCTGTCCGAAATTGGGCCAATCGAGCCTTAACGTCGACATCCTGTTCATTGTCGAGAAGCGCGAGGTCCGTCTGGATATCTTGGCGCGCCGCCGCGACCTGATCGATATAGGTAGAAATCTGCGACGCATCCTGGTTCATGATCGCATTTTTTTCACCCCGGATCGCGCTGTTCATCGCGTCGGTGAGTTCACCTGCAACCCTGACATTTGTCGTAGGGCCTTTGATGATGTCGGTGACGGCGCCATTGAGATTGGCGAGGCTGGAGATGGCGAAAAGAGCCATCGCGGCCGTAGCGACAAGAATGAGGCCGAATGTCAAAGCCAGCTTGAGTTTGATAGTGAAGCGCAAGGTCATACCCCGATATGCATGGATGGCGACGTGAAGCTTTCACCTCAGATGGTGAAAGCAGAAGGAATAGGTATTCGGGCAAGACATTCGCCCCGGCACCTCATGAAAACCGGTCTGACGTCGACGCATACACACGGCGGCGGTGGTTCGGGCCGGTTAGGCCAGCCCGAACCGGTTGGTTATTTCAGGCGCTTTCGCGAAAATGCTGGTCGTCCGAGTCTGGACCGCCCATCGACATGTCGAGCGCAAAACCCTTGGCCTTGGCCTGCTGGGCATGAACGGAATGGCCGGTCTGCGCAGGGGCTCGGTAGGCGGGCTTTGCCGCGGCACGCGGGGCAGGGGCGGCG
>DLSX01000031.1 GCA_002500765.1 Neorhizobium sp. UBA7851
TCCTCGGCCTGGGAAGCAAGTTCCTCGGAGGTCGCCGACATCTCTTCCGATGCGCCAGCATTCTGCTGGGTCACCTTGTCGAGCTGCTGGATCGCCTCGTTGATCTGGGAGGCGCCGATATCCTGTTCGCGGCAGGCGGCGGAAATCTCCGAAACCAGCTCGGCAGTCTTCTGGATGTCCGGCACCAGCCGGTTCAACATTTCGCCGGCTTCGGTGGCGACCTGAACGGTATCACCCGAAAGAGCACTGATCTCGGNNACGGCAAAGCCCCTGCCCTGCTCGCCGGCACGCGCGGCCTCGACGGCGGCGTTCAGGGCGAGAAGATCGGTCTGGCGGGCGATTTCCTGAACGATCGAGATCTTTTCGGCGATCGTGCGCATCGCACCGACGGCGCGGTTGACGGCCTGACCGGATGCTTCTGCGTCTCTCGAAGACTGGCGTGCGATCTTTTCCGTCTGAGCGGCGTTGTCGGCGTTCTGCTTGATATTGGCAGCCATCTCTTCCATCGAGGCGGAAGCCTCTTCGGCGGAAGATGCCTGTTCGGTCGCGCCCTGCGACAGCTGTTCGGAGCTGGCCGAAAGTTCCTGGCTGCCGGAAGAAACGTTGTCGGAAGCCGACAATGCGTCACCGACGACGCCACGCAGGCGTTCGATCATCGTGTTGACATAGGTGAGCAGGTCGCCGATCTCGTCCTTGCTGGAAATCGTTGCGAAGCGGGTAAGATCGCCTTCGGCAACATTCTGCACGGCGTTGACCGCATTGCGCAGACCCTTGTTGATGCTCATCGCGATCCATAGGGCGGCAAGGGCTGCGATCAGGAAGGCCGCAGCGGCAACCGAGATCATGATCGTACGCGTCTGGACATAGTCTGCCGCAGCTTCTTCCTGGGCAGTGTCGAGCCGTCCTTCTTCCAGCTTCACGACTTCGGTCAGGAGCGCGTCGATGCTGTTCGTCGCGACACGCGCTTCGTTGCTGGAGACCTGGTTGGCACCGACCGGATCACCGGCCAGCATCAGAGCGCGGATGCGATCATCCTGCTTGCGGAATTCCGTGGTCATCCCGGCGAGCTTGTCCCAGTAGACCTTGCCCTGATCGGTGGCGCGTGCCTGGATCTGGGAGAAAGTCTCGTCGAATGCCTTGCGCGCCGCATCGTTGCTCTCGATGTAACGGCGCATGTCCGCCTGCTGGGTCGAAAGCAGCAGGTTCTTCTGCTGACGCAGCTGCTGCAGTTGTTCGTTGTTGAGCGTTTGGGTCAGTTTCAGGCGGGTGGCTGGGCCCTGAAGAACCTCCTCCAGCGCATCGTTGAGATTGCCGAGGCTGAAGACGCCGTAACCGGCAGTAACCATCAGCATCAGGATGATGAAGCCGAAGGCCGAAGCAAGCTTGAGCTTGATCGAGGCACGCATGTGTTTATCTCCGTCGGAATATGATCAGCCGTGGGCCGCCGCAGTTGCGGAATGTTCGTGTCTGGCCGAAAAAATGACATGCAGGTTGGGAAGGATGATGAACTCGCTTCCCCGCTTGACGAGGCAGTTGATGAAGTCCGGGCGCCAGCGCATGCCGACACTTGGCGGCGGTTCGCTTGCGGATTGAAGGAGCGTCGTGACCTCGTTCACCTTGTCGGTCCTAATCCCGGCAAGGACCGGCTCGCCCTCGATTTCGATCTCGATGACGATGATCCGGCTGTCGATCGTCGGCTTTGTCGCTTCCATGCCGAAGGCGAGCCTTATATCGGCGAGTGGAATGACCTTGCCGCGGAAATTGATGACGCTGCCGACAAAGGCCTTCGCACCCGGAACGCTGGTTTCCGGCATAAGATCAAGGATTTCCTGAACGATGAAGGCTTCGAGCGCGAAGGTTTCGCCGGCGATCTCGAAGGTCAATACTTCAAGCTCGTCGCGTCCTTCCCACAGGTCTTCCGAAATTTTTGCAAGCACCTGGTTCATCCCGTTGCGCGCAGATGCGCCTCCTGCTGCTGGCCCTCGGCGACGAGGTGGCCGACATCGAGAATAAGAGCGACATCGCCGTCGCCTAAAATGGTGGCGCCGGAGAAGGTCGACACGTCATGGTGGAGTTTCGACATGCCCTTGATGACCGTCTGGTGGTCGCCGATGATCTGATCGACGACGAGGCCGACGCGCTCCGAGCCGGTCGAGATGACGACGACCTTCTGGAACGGATCGGGCGCCGTATTGGTGCGGAACAGATCCCGCAGGCGAAGGAAGGGCACGAGGCTGTCGCGCAGCGAGATGAAGCTGCGACCGCGCGAACGCATGTCCTCTTCGATCGAAAGCTCGAGGCATTCCTCGACCGCCGAAAGCGGGATGACGTAGCGGCCATTGCCGACACGCACGAGCAGGCCGTCGATGATGGCGAGCGTCAGCGGGATGGCGAGCGAGATTTCCGAGCCTTCGCCCGGGCGGCTGACGACATTGATCGTGCCGCGCAGCGCATCGATGGTGCGCTTGACCACATCCATGCCGACGCCACGACCCGACAGGTTGGTCACCTGGCTTGCGGTCGAGAAGCCCGGCTGGAAGATCAGCTGGTAGAGTTCCTGATCGGTGAGGCTGGCATTGGCGGCGATCAGACCGGAGGATTCCGCCTTGGCGCGAACCCGATCTTTATTAATGCCGCGACCGTCGTCCTTGATCGTGATGATCACTTCGCCGGCCTGCTGACGGGCCGACAGATGGATATGGCCGGCCTCGGTCTTGCCGCCGGCAAGGCGTTCGTCGCCCGTTTCCAGACCGTGATCGCAGGAATTGCGCACCAGATGGACGAGCGGATCGGCGAGGCGCTCGATGACGCTCTTGTCGACTTCCGTCGTTTCGCCCTCGGTGATGAGCTCAATTTTCTTGCCGGTTTCGTTGGCCAGATCATGCACCAGGCGGCGGAAGCGGCTGAACAGATGCGTGACCGGCACCATGCGCAGTACCATCATCGTGTCGCGCAGCTCGCCGGAAAGACGCTCTACGTCCTCGGAGACGGCACGCAGCGTTAGATCGCCGCTGCCGCCGGCCAGTTGTGAGAGCCGCGACTGGGCGATCACCAGTTCGCCGACCCGGTCCATCAGTTCGTCGAGCCTTTCGGCCGGGACGCGGACGTTTTCATTTGCCTTGGCGGATTTTGCATCTCCCGATGCCGGAAGGGCGGCGGCCGTTGTCGCCGGTGCGGACACAGCCGTTTCAGCCGCGGCGGCAGAGGGTGCCGATGCCGTGACGGAAGGTGTTTGTTGTACGGCAACTGCGACTTCTTCGACGACAAGTTCCATATCGTCCATGACGAAGATGAAGACGTCGTCGATTGCCGAGCGCGGCTCGGTGGTCAGAAGCTCGACATCCCAGGAGACGTGGAGATCGGTCGCAACCAGTTCGTCGAGCGACGGAATGCCCGAACGGTCGGCGACGATGCGGCAGGTGCCGAGATCGCGCAGCTCGTCGAGCAGCGGCAACGGGTTGGTGCCGTTCGCCATGGCATTCCGGGGCAGGCTGAAACGGATCTTGAAGAGCGTCTGGGCCGGACCTGCCGCCGCAGATGCTGCGGCATGATCGCCGCTGCCATCGACGGCGCGGCGCAGGTTGACGAGCAATGCCTCGCTCATCGCTTCATGGTCGCCGACGGGTGTTTCCACCAGCGCACGCATGTGATCCTTGGCTTCGAGAACGGCGGTGACGAGGGCGCGGGTTGCGGGAACCTCGCCCTTGCGCACCCGGTCGAAGGCCGTTTCGCAATGGTGGGTGAAGGCCGCAAGCGCCTCGAAGCCGAACATGGCGCCGGAGCCCTTGAGCGTATGGAGGCCGCGGAAAACCGCGTCGACCTGATCCTTGTCGCCGAGATTCACGTTCAGATCGAGAAGTCCTGCTTCGATCTGTTCCAGAAGTTCGGCCGCTTCTGTCCTGAAAACCGCGATAGGATCAGGGAAACTCATTTGCCGAGGACCTTCTTGGCGATCTTGACCAGGCTTTCGGGATCGAAAGGCTTGGTCAGCCAGCCGGTTGCGCCGGCAGCCTTGGCCTGCTGCTTGATTTCACCGTCGGATTCGGTGGTGAGAAAGATGACCGGAACGCCCATGTGAGCCGGCAGCTTGCGCAGCTCGCGGATCATCGTCAGGCCGTCCATATTCGGCATGTTGAGGTCGGTGATGACCAGATCGAATTGTCCGGCATTGAGCTTGGCGATACCATCGACGCCGTCGACGGCTTCTGTCACCTGGTAGCCGGCATTGGTCAGTGCAACCCGCGTCGTCAGGCGAATGCTCGCCGAGTCGTCGACAGTCAGGATATTGGCAGTCATTGAACTTTTCCTTGGTGAAGCCAGAATTTCGCGTCGTCGTCCGACATGCCTTCAAGGAAACCGCTTCTGCGGAGTGTTTCTAGAAGTGCACCGCTTGCCGGCTGCGCAAGCGTGATGTGTTTGCCGGCCGTCCCGGCATAGACCCGGGCGGCCTCGACCATCTGAATGAAGCTGATGTCGACCTGCACGTCATCCGCAAGCTCGATCGTGGCGGCCTCGTGTGCATCGATGAATTTCAGCATGTCTTCGCTTACGGGCAGGATGGCCCTGACCGTCAGATTTTCGGGCAAGCGGAGGCATGCTTCGTTTTGGCCTGCAATATTCATACCTGCTCCAAAAGCCTTAGAATATGCTGAAATAGCCTGCCAAATTTGGGCCATCATGCTTAATCAGAAGTTAATTGGCGTCAGTGAGTTTTCGTATGTATTAGTCATATTGCCTGTTTAGATCGTATTCATATCTGCTGAAAATTAACCACGCGCGCCGAAACCAAGCCGCCGTTTCAACCCGGTTAACCCTCGCCGGGCCAGATTGCCCCGAGTGAGGACGACCCATGTCCGGCCTATCCCGGTCGGCGGAGAGTTGTCCCAGAATGAACAGGGCAAATCGTTGCCGGTTAAGGGCTTGAAGCCTCGGCAAAGCGTGAAGGGTGGGCGAAGTGGCAGTCGCGGCAGTATTGGTCAACGAGACCGAGCTTTATCAAGATGTAGCTCCGGTTTCGGGCCTTGTGGAACGGATGGAGACGGCGAGAGTCCGCCTCGAAGAACGTTTTCTGGAGGGTGGCGCAGCACTCCTTTCCGTTCTCGACGTTCTCAACAGGCTGATCGGCTCGCTCGACCAGATCACCGGCTCGCTCGACGAGGAAACCGCGGCCAGGACCATGGCCGAGTTGCAGCAGACGGTCGGCAGGCTTTCCGAACTGAGCGGCATCGAAACCGCCCGTCAGGCCGGGTTTGTCGATATCTCGGGCGCTGAACGTAACCTTCGGCCACATGTCGCGGATATGCAGGAAACCATGCGTTATCTGCGCACCTTCGCGGTGACGGCCAAGATAACCGGCGCAGGCATTGCGGACTTTGCCGGTTTTGCCGAAGAAATCCTTGAACGTATCCAGACCGGCACGCGGCAGGTGAACGAGTTCGGCGACAAGCTGAAATCTCTTGGTTCGGGCCTGGGTTCGGTCATGGAGCGTGGCACGGCCACCATTCAACGTTATGAAGCGACTATTCCGGGCATTGTCACCGGCCTTTCGACCGGCGGCGCCGAGATCAGCGCCCAGCAGAAGGTGCTTGTCGAGCGGGCGGCGCGGGTTCGCCAGATTGCGGCGGGCATCCAGGGCAAACTGGCTTCCGTACTCTCCGCCATGCAGATCGGTGACATCACCCGCCAGCGCATCGAGCATTGCCAGAGTACGTTGACCCTTCTGGAAGGTTATATGGAAACCGAGGCCGGGGCGCTGACGGCGCACGACCGGGCGAACCTGTCGTCGATCATCACCAACCTCGTTGCCCTGCAGCTCAGCCAGTCGATCGACGATTTCGATCGCGATACGATGAAGATCGTCGAGACCGTCGCAAGCTTCCGTTCGGATCTCGCAGAGATCGATAGCCTGCGCCGGATGATGATCGAAGGCGGCGGCGACAACGCGATGCGTCGTCTCGAAGGCAATGTCGGCGTGGCGCGAGAGGCGGTCCGCGAGATCGAGGCGGTTTCGATCGAGGCCGGCGCACTCACCCGCTCGACCGGAACCACGGTTCGCGAACTGATCAACGGCGTCGGGCTGCTGCAATTGGTACGCACCGACATTCACTATATGGCGCTGAACACCAATCTGCGTTGCGGCAAGATCGGTGAGCACGGCAAGGCGCTCAATGTCGTCACCGCGGAACTGCGCAATTTCGCCGCCCGGCTGGATGAAACGGCAGAAAATGTTCTGGTCGAACTGAAGACCCTGGAAACGGCTTCGGGCAAGCTGAATATCGGTCATGAAGAAGACGGCGAGGCCCTGTTGGACGATCGTCTGGCGAGAGCGATGCAGAGCATCCGCGATGTAGGCGACCGGATGGACAGTGAAATGGATGCGCTGAGCGAGCAGAGCGGCGTTGCCATCGATCAGATGGAGAACTCACTGTCGCGGCTCGATTTCAAGGCCGAGTTGGGTGAGGTTTTGCGCAGCTGCGCCGACGAGATCTCGATGGTCGAGGCTGAGGAACCGTCCGCAAGCCTGGAGCCGGCGCTTGCCGATCTCGCCGGTCGCATCGGCAAGCTTTATACGATGGTCTCCGAGCGCGAGTTGCATGCCGCGGTTCTGGGAACCGCGCCTCCGGTCGAAACGGCGGTCGTTGCGGCGGTAATGAGCGACGATGACATTGACGACGCCCTGTTCTGATCGGGACTGACGCCACCATCTCTTGAGTTTGAAATCCTGCGTCCTGCTGCGGCAGGGCGCGAATAATCGGTGCTTGCGCCTTGACCTTTGGCCGGCTCTTTGTCATTTGACGCCCCTTGATTGAAAAGGCGCCCAAGGGTTTCACCCTGGCGGGACGAACCCCGGCGGCGTTAGCAAAGAGAACAAGACATGGCAAAGGCTACATCTTCGGCGCCGTCCCAGCGCATGCTTCGCGTTGGCGAACAGGTTCGCGCCGCCATCACCCAGGTATTGCAGCGCGGCGAAGTGCGCGACGACCTGATCGAAAAGACCGTCATCTCCGTGTCGGAAGTGCGCATGTCGCCCGACCTGAAGATCGCAACCGCCTATGTGACGCCGCTCGGCCTGCCTGATCATCAGGCGGTGATCGAGGCGCTCAACCGCCATGCGAAATTCATTCGCGGCCGGCTCGGTGGCCAGCTTCGGCAGATGAAATACATGCCGGAAGTCCGCTTCCGCGACGACACGAGCTTCGACAACTACAAGAAGATCGACGAACTGCTCCGCTCGCCCGAGGTCCAGCGTGATCTCGGCGAGACGAAGAGCGACGACGAATAACAAAACAATCTAAAGAGAACGCATGTCCAAACCACGCAAACCCAAGGGCCGGGCGGTTTCCGGCTGGCTTATCCTCGACAAGCCGGTGGATTTCGGTTCGACCGAAGCCGTGTCCAAGATCAAGTGGCTGCTCAACGCCCAGAAGGCCGGCCATGCCGGCACGCTCGATCCACTTGCCTCGGGCATGCTGCCGATCGCGCTGGGCGATGCGACGAAGACTGTCCCTTACGTCATGGATGGTCGCAAGATCTATGAATTCACCGTCACCTGGGGTGAAGAGCGCTCGACCGACGATCTTGAAGGTGAAGTGACGGCATCCTCCGACACACGCCCGGCCGAACAGGCGATCCGCGATCTCCTGCCGAACTATACCGGCGTTATCAGCCAAATCCCTCCGCAGTTCTCTGCGATCAAGATCGCCGGCGAGCGCGCCTATGATCTCGCCCGCGAAGGCGAGACTGTCGAGATCCCGTCGCGCGAAGTGGAAATTTTTCGCCTGACGCTGCTCGGCGTCGGCGAAAACGAGGCGCATTTCGAGGTCGAATGCGGCAAGGGCACCTACGTCCGTTCGCTTGCCCGCGATTTCGGTCGCGAACTCGGCTGCTACGGCCATATCTCCAACTTGCGCCGCACTTTCGTTGCACCTTTCGGTGAAGACAAGATGGTGCCGCTCGCCGATCTCGTGGCGCTGGAGAAGATCGAGGACCGCGACGAACGCCTCGCAGCGCTCGACGCCTATCTGATCGATACCGCCGAAGCCCTGTCCTCGCTGCCGCATCTGCCGGTGACCGAAGAACAGGCACATCGCATCAAGATGGGCAATCCGATCATTTTGCGTGGCCGCGATGTTCCCGTCGAGGAGCCGGAGGCCTATGCGACCGTCCGTGGCCGTCTGATCGCCATCGGCGAGATCGGCCAGGGTGAGTTCCGTCCGAAGCGCGTGTTCGGGTAGAATTTAGCGTTGGCGGCTGCCTCTCATCCGGCCGCCACCACCTTCTCCCCGCAAGCGGGGAGAATGGACCGAGCCGCGACGTCTCCGTTCCGCTTCGATGTCGCTTGAGGCATGTCCCCTCGCCCCGTTTGCGGGGAGAGGGTTAGCGTGAGGGGCGAATCGAGCGCGATGGCTCCGTCTCACGCCTCTTTCCTTTTGCCCGGAATTCGTCTATAGGCCCCGCAAGCTCTCGGTCTCCGAGGCTTTTCACGGCCAAGGCTGGACGACATCCCGGCCTTTGGCGACCCTATTTCCTCTTCAATGTAAAGGATCAGACGATGTCGATCACTGCAGAACGTAAGGCCGAACTCATCAAGGAATACGCAACCGTCGAAGGCGACACCGGTTCGCCGGAAGTCCAGGTTGCTATCCTCACCGAGCGGATCAACAATCTGACGGAACACTTCAAGGGCCACAAGAAGGACAACCACTCCCGTCGTGGCCTTCTGACCATGGTTTCGAGCCGTCGTTCGCTTCTTGATTACCTCAAGAAGAAGGACGAAGCCCGTTACACCAAGCTGATCACCAGCCTGGGCGTGCGCCGCTAACAAGGTCCCGGCGGGCTCTTCTCCGGAAGGCCCGCCGGATCTCTATTTCGGCACAGTTTTCGGTGCCAGACTGAGGCGGACCCGGATGGGCCGGTTTCGCCACCAAAACCAGACCTGTCATGGGGCAGGATTGCAGGATGCTTTTGACCGGAGCCGAAAACGGCTTCGGTCAGTTCGAAAAGCCTCTCGTTGTCTTGCCCGTGATGTGTCGCAATGACTGCGGTGGAATGTGTTGCCGCCCCTTCGCTTGAAAAGCCGGGGCGAGACGCCGTTTCCCGCGTTGAAGGACAATATATGTTCAATACCCACTCCGTCGAAATCGAATGGGCCGGCCGTACGCTGAAGCTGGAAACGGGCAAGATCGCCCGCCAGGCCGACGGCGCGGTTCTCGCCACCTACGGCGAAACCGTCGTTCTCGCCACCGTCGTTTCGGCCAAGGCGCCGAAGCCGGGCCAGGACTTCTTCCCGCTGACCGTCAACTACCAGGAAAAGACCTATGCCGCCGGCAAGATCCCGGGTGGCTACTTCAAGCGCGAAGGTCGCCCGTCGGAAAACGAAACGCTGGTTTCGCGCCTGATCGACCGTCCGATCCGCCCGCTCTTCCCGGAAGGCTACAAGAACGACACCCAGGTTGTCGTCACCGTCGTCCAGCATGACCTCGAGAACAACCCGGACATCCTGTCCATGGTTGCCACCTCGGCAGCCCTGACGCTCTCCGGCGTTCCCTTCATGGGCCCGGTCGGCGGCGCACGCGTCGGCTACATCAACGGCGAATACGTCCTGAACCCGCATCTCGACGAGATGGATGAATCGGTTCTCGACCTCGTTGTTGCCGGTACCCAGGACGCCGTCCTGATGGTTGAATCGGAAGCCAAGGAACTCAACGAAGACGTCATGCTCGGCGCCGTCATGTTCGGCCACAAGGGCTTCCAGCCGGTTATCGACGCGATCATCAAGCTCGCCGAAGTTGCCGCCAAGGAACCGCGTGACTTCCAGCCGGAAGACTATTCCGAACTCGAAGCCGAAATGCTCAAGCATTTCGAAGCCGAGCTGCGCGAAGGCTACAAGATCACCCAGAAGGCTGATCGTTACGCTGCCATCGACGCCGTCAAGGCAAAGGTCAAGGCTCACTTCTTCCCGGAAGGCGTAGAGCCGAAATACACCGCCGAAGTCATCGGCGCGACCTTCAAGCACCTGCAGGCCAAGATCGTTCGCTGGAACATTCTCGACACCAAGAGCCGCATCGACGGCCGCGACCTGTCGACCGTTCGTGCGATCACCTCGGAAGTCGGCCTTCTGCCGCGCACCCACGGTTCTGCTCTCTTCACCCGCGGTGAAACGCAGGCGATCGTTGTTGCCACGCTCGGCACCGGCGAAGACGAGCAGTATGTCGACAGCCTGACGGGCATGTACAAGGAGCGCTTCCTGCTCCATTACAACTTCCCGCCCTACTCGGTTGGTGAAACCGGCCGCATGGGTTCCCCGGGCCGCCGAGAAATCGGTCACGGCAAGCTCGCATGGCGCGCCATCCGTCCGATGCTGCCTTCGGCTGAACAGTTCCCCTACACGCTGCGCGTCGTCTCCGAGATCACCGAGTCGAACGGCTCGTCCTCGATGGCAACCGTCTGCGGCACCTCGCTCGCTCTGATGGATGCAGGCGTTCCGTTGGCTAAGCCGGTTGCCGGTATCGCCATGGGCCTGATCCTCGAAGGCGACCGTTTCGCGGTTCTCTCCGACATCCTCGGCGACGAAGACCACCTCGGCGACATGGACTTCAAGGTTGCAGGTACTGCCGACGGCATCACCTCGCTGCAGATGGACATCAAGATCGCCGGTATCACCGAAGAGATCATGAAGGTTGCTCTCGAGCAGGCTCAGGGCGGTCGCAAGCACATCCTCGGCGAAATGTCGAACGCGATCTCCGAAGGCCGTTCGCAGCTCGGCGAATTCGCTCCGCGCATCGAAGTCATGAACATCCCGGTCGACAAGATCCGTGAAGTCATCGGTTCGGGCGGCAAGGTCATCCGCGAAATCGTCGAAAAGACAGGCGCCAAGATCAACATCGAAGACGACGGCACCGTCAAGATCGCATCGTCCTCGGGCAAGGAAATCGAAGCGGCCCGCAAGTGGATCCACTCGATCGTTGCCGAGCCGGAGGTCGGCGTGATCTACGAAGGTACCGTTGTGAAGACCGCCGATTTCGGTGCCTTCGTCAACTTCTTCGGCGCCCGCGACGGTCTGGTCCACATCTCGCAGCTCGCTTCCGAGCGCGTTGCCAAGACCTCTGACGTCGTCAAGGAAGGCGACAAGGTCTGGGTCAAGCTGATGGGCTTCGACGAGCGCGGCAAGGTTCGCCTGTCGATGAAGGTCGTCGACCAGGCCACCGGCGAGGAAATCAAGAAGGCCGACGGCGACGCAGCCGCCGAATAAGCTTTCGACTGTTTGAAATGAGGGGCGCGGAAGTTTCTTCTTCCGCGCCTTTTCTTTATTCATAGATACGAAACACGATCCGCTAAGGTCCGAACCCATGAGCCGCGACGCCCTGAAAACCCTCTTCCATCCCTTCGTTACCGATGCCGTGCCCATGCCCGGTGAAGGCGAGCGGGTAATCTTTCTCGGCGCCGAGGCCGGCAATGCGAGGCCGGAAGGTTTCGATGCCGAGGTGACCTTCGTGCAGCCGTTCCGGCCGCTGTTCCGCGCCCTGCGCGACAACGCCTTTCCTGAAGCAGAGGGCGAGGATTACGATGGCGCGCTGGTTCTGTGCGGCAAACATCGCGGTGACAACGAGAACCGCATTGCCGAGGCACTGGCGCGCGTAAAAGTCGGCGGCCTGATCGTGGTGGCGGGCGGCAAGGAAGACGGCATCCAGCCGATCCGCACGATGCTCCTGAAGCTCGGCATCATTCTCGATTACGCGCCGAAATATCACGGCGTCGCCATCTGGTTCGCGCGACCGGAAGACGCCGGCGATGCGATCAAGGCGCTGAAGAAGACCGCTGTGACGGTCGAGGGACGCTTCCAGGCCGCGCCGGGCATGTTCTCCCATGATCGCGTCGATGCGGGCTCGGAGCTCCTTGCAGGCCGTTTCCCGGCCGATTTCGACGGCAATGTCGCCGACTTCGGCGCAGGCTGGGGTTATCTCTCTGTGATGCTGGCCGAAAAGTCGCCGCGGGTGAACCGCATCGACCTGTTCGAGGCCGATTACCGGGCGCTGGAATTCGCCAAGCAGAACATCGCCCATAACAGCCCCGACCTCGAGGCGCGTTTCTTCTGGCAGGATCTCGGAGCCGAGCCGCCGAAGGAAAAATACGACATGGTCATCATGAACCCGCCCTTCCACGAGGCGCAGGCCGCCGACCCGGAACTGGGCCGCACGATGATCCGCACCGCAGCCGGCGCGCTCAAGCAGGGCGGTCGGCTGATGATGGTCGCCAATCGCGGCCTGCCTTACGAACCGGTTCTGGCAGAAGCATTCCGCGAATATGGCGAGACCTGCCGCAACGCCAAGTTCAAGATCCTCTGGGGCAAGAAGTAAGCACTTCGGCGCCATAAGTTGCCGGATTGATTTTCATCGCTTGCTCCATACTATTCATGCAAACCAGAGTTGCATCCGGTGGTGGCGAGGTAAGCGAATGAGAAAGCTGAATGTGATTTTCATCGCATGGCTGGCCGCAGCACCTGCGGCCTTTGCCGATTCCGCCCGCATCACCTGGGAATGGTATAACGCCGCCGAGGTTTATCAGGGGCGCAAGGCGACAGGCCCGGCAGACCAGAGGCTAGCGGCCCACTATTTCCGGCTTGCCGCCGACAAGGGCAATATCGCTGCCGCCTACAAACTCGGTGAGATCTACGAGACCGGTCAGGGCGTCACCAGAGATCCTGTTCAGGCTTTCTCCTGGTACATGAAGGCGGCGGCCAGGAACGACAAACACGGCCAGCTTAAGGTCGGCTGGTGTTACCAGAAGGGGATTGCCGTGACGGCCGACCCGTCGATCGCCGCCATCTGGTACAGGACCGCAGCCGAGAACGGCAATATCTGGGGTTATCACATGCTGGCCTTCATGCTTGCCGATGGCGATGGCGTGAAGAAGGATGAGGCTTTGGCGAGACGTTATCTCGAACTCAGCCTGCCGAAAACCAACGATCACTGGGCGAAATGGAAGCTGGCTCAGCTGATTGCGGCAGAAGATCTGAAGAGGGCAAAAACGCTGCTGAAGGAAGCAGCTGCGGCCGGAAATCTTCAGGCCGCCGAGGATCTGAAGCGGATGCAGTGATCAGGCGGCCTCGATCTCCTTGCGTGCCGCGCTGGCAAGGAAGGCGGAGCGGGTCAGGCCTCGTTCGCGGGCGGCAGCGTCGATCGCATCAAGCATGCCTTTTTCGAACGTCACGTTTGCACGCACGACCCGCGTATCGTCTTCTATAACCGGGATCCGCACGAGAAACGCCCCCTTTGCGAGTTCCGCGCGAACATCTTCCCGCGCCGTCACTTCTTCATAGGAAGAAGGAGAAGGCATCGGCTCATCTACGCCCCATAGACGTAGAGCTTCGATCGCGTTTGCGATCAAGTCTTCTTCTCTATCGACAGCGGAGAATGCCGATGGCAGGTCCGGAAAGCTGACGCCGAAAGCGCTGCCTTCATCCTTATGAACAAGAGCGATGAAATGCTTCATGTGCGTGACCCTCAAACCCAACCCGCTTGCTTGGCGATTGCCATGGCCGTACCGGCAGGCAGATCTTTCTTCGGATGTGGAACACTGATCGTCTGGGAGCCCCTGCGAAATTTATGGTGCGATCCCTTGGTCGAGATCAGCTCGAAACCCTCGCGTTTGAGACGCGCAATGATCTTTTGGCTATTGCGCTCCTCAGGCCGCTCCAAACGATAGGGGATCGTAATGCGAATATCCCCGAAACGCAATGAGGGTGCGCATCATAATGCGCACCCTCATAAACGGCTCAGTAGAGCCGGTTCTTTGCAGCTTATCCGTTGTAGCGCTGGAACACGAGCGTTGCGTTGGTGCCGCCGAAACCGAACGAGTTGGACAGAACGGTGTCGATCTTGGCATTGTCGATGCGCTTGCGCACGATCGGCACGCCGTCGAATTCCGGATCGAGGTTCTGGATATGCGCGCTTTCGCCGATGAAGCCGGACTGCATCATCAGCAGGCCGTAGATCGATTCCTGCACGCCGGCAGCGCCCAGTGAGTGGCCGGTCAGCGACTTGGTCGACTGGATATGCGGGATCTTGTCTTTGAACACTTCGCGGATCGCGCCGATTTCCTTCGAGTCGCCGACAGGCGTCGAGGTGCCGTGCGTGTTGATGTAGTCGACTTCGCTCTTCACGGTGGAAAGCGCCTGACGCATGCAGCGGATGGCGCCTTCGCCCGACGGAGCGACCATGTCGTAGCCGTCGGAGGTTGCGCCGTAACCGGTGATTTCGGCATAGATCTTCGCGCCGCGGGCCTTGGCATGTTCCAGTTCTTCGAGAACCAGCACGCCCGCACCGCCGGCGATGACGAAACCGTCGCGATCGGCGTCATAGGCGCGCGAGGCATTGGCTGCGTTGTCGTTGTATTTCGACGACATGGCGCCCATGGCGTCGAACAGGTTCGACATGGTCCAGTCGAGATCTTCATGGCCGCCGGCGAACATGATGTCCTGCTTGCCCCACTGGATCATCTCGGCGGCATTGCCGATGCAATGTGCCGAGGTCGAGCAGGCCGACGAGATCGAGTAGTTGACGCCGTGGATCTTGAACCAGGTGGCAAGCGTGGCGGACGCCGTCGAGGACATGGCCTTCGGCACGGCGAATGGGCCGATGCGCTTCGGGCTGTTGTTCTTGATCGTGATATCGGCTGCTTCGATCAGCGTGCGGGTGGACGGGCCGCCCGAACCCATGATGATGCCGGCACGCTCATTTTCGGCGTAGTCCTTTTCCTCAAGTCCTGAATCGGCCAGCGCCTGCTTCATTGCAACATGGTTCCAGGCGCCGCCCTGGGACAGGAAGCGCATGGCGCGGCGATCGACGAGGTCCGTCGTGTCGATATTCGGCTTGCCCCATACCTGGCACTTGAAGCCGTGCTCCGCGAAATCCGGAGAGAAGGAGATGCCGGATTTCGCAGCCCTCAAGGATTCGGTGACTTCGCCTGCGTCGTTACCGATCGAGGACACGATACCGAGGCCCGTGACAACTACCCGTCTCATTTGTGTAACCCTTGTTGTTTCAGTCAGTTGGCCTTGAGTTTACCTCAGGCCGTCTTGTCCTTGGACAGGCCGACGCGCAGGTCGGTTGCCTGATAGATAGTTTCGCCGTCGGCCTTCAGCCAGCCGTCGGCGGTGCCGAGCACGAGGCGGCCCTTCATGACACGCTTGAAGTCGATGCCGAATTCGAGAAGCTTGGTGGTCGGGCGGATCATGCCCTTGAATTTCACTTCGCCGGTCGAAAGCGCCATGCCGCGGCCTTCCTCGCCCAGCCAGCCGAGGAAGAAGCCCGTCAGCTGCCACATGCCGTCAAGGCCGAGGCAGCCCGGCATGATCGGGTTGCCTTCGAAATGGCAGGGGAAATACCAGTCATCCGGCTTCACGTCGTATTCCGCGCGAATGTAGCCCTTGTCGAAAGCGCCGCCGGTTTCGGAAATGTCGGTGATACGGTGGACCATCAGCATGGGCGGCAGCGGCAATTGCGCGTTACCCGGTCCGAAGAGCTCACCGTGCGCGCAAGAGATGATTTCTTCGTAGCTGAAGCTGGACTGTCTGGTGGTCATCGAATTCCGCGTCCCCCTAAGATCGCTAGGTCAGGTGGGCAGAGCCTGAATTCAGGCACGGCCATGATTGAAGCGTTGAACATTCCAGGTCCGGGGTATTGGGCCTTGGAACGTCGTTTTGTCACGTCCGCATATAGGAACCGAAGCGTGCAAACCAGAGGCACAGGCATAAATTCCGCATATTTGGAGCGCTGCGTGCGCATCCGACGCGGGAAACTGTTGAAACTCAAGCCGCCAAAAGTTATATCCGGAACTTGAGAAGTATCGCGAGTTGCAGGAGCTCCAGGATAGAATGGCAGAAGCCATGCCCGAAATCGAAGTCAAATTGCGCCGCTACGGCCTGCGGCCGACACGGCAGCGCGTTGCTCTGGGCGATCTTCTTTTTGCCAAGGGCGACCGCCATTTGACGGTCGAGGAGCTGCACGAAGAGGCGATCATTGCCGGCGTGCCGGTGTCCCTGGCGACGGTCTACAACACGCTTCACCAGTTCACCGAAGCCGGCCTGATCCGCGTTCTCGCCGTCGAGGGCGCAAAGACCTATTTCGACACCAATACGTCGGATCACCATCACTTCTTCGTTGAAGGCCGCAATGAGGTGCTGGACGTTCCTGTCGGCAATCTGGAGATCGGCAATCTGCCCGAACCTCCGGAAGGCATGGAAATCGCCCATGTGGACGTCGTCATCCGCCTGCGCGAAAAGCGCGCCTGACGCCTAACGGCGCTTTTTCCTTTTGCTTGACTTCAGAGCTTCTTCGGGAGGCCGGCCGGGGCGTGACATGTAGCGCGGCAGGGTCCAGCCGTAGTGGAGCGCGCCGCCGCGCAGGGCAAAGGAAATCACCACGCCGCAGCCGGCACTGACGAAAAGCGGCTGGCCCATAGCGTGTACGGCGGTAAAGGTAGCCGCTCCCGCCAGCGCGGATGTGATGTAGATTTCCGGGCGCAACAGCACCGAAGGCTCGTTTGCCAGGACATCGCGCAACACGCCGCCGAGCGTGGCGGTCATCACGCCGGTAACGATCGCAATGGTCGGCGAGCCGGTTGCGGCCATGCCCTTGGCGGCACCGAGCACGCAATAGGCGGCAAGACCGATCGCATCGAGCCACAAAAGCAGCTTGTAACGGGATTCCACGTAATAGGCGGTGAAATAGACGAAGGCGCCGGTGGCGACGCAGATGAGGATGTAGAGCGGATCGATAACCCAGAAAACCGGCCGGCCAAGGATCAGGTCGCGCACGGTTCCACCGCCCGATCCGGTCACCGCGGCAAAGAACAGGAAGCCGATCAGATCGAGCTCCTTGCGCGAGGCGGCGAGCGCGCCCGTGGCCGCAAATACCGCAACGCCCATATAATCGAGTATTATCAGCAGCGGCATGTCATTCTCCAGCGTCGCGCAAGTGCCTGAGTGTAATGGTTGAGGATAGTAATTCGTGTCCTGCATATACGTCATTCGTGCTGCAGCGTCATAAACAGATCAATTTGCCTGTGGTGAACGCCGTGAAGAAGCATTTTGTCGCGATACTCCAAGCCATTGCCCTCCTGCTGATGATGCCGGTAATGGCGTCGGCCCAGCAGCAGCTGTTGCAGGACCCTGAAATGTTCGAAAAAGGCTTCTTTCGCAAAAGCTGCAAGACCGTCGATTTCGGACCGGATTTCGTCAAGCGCTTCGACATCAACAACGACAACATTTCCGATGTCGTCATCGATCACAGCGCGCTCACCTGCGACGGCGTGCGCGGTCCGCGATGCAATGAGGACGGCTGCCCGCAGAATTTCTATGTACAGGCCAAGGAGGGCGGTTACATCATGATCGCCACCGCCCAGGTCTACGGTTATGATTTCGTCCAGTATTTCGGCAACATGGTCTTCATGTTCCAAATGCATCCGCGCTTCTGCGAGCGGACCGATGCGGTTCCGTGCGAAATGCGCGTCCGCGTTCGGGGCACAAAATTCGTCACCATCTCCAAGAAATAGCTATCGCGGGAAGAATGTGTCTATCCGGCCTGTCAGGTAATAGGCGGTCAGGCTCATCCATTCCCGCACCGCGGTCGTGGTGATCTGGGCGTTGAGCGCTGGCTGGGTGAAGTCGAGGCCGGGTGAAACCACGCCGCTCGTTCGATAGTCGACGGGCCAGGGCGTGACCGTGATGCCCGCTTTGGCGAACAGGCCGACCGAGCGCGGCATGTGAAAGGCCGAGGTGATCAGAAGGCAGTTTTCAAGCCCCTGCGCCTTGAGAAGCTCGGCCGTGTTGAGGCTGTTCTCGTAGGTCGTGCGGGAGGTGTTTTCCTTGATCAGCCGCTCGGGAGAAATGTCGAAGGCCGAGAAGAAGCGCTCCGCAGTCTGCGCCTCGCCCTCGAAAGTGCCGCTGATCGACCCGTCGCCACCTGAGACCAGAATGCGCGCCTCCGGAAAATTGCGGGCAAGCCTCATCGCTTCGATGAAGCGGTCGGCCGACTGGTTGAGCTCCATGCCACCGCGCGCCGTGTTGATCTCGTTGTCGAAGGCGCCGCCGAGGATGATCAGGCAGGTGACTTCGGTGGGGTCGGTTGCCGGTTTGGCAAAACGTGCTTCCAATACCTGCAGCGCGACCGTGCCCGTTGTCGTGAACAGCGTGACGAAAAGCGTAAGCGCGGCGAGAAAAGCCGACACTCCGGAAAGCCTCCGGCAGCCAATAGAGGCGAGCACCGCTGCAAAAGCGGCGAGCAGGAAGGCCAGAGAGAGTGGCTGGGCGAAAACCCAGAACAGCTTGGAAAGAAGAAACATGAAGGCTCGCGAATTCGATTCGCGGCCAGCTTACAACGCGTCGCGGCGCCGGTGAACGATCGGCTGCTGGAAATGCAGGTGTAGCGGACGCGGCAGGGCTCTGGTGGCGAGCGCCACGATGATCGTCAACAGGGCAACGATCGAAAGCGCGTCCTTGCCCATGTAATGGGTCGTAAAAGCTCCTGTCACGGCCCCCGCCGCCATGCCGGTCCAAGGGACGCCCTGGATCAGCCAGCCGCGCGGATTGCGGTCGCCGATCATCCATCGCCCGATGCCGCGACCGAAACGGGACAGCGCACCGGTAATATAGGTGAGCCCGATCGGCAGGCCCTCGATCTGCTCCACGGTCGCGTTGATCAGGCCCATGGCAAGGACGACCAGATAGAATTGCACCCGCAGGTAATCCGCCGGCAGCACCGAGGCGCCCGCAAGCAGGATGGCCACGGCCGAGAGTACCACGAAGGCGCGCCGCGCCGAGACGCGATGGGCAAGCACGATGCCGAGTGCATTGCCGAGGATGAAGACCCAGAGTGCTCCGAACAAGGTCAGCGCATGGCGGTAATCGCCATCGGCAAAGGATATTGCCGCGCGCGTCGTGTTGCCGCTCATGAACGAGACGAAATCGCCGGACAGGATGAGGCCGATCGCATCCGTCATGCCGGCAATGAAGGAAACCGCGGCGACGAGCGCCAAACCGGTCGTGGTCCGCCGTTTGCGGATGATGTGTCGACGTCTCTGGCGTGTCATCTGACGAGCGTGGTTGGGGTGTATGCCCGGGCAATCTGCCGCAAAACCGCTTCACGGCATTGATCCATGACAATAGCGACAGGAAGGGCCGCAGTCCTGTCGAAACTAACGGTCCGACAACCAGTCCTTGATGCCGCGCGCCGCGGCCCGCCCGGTTGCGAAACAGGCGGTGAGCAGATAGCCGCCGGTGGGCGCTTCCCAGTCGATCATCTCGCCAGCCGCGAACAATCCGGGACGGGATTTCAGCATGTAGCGCATGTCGATCTCGCTCCATGCGATGCCGCCGGCCGACGAGATCGCCTCAGTGATCGGACGGGGGCGCAAAACCGGGATCGGCAGCGCCTTGATCAGTTCGGCCAATTGTTCCGCAGGCATCCGATTGGCATCCGGAAACAGTTCGCGGAGAAGCGCGGCTTTCACGCCATCCAGTCCGGCGCCCTTGCGCAGCCGGTTGGAAAAGCTCGCCTTGGCATCCTGTCTTGAAAGATCGCGAGCGAGGCGATCCTGTGTTCGCCCCGGCATCAGGTCGACGGTAAGGGCAGCTTTGCCGTTGCGGAAAAGCCGGTCGCGCAGCGCTGCCGAATGAGCGTAGACGAGGCTGCCCTCGATCCCGTGTTTGGAGATGACGAACTCGCCCGGATAGGTACCGGCATCAGATGTCGTCGACACGGATTTCAACGGCGCGCCGGCAAAACGCTCGACGAAGACATCGCTCCAGGCGGTATCGAAACCGCAATTGGCGGGCAGCAGGTCGTTTACGCTTATGCCCTGGTCCTTCAGCCACGGCACCCAGGCGGCATCCGAGCCGAGCCGTGGCCAGCTTGCGCCGCCGAGCGCCAGAAGCGTGGCGTCGGGCTGGATGGTCACTTCGCCATCCGGTGTCGTGAAACGAAGTCCGCGGCCGCCAAACCCTGTCCAGCGATGCCGGGTCTTGAGCGTAACACCCTGCGCTTCGAGCCGTTTCAGCCATGCACGCAACAGAGGAGAGGCTTTCATCACGGTCGGGAAAACGCGGCCGGACGTGCCGACGAATGTTTCGGTTCCGAGTCCTGCTGCCCATTGTCGAACGTCTTCCGGCGTGAAGGCATCGAGTGCCGGCCGCAGGCGAGGGGAGGCGCTGCCGAAACGTTCCGCAAAACGGGCAAAATCCTCCGAATGGGTGATGTTCAGCCCGGATTTGCCGGCAAGCAGAAATTTGCGCGCCAATGTCGGCATCGCGTCATAGACGGTCACGGAAAGACCCTCTGCGGAAAGCAGTTCTGCTGCCGCAAGCCCGGCCGGGCCGCCGCCGATGATTGCGATTGTCTTTGTCATGCGCTCAGTCGGTCAGAGACTTTGTTGTGATGCGGCGGGAAGTGGCCCGCGGCTGCGTCGAAATTCGACGAAGATGTGCCCGAAGAGAGCGGCAAGCACAATGGGCCCGCCGATCAACGTTGCCTGCGACGGTATTTCAGCCATGAACATCCACACCCAAAGCGGCGTCAGCGGCACTTCCAGGGCAATGATCAGGCTGGCATCCGCCGCCGGAATGCGCCGTGCGCCAAAGGTATAGAGAATGAGGCCGAGTGCGTTCTGCATGATGCCGAACAGGAAGATCAGCGTCATGTCCTGCCCGGTTGCGGTGCCGGGACTGGCGAAGAGGAAGGTGACGGCCGAGCAGAGATAGGCCGAAAACGCCATGGCCGGCAGCATCGGCACGCCGCGATGCTGACGCATGATGACGGCGAGTGCCGCCACCGTGAGCGTCATGATCCCCGCCAGTCCCTTGCCGAGCATCGATCCGCCGCCACCTGCGTCGGTCAGCATGACGGCGACGCCGGCAAAGGCAAGCGTGCTGGCGATCAGGGTCGAGCGGCTGGCCTTTTCTCCGATCACCAGGAAGGCTACCCCGGCCGTGACGAAGGGCACGGTCGCATAGATCACCATCGCATCGGCAACAGAGGTGTAATAGATCGAGCCGAGGCCGGAAATCATGCTGCCGGCGGAAAACAGGGTGGCCAAGATCGTCGGCCAGCGGATCGCCTTCAGGATCGGCCAGGCGCGGCCGCGCTCCAGATAGAAGAAGAAAAGCAGCGTTGCCGTGCCCGACACCAGACCGCGCAGAAAGATGATCGTTGGAAGGTCGGTCGAGATCGCCCGCATGAACAGTCCCGACAGCGACCAGGCGAGCGCCGACAGGCCGACATAGATCACCCCCAGGCGATACTGGCTGTCTTCGCTGGACATCGTTGCGACCCCGACAGGAATGAAGAAAGCCGGGACGTTAATCCCGG
This sequence comes from Neorhizobium sp. UBA7851, assembly GCA_002500765.1. GTDB lineage: Bacteria > Pseudomonadota > Alphaproteobacteria > Rhizobiales > Rhizobiaceae > Neorhizobium. The sequence continues at coordinate 21,363 of DLSX01000031.1, forward strand.
CTTTGAACCGCCACAAGCGCTGCTTGCGCAGTCCCATGCCGCAAACGCATCAGCCATTGCCGCGGGGTGGCAGGTGTCTCAGGTAAGCAGCGCTTCCGTCAGCGGATGATGCGGATCGGCAAGCCCGTCGAGAATGTTGAAATGATGGCGGTCCGGCTCCTCGACACAATCCGTCTCGGCTCCCAGTCCTTTCCAGATATTGGCGAGCAGCGCGTTCTGGCGCAGGAATTCCGAACGCTCGGAGGCGCCGACCCAGCAGGTGAGGCGGGTCCGAAACAACGGTTCGAGAAGGGCCGGGCTTTCGAGATAGGCTTCCTCGATGTCGATCTGTTGCGTCTCGTTCATCTGCGTATTGATGAGCGGCCGCAGGTCATGGACGCCCGAAATCGATACGACATTGACGATCCGCTTTCGGATTTCCTCCGGCAGGGGTGATGACGCGCTGACCATGCGGGTAACGAGATGCCCGCCGGCCGAATGCCCCGTCAGTCTTATCGGGCCGGAGACGATCCCTGCTGCGGCTTCGATGGCTTTTCCGATCTCCTGCGTGATCCCTGAAATCCGGTTTTCAGGCGCCAGCGTGTAGCTCGGCATGGCCACGGCATAGCCGGTTTCCACTGCGCCATGGGCGAGATGCGAAAAATAGCTGTTGTCGAGCCTGATCCAGAAGCCGCCATGGACGAAGACGACCAGCCCGATCGGATCGCCGGCCGGCAGGAACAGGTCGAATCGGTTGCGCGGCTTGTCGCCATAGTTCAGGCCCAGTTTTGCTAGACCACTTTCAGTCATCCGATCGCGATATTGCTTTGCAGGTTCCGCCCATGCGCCCGGCCAGCGATCGCCCTGCGGGATGTTGATGCCGTTGGCATAGGCGTCGTCCCAGTCGATGATCTTGTGGCGCATGCGGCTCTCCTGACTTGTTCCTTTGCTTCAGACATACCGCATCATGGGTCTCTGACCAGTCCCGCAGCTGGAAAGAAGGACGAGAAAACAGGCGCTTCCGAAAAATATTACAAACTTAAAATTTCTCTCTTGTCAGCATTCGAACTCGGTGCAATTCTGAACAAAAGGCAAAAAGCCGCATCGATAAGAATATGGGAACGTGACTATGCTGGGACCGTCAGGCCATCAGGATACCTATGCCCGCGATAACCTTCCGCCCTTCGAAGAATGGCCGGAAATAAGGCTCGATGGCTTCCAATACCCCGAATGGATGAATGCCGGCGTCGAGCTGACCGACCGCATGGTCGAGCGCGGTTTCGGCGACCACACGGCGCTGATCGGCAATGGCCGGCGGCGCACCTACAAGGAGCTGACGGACTGGACGAACCGCATCGCCCGGGCGCTGACCGAGGATTACGGGGTAAAGCCTGGTAACCGCATTTTGATCCGCTCGGCCAACAATCCCGCCATGGTCGCCTGCTGGCTGGCTGCGACCAAGGCTGGTGCCGTCGTCGTCAACACCATGCCGATGCTGCGTTCAGGCGAGCTCGCCAAGATCATCGACAAGGCGCAAGTGACGCTGGCGCTTTGCGACACGCGACTGATGGACGAACTGGTCGCCGCCGCCAAGGAAAGCGATTTCCTAACCCAGGTCATCGGTTTCGATGGCACCGCCAATCACGACGCCGAACTGGACCGCGCCGCACTCAACAAGCCGGTACAGTTCGAGGCGGTGAAAACCGGCCGCGATGATGTGGCGCTGCTCGGGTTCACTTCGGGATCGACCGGCGTGCCGAAGGCGACGATGCATTTCCATCGCGACATCCTGATCATCGCGGATGCTTATGCCAAGGAAGTTCTAGGCGTCCGGTCGGACGATGTTTTCGTCGGCTCGCCGCCGCTTGCCTTCACCTTCGGTCTGGGTGGTCTGGCCGTCTTCCCGCTGCGTTTCGGCGCAAGTGCTGCGCTTCTCGAAAACGCATCGCCGCCGAAGCTGATCGAGATCATCGAGACCCATAAGGCAACCATCTGTTTCACCGCGCCGACTGCCTATCGCGCCATGCTTTCGGCCATGGATGGCGGCGCGGATCTGTCTTCGCTCCGGATCGCGGTCTCTGCCGGAGAAACGCTGCCGGGACCTGTCTTCGACGAGTGGATGAGAAAGACTGGCACGCCGATCCTCGACGGCATCGGCGGCACCGAAATGTTGCATATCTTCATCTCCAACCGGCTGAACGACTTTCGGGCATCGAGCACCGGCAAGCCGCTGATGNNCGCTGATGGGCTATCAGGCCAAGGTGGTGGATGACGATCTGAACGAAGTGCCGCGCGGCACGCCGGGCCATCTCGTTGTTCGCGGCCCGATCGGCTGCCGTTATCTCGCCGACGATCGCCAGAAAAACTTCGTGCGCGGCGGCTGGAACGTCACCGGCGACACGTTCGTAGAGGATGCGGACGGCTATTTCCACTTCGCCGCCCGCTCCGACGACATGATCGTGTCCGGCGGCTACAACATTGCCGGGCCGGAAGTGGAGGCGGCGCTGCTGAAACACGAGGCGGTGCAGGAATGCGCGGTGATCGGCGTGCCGGACGAGGACCGCGGCATGGTCGTCGAGGCGCATGTCGTGCTCGTGCCGGGTTCCGACCCGTGCGACGCCATGGCGAAGCTTCTGCAGGAACATGTGAAGACGGTGATCGCGCCCTACAAATATCCGCGCTCAGTCGTCTTCACCGACACGCTTCCGAAGACCGAATCCGGCAAGATCCAACGCTTTCGCCTGAAGCAGGCTCTTTCGGCGTAAATTACGCTCCCACCGGCGAAATCGTCTTGGCCAACGGTGGAAGTTTCTGTGTGAATGTGGAAGGTAACGGTTCCGCCACGGTGAACTCGCCGGGCGACAGGGGAACGACAAAAAGGGGAGTACCGCAATGAAGACAATGCTGGCAGCCGCCACGATGGCGCTCAGCCTCGGTGCATCGGGTCTGGCAATGGCCGAACCGCTCAAGATCGGCATGATCACAACGCTTTCGGGCGGCGGTGCAGGCCTCGGCGTCGACACCCGCGACGGCTTCATGCTGGCGATCAAGCAGTCCGGCAACAAGGATATCACCGTCGTCACCGAGGATGATGCGCAGAAGCCGGAACTGGCCGTCCAGATCGCCGACAAGATGATCCAGAGCGATAATGTCGATGTGCTGACCGGCATCGTCTGGTCGAACCTTTTGATGGCGGTGGTGCCGGGCGCGGTGGCGCAGGGCAAGTTCTACGTTTCGACCAATGCGGCCCCTGCGGCACTTGCCGGCCAGGGCTGCAACAAGCTCTATTTCAACGCCGCCTACCAGAACGACAATCTTCACGAGGCGATGGGCGAATACGCCAACAAGACCAACAAGAAGATGTTCATCCTCGCCCCGAATTATCCGGCCGGCAAGGATTCGCTGACCGGCTTCAAGCGTTATTACAAGGGCGAACTGGCCGGCGAAGTCTATACCAAGGTCGGCCAGACGGATTATGCCGCCGAAATCGCCCAGATGCGTGCCTCCGGTGCCGACGGCATCTTCGTTTTCCTGCCCGGCGGCATGGGCATTGCCTTCATGAAGCAGTTCGCCCAGTCGGGCGTAAAAATCCCGGTCATGGGCCCGGGCTTCTCCTTCAGCCAGGACGTGTTGCCGGCGATCGGTGATGCGGCATTGGGTGCAAAGGCATCCGGCCAGTGGGCGCCCGATTTCGACACCGACGTCAGCAAGAAATTCCTGGCCGACTTCCAGAAGGAATATAACCGCCTTCCGTCCATCTATGCCGTCCAGGCTTATGATGCTGCACAGCTGATTGTGTCGGCTGCCGCTAAGGCAAGCGTCAAGGATGCTGATGCATTCCGCAACGAACTGCTGAAGGCCGATATTCAGTCGCCGCGTGGAAACTTCAAGTTCAACACCAACCAGCATCCGATCCAGGACATCTACCTGACGGAAGTGGTGAAGAAGGACGGCGTTCTGACCAACAAGACGGTCGAAAAGATCTTCACCGATCACGGTGATGCCTATGCCAAAGACTGCAAGATCTAAGGCATAGATGTGACTATCGCACTTGCTCTCGAGCAGTTGCTGAACGGCATCCAGCTCGGCGTCATGTTGTTTCTCATGGCAGCCGGGCTGACGCTGATTTTTGGCGTCATGGGGCTGATCAACCTCGCTCACGGTTCTCTTTACATGGTTGGTGCATTCGCCTGCGCCACCGTCGCCGCCTGGACAGGTTCGTTCTGGCTCGGCCTGATCGCCAGCCTCGCCTGCGCGGCCGCGGCCGGCGCAATCGTCGAGCTTGCCGTCATCCGCAGGCTTTATGACCGTGATCATCTCGATCAGGTGCTTGCCACTTTTGCGCTTATCCTCATCTTTTCCGAAGGCACCCGCTGGCTGTTCGGAGACTTTCCGCTCTATCTCGACATTCCGCCGCTGCTGCAGGGCATTGTCACTCTGCCGGGCGACGCAAGCTATCCGGTCTACCGACTGGCGATCATTGCCGTCGGCGCGCTGATCGCGCTTGGCCTTTATCTGCTGATCGGCAAGACCCGCCTCGGCATGCGCATCCGCGCCGGCGAGAGCGATCGCGAGATGATCGGCGCGCTCGGCGTCGATATCCGCACGCTCTATACGCTGGTCTTTGCGCTCGGTTCGGCCCTTGCGGGCCTTGCTGGTGCGCTTGTCGGCGCGCTGCAATCGGTACAGGTCGGCATGGGCGAACCGGTTCTGATCCTCGCCTTCGTCGTCATCGTCATCGGCGGTATCGGTTCGATCAAGGGTGCGCTTTATGGCGCGCTTCTGGTCGGGGTGACAGATACGCTGGGGCGTTTTCTTCTGCCGCAGCTTCTGGCGCTGTTCGTCGATCCGTCCCAGGCGGGCATGATCGGCGGGGCCATGGCCTCGATGCTGATCTATGTCGTCATGGCCGTCATTCTGGCCGTAAAACCGCGCGGGCTTTTCCCGCCGGCGCATGCGTGAGGGCAAACAATGCTGACACGCGAAAATACCGTCAATCTCGTTCTCGCCCTTTTGCTGCTGGTCGCCCCGCTGGCCGCCAATGCATTTGGCCAGCCTTTCTATGTGACGCTTGCAACCCGCATTGCCATTCTGGCGCTGGCCGCGCTTGGCCTCAATCTGGCGCTCGGTCTCGGCGGCCTCGTTTCTTTCGGGCACGCCGCCTTCTTCGGCATTGGCGGTTATGCGGCGGGCATCCTGTCCAGCCACGCGCTCTCCTACGAGCCGATGATCTTCGGTCTACCCGGCACGGTGCAGATGCCGGTGATCTGGATTGTCGCGGTGATCGCATCGGGCCTTGTGGCGCTGGCGATCGGCGCGATCAGCCTGCGGACCTCGGGCGTCTACTTCATCATGATCACGCTCGCCTTTGCCCAGATGGTCTATTATTTCGCCATCTCCTGGCCGGCCTATGGCGGCGAGGACGGGCTGTCGATCATGGTGCGCAACCAGTTTCCCGGTACAAATACGATGAAGCCGCTGAGCTTCTTCATCGTCTGTTATCTCGTGCTTTTGGCGGGCATCGGGCTATTCGCCCTGATCCGCGCCTCGCGTTTCGGCGCGGCGCTGCAGGCGGCACGGCAGAACGAGACGCGCGTCGCGACCGTCGGCATCCATCCCTATCGAATCCGCCTCACGGGCTTCGTCATCTCGGCGATGATCACGGCGCTTGCCGGTGCGCTGTATGCCGATCTCAACCGCTTCGTCAGCCCGTCCATGCTCTCTTGGCACATGTCGGGCGAACTGATCGTGCTGATCATTCTCGGCGGTACCGGCCGCCTGTTCGGGCCCTTAGCGGGCGCTGCGCTTTATGTCGCCTTCGAATTCGCGCTCGGCGGCCTTACTGAACGCTGGCAGTTCTTCCTCGGCCTTATCCTTCTCGGTGTCGTGCTGTTCGCACGCGGTGGCTTGCTTGGTCTGCTGGCCGGAAAGGCGAAACATGGTTGAGCCGGTCCTCCAGATAGACAATCTTACCAAATCGTTCGGCGCTCTGAGGGCAACCGATGGCGTTTCGATCGATCTTCGGCCGGGCGAAATCCATGCGCTGATCGGCCCGAACGGTGCAGGCAAGTCGACGCTGATCCACCAGATCTGCGGCACAGTGAGGCCCGATAGTGGCACGATCCGGTTTGCCGGTGAGGATATCGGCGGGCTGAATACCGCGCAGCGCGCGCAAAAAGGCCTCGGCCGGACCTTTCAGGTCTCGTCGCTGGCGCCGGAATTTTCGGCGCTGAGGAACGTCATGCTGGCCGTGCAGGCGAAGCAGGGATCGAGCTTCGGCTTTTTCAGGCCGGTGATGCGGGATCGCTCGCTTGTCGATCCGGCGATGGCGATCCTGGAAAGAGTAGGTCTTGCCGACCGCGCCCGCCTGCCGGCAGCCGAGCTTTCCCATGGCGAGCGCCGCCAGCTGGAAATCGCCATGGCGCTGGCGCTGCAGTCGAAAGCCTTTCTGCTCGACGAGCCGATGGCGGGCATGGGACCGGAAGGATCGAAGAAGCTGACCGGCTTTCTCGATGCACTGCGCCGCGAAGCGCCGATCCTGCTGGTCGAACACGACATGGATGCTGTCTTCGCGCTCGCCGACCGGATCTCGGTTCTCGTCTACGGCAAGGTGATCGCGACCGGTACGGTGGATGAGATCCGCAGCAATCCGACGGTGCGCACCGCCTATCTGGGGGATCACGCCTGATGCTTTTGGATATTCAGGACATCACCACCTATTACGGCGCGAGCCAGGCGCTTTTCGGCGTCGAGTTCCGCGTGGATGAAGGCGAGGTCGTGGCGCTGATGGGTCGCAACGGCATGGGCAAGTCGACGACGATCAAGTCGATCTGCAACCTCATGGCCCCGAAGACCGGCCGTATCTTTTTCGGCGGCAGAAGCACCGAGCGGATGGCGCCTTACAAGGTGGCGCGGCTTGGCGTCGGTCTGGTGCCGGAAGGACGGCGCTGTTTTCCCAATCTTTCCGTCCATGAAAATCTCGTGGCGGCGGCAAGGCCCGGCGAGTGGACGCTCGCAAAGGTCAATGCGCTTTTCCCCCGGCTGGAAGAGCGGCATGCGCAGATGTCGAAATCGCTCTCGGGTGGCGAACAGCAGATGCTGGCGATCGGCCGCGCACTGATGACCAACCCGCGGCTGCTCATTCTCGACGAGGCGACGGAGGGGCTTGCCCCGGTGATCCGGCAGGATATCTGGCGGGCGATCCGGCAGCTGAAGGCGGAAGGTCTCTCCATTCTCGTGGTGGACAAGACGCTTTCGGAGCTTTTGCCGGTTGCGGACCGTTGCGTCATCCTCGAAAACGGGCGAAGCGTCTGGCAGGGACTAAGCGGCGAAGTATCAGCCGACGTCCAGGATCGCTATCTCGGAGTATGACAATGGAAGCGGCAAGCGCGGATCTCGAGCTTATCGTTCATGACGCCCACGGCAACAACAAGCCGGAGACGCGGCTGTGGCTGCGCATGCTCTCGACCACCAAGCTGATTACCAACGAGATCCGCCGCCGCCTGCGCGCCGAATTCGGTGCCACGCTGCCGCAATTCGACCTTCTGGCGCAGCTTTATCGGGAGCGGGAAGGCCTGCGGCTCGGTGAGTTGTCGAAACGCACCATGGTGACGAACGGTAATGTCACCGGTCTGGTCGAACGGCTGGAAGCGGATGGGTATGTGGAGCGCGTCACGCCGCATGCCGACCGCCGTGTGACCGTGGCAAGGCTGACGCCATCGGGTGTCGATTTCTTCACCGGCATGGCCGCAGCGCACGAACGTTGGCTTCGCGAAATCATGGCGGATGTCGATCCGGACATGGTCGCTTCGCTCTGGAGCGAGATCGGCGCGGTCAAGGCCTCCGCCAGCAATCACCTTTCCGGCAGCGCCGACGAATAGGGGCTTTTCATCGGGCCTTAAAACACTCTAGGTGTTTCAAAAGCATTGTTCCCGGAGCCGCAATGACAGCCGACCTGCAGGCAATCGTCGACGAAATTCATGTGAAGCTGCAGAAGCGGCTGGGTGAAGGCAAGGTGGCCGATTACATCCCCCAACTCGCCCATGTCGATCCGAAGAAATTCGGCATCGCGGTCGTCACCGTCGATGGCAAGGTTCATAGCGCCGGGGATTGCAACGAGCCGTTTTCGATCCAGAGCGTGTCGAAGGTCTTCACCCTGACGCTGGCTCTCGGCAAGCATGGCGAAACGACCTGGAACCGCGTCGGCCGGGAGCCTTCGGGTTCGGCCTTCAACTCCATCGTCCAGCTGGAGCAGGAGGAAGGCAAGCCGCGCAATCCGTTCATCAATGCCGGTGCGATTGCCGTCAGCGATCTCGTACTTGCCGGCCATACACCACGCGAAGCGATCGGCGAAATCCTCCGCTTTGTCCGTTATCTGGCGGATGACGAGGAGATCGCCATCGATCCCGCCGTGGCGAAGTCGGAAGAGGCGACCGGATACCGCAATTTCGCGCTCGCCAATTTCATGCGCTCTTTCGGCAAGCTCACCCATCCGGTCGAACATGTGCTCGGCGTCTATTTCCATCATTGCGCCATCGCCATGACCTGCACCCAGCTTGCCAAAGCGGGCCTGTTTCTGGCGGCCAATGGCCGCAATCCGATGACCGGGCATACCGTCGTCTCGAGGCAGAGGGCACGGCGCATCAATGCCCTGATGCTGACCTGCGGCCATTATGACGGTTCCGGCGAATTCGCCTATCGGGTCGGCTTGCCCGGCAAGAGCGGCGTCGGCGGCGGCATCATGGCGGTCGCACCGGGCCGCGCCTCGATCGCGGTCTGGTCGCCGGGTCTCAATCATAACGGCAATTCGCTGGTCGGGTCGCTGGCGCTGGAAATGCTGGCGGATCGGACCGGCTGGTCGGTGTTCGGCCACTGACGCTTCACCCGAGGCACACATAAAAAAGCCCGGCACCTCTTTCTCGAAGTGCCGGGCTTTTTCGTCCTGGGAGGACTTGTTCAGTCTTCGCTGGCTGCCATCTGGGTCAGCACGTCGCCACGGCCACGCATGCGCAGCACGAGTGGCAGGATCAGCGCTAGCGCTGCGATGAACAGCAAGACGGCGGCGATCGGCGAGGTGAACAGCACGGTGAAGTCACCCTGGCTGATCGACAGCGCCCGGCGCAGCTGCTGTTCCGCCAGTGGGCCGAGGATCAGGCCGACGATGACTGGCGCAATCGGATAGTCGAACACGCGCATGATGTACGCGACGAGGCCGAAGGCCAGCAACATGCCGAGTTCGAATACCGACGGATTGGCGCCGATCGTGCCGAGCGTCGCAAACACCAGAATACCGGCGTAGAGCCATGGCTTCGGGATGGTCAGCAGCTTCACCCACAGGCCGACCAGCGGCAGGTTCAAAACTAGCAGCATCAGGTTGGCGATCAAGAGCGATGCGATCAAGCCCCAGACGAGCTGCGGATTGGTCGCAAACAGAAGCGGGCCGGGCTGCAGGCCGTATTGCTGGAAACCGGCAAGCATGATCGCGGCCGTTGCAGACGTCGGCAGGCCGAGCGTCAGGAGCGGCACGAGTGTGCCGGCAGCAGAAGCATTGTTGGCGGCTTCCGGTCCGGCGACGCCTTCGATGGCACCATTGCCGAATTCTTCCGGATGCTTTGAGAGTTTCTTTTCCGTCGCATAGGAGAGAAACGTCCCGATTTCAGCGCCGCCAGCCGGCATCGCGCCGATCGGAAAGCCGATCACAGTGCCGCGCAGCCAGGCTTTCCACGAGCGTGCCCAGTCCGATGCCGTCATCCAGACCGAGCCCTTGATCGCTTCCACCTTATCGGGTGCCTGTGCGCCCTGGGCCGCGATGAACAGCGTCTCGCCGATAGCGAACATCGCGACCGCCATGGTCGTGACCTCGATACCGTCGAGCAGGTCCGGCACGCCGAAGGAGAGGCGGTTCTGGCCGGTCAGCTGGTCGATGCCGACGAGCGACAGGGCAAGACCGATGAACAGCGAGGTGAGGCCGCGCAGCGTCGAATTGCCGAAGGCGGACGAGACGGTGACGAAAGCGAGAACCATCAGCGCGAAATATTCGCGAGGGCCGAAGACCAGCGCCAGCTTGACGATGTAAGGCGCGATGAAGGCAAGCGCCAGCGTCGCGATCAGGCCGGCAACGAAGGAGCCGATCGCGGCTGTC
>DLSX01000245.1 GCA_002500765.1 Neorhizobium sp. UBA7851
GGGGAGCGGGAGCCTTCCATCCCTCCTGTGTGTAGGCCCCAAGCGCTGGGGCAACCCGTTGAATGTCGTCCGCCATTATCGATGTCCTTTCCTGGGCAAGTGCAGGCCCCGTCGTGAGGCCGGCGGTTATCAGAATTGCGGCGAGGCGCTTCATGTCAGATCCTTCCAAGTCTGCGTGGCTCATGTTCTGGCCCCGTCAATGTAGGGTCTGGCGCGGACCGGATTAGGCGCGTTTGTCGAATAAGTTTCATGAACATCCCTCATGAAACAATTGGACGGGGGGCTGCCCATTATCTGATGCTTGGGTCACCGTTCAGCGCAAGGACAGTGCTCGCGCTGGTGGCTCTCCATCTCGGCCCGATTGATGATCTCCCCTCATAACTGCAAGCAACATCGACCATCTAGTGCGCCTTTTCCGCGTGGCCCATATTCGGCGGAAGAAAGGAAACAGGTATGCAAAAGCACGACAAACCCGGAGCCGGGGCAGGGCACGCGTCCGGTTCATCCCTTCGTCGCCGCGAAGTCCTGAAGCTGACCGGCGCCGGCATGGCCGCGCTCAGTGCGGCGTCACTTTTCAATATCTCCAACACAGAGGCTCAGACCATGTCAGAAGAATGGGACAAGGTTTTTCCCAAAAGCGAAAAGATCGACCATCAGAAGGTCACGTTCAAGAATCGGTACGGCATCACCCTGACGGGCGATCTCTATCTGCCGAAGGACCGTGCCGAAAAGCGGCTTGCGGCGATTGCCGTCAGCGGCCCGTTCGGCGCGGTCAAGGAACAATCCTCCGGTCTTTACGCGCAGACCATGGCCGAGCGCGGTTTTGTCACGCTGGCCTTTGATCCATCCTTTACCGGTGAAAGCGGCGGCGAGCCCCGCAACGTCGCTTCTCCGGACATCAACACCGAGGATTTCAGCGCCGCCGTCGACTATCTCGGCCTGCAGCCTTCCGTCGACCGTGAGCGGATCGGCATCATCGGCATTTGCGGCTGGGGCGGCATGGCATTGAATGCCGCAGCTTCCGACAAGCGCGTCAAGGCCGTCGTCGCCAGCACCATGTACGACATGACCCGCGTCATGTCGAAAGGCTACAACGACAGCACGACCGCGGAGCAACGCGCGCAGACGCTGGAACAGTTGAGCCGGCAGCGCTGGGAAGATGCGGAAAAGGGCACGCCCGCCTATGGTCCGGTTTCCCTTGAGCTGAAGGGCGGCGAGCCGCAATTCGTCGTGGAATACGCCGACTACTACAAGACGCCGCGCGGCTTCCATCCGCGGGCGATCAACTCGAACGGCTCCTGGACGCTCACGACCCCGTTGTCCTTCATGAACATGCCGATCCTGAGCTACATCGGGGAGATTTCCCCGCGTCCGATGCTGTTGATCCACGGCGAAAAGGCCCATTCGCGCTATTTCAGCGAGACGGCCTTTGCGAACGCGGCAGAGCCGAAGGAACTGATGATCATTCCCGGCGCCAATCACACCGATCTCTATGACAAGCTGGATGTAATCCCGTTCGACAAGATGACCAATTTCTTTGATCAACATCTTGCCGCCTGAGTTGAAGAAAGGGGCCTACGCCGATGCACTAGGAACATGAACCCGGGAGGGACTCGGGGCATATGCCGTGCTTCGCGCGTCTGCTCGTCATCGGAGCAGCCATCTGCCCCATTTGGGTTCGGAGCCTTTTCACGGTGGCGACAGCGGTCAAACGGACGCTGTCGCCACCGCGAGCCCATCAAATTGACCGCAACGACACGCGCTTCTCAAGCTCGGCCGTTTGCTCTTTCCGCTCGCTGTAGCGGTCGGTGAGGTAGGCGGAGGCGTCGCGCGTGAGGATGGTGAACTTCACCAGCTCCTCACAGACATCCACCACCCGGTCGTAGTAGGACGAGGGCTTCATCCGGCCATCGGCGTCGAACTCCTGATAGGCTTTGGCGACCGAGGATTGGTTCGGGATGGTGATCATCCGCATCCAGCGGCCGAGAATGCGCATCTGGTTCACTGCATTGAAGGACTGGCTACCGCCAGACACCTCCATAACGGCAAGCGTTTTGCCCTGCGTCGGCCGGACCGATCCGACCGAGAGTGGAATCCAGTCGATCTGGGACTTCATTATCCCGGTCATCGCGCCGTGGCGTTCCGGGCTCACCCAGACCTGCCCTTCCGACCATTGCGAAAGATCGCGCAATTCTTGCACCTTCGGGTGGCTCGCCGGCGCTTCGTCAGGGAGCGGCAGGCCCTTCGGGTCAAAGATACGAATCTCGCATCCAAGGCGTTCGAGCAGCCGGCGGACCTCGAATGCGAGCAGGCGGCTATACGACACCTCACGCAGCGAGCCGTAGAGGATCAGGATGCGCGGCTTATGCGTTGAGAACGCCGGACGCAGGGCATCGAGATCTGTCGAATATAGGTGATCGTCCTGCAGTGCTGGGAAAGTGTCAGGCAATGCGCTTTCCTTCCTGGTCGAGGATCTGTTCACCGTCCTCCTTGAAGAACGATCCCCTGAAGGTGTCGGGCAGGATGTCGAGCACCGCCTCGGACGGACGGGCGAGCCGGGTGCCGAGCGGTGTCACGACGAAGGGGCGATTGATCAGGATCGGCGTTGCGATCATCGCGTCAAGCAACTGCTCGTCAGTCAGGTCTGGGTTGTCCAGACCGAGTTCGGCATAAGGCGTGCCTTTCTCGCGAATGGCTTCCCGAACGTTCAAGCCAGCGTCCGCGATCATCGTCGCAAGCTGCTCGCGCGTCGGCGGATTCAGCAGATACTCAATGACAGCAGGTTCGATGCCGGCAGCGCGGATCAGCGCTAGCGTGTTGCGGGACGTCCCGCAGGCGGGGTTGTGATAGATGGTCGCGTCCATGGTCAGTGCCTTTCGGTAACGGTGGTTCTGGAGACGGCGGGGGCGGCCTCGTACCAGTCCTTCGAGCGGTTCACGATCCAGACGACCGAGAGCATGACCGGAACCTCGATGAGCACGCCAACGACGGTGGCGAGTGCTGCGCCGGACTGGAAGCCGAACAGGCTGATGGCGGCAGCAACCGCAAGCTCGAAGAAATTGCTGGCGCCGATCAGAGCCGATGGCCCGGCAACGCAATGCCGTTCGCCGGTCATCCGGTTGAGCAGATAAGCAAGCCCGGAGTTCAGATAGACTTGGATCAGGATCGGCACGGCGAGCAAGCCGATGACGGCGGGCTGAGCGATGATCTGCTCGCCCTGAAAGGCGAAGAGCAGAACCAGCGTCGCAAGCAGCGCCACCAGTGAGATCGGCTGCAACCTTGCCAGCACGCCATCCAGTGCCTGCGTCGTACCGCCAACCGTGAGGCGGCGGCGGATGACCTGCGCGATAATGACGGGCACGACGATATAGAGGGCGACGGAAAGAACGAGCGTATCCCAAGGCACGGTGATCGCGGAGAGGCCGAGCAGCAAGCCTACGATCGGAGCAAAGGCGACGACCATGATGGCATCGTTCAACGCGACCTGAGACAGCGTGAACAATGGCTCCCCGCGCGTCAGGTTGCTCCAGACGAACACCATAGCGGTGCAGGGAGCCGCGGCGAGAATGATCAGCCCTGCGATATAGGAGTCGATCTGGTCGGCAGGCAGGTATGGGCGGAACAGCCAACCGATGAAAAGCCATCCGAGCAGTGCCATGGAGAACGGCTTGACGGCCCAGTTGATGAACAAGGTCACGCCGATACCGCGCCAGTACGTGCCGACCTGCGCCAGAGACCGGAAATCGATCTTGAGCAGCATCGGAATGATCATCAGCCAGATCAGGATCGCGACGGGAATGTTCACCTTGGCGACCTCGGCCGCGCCGATGATCTGAAAGAGGCCGGGCATGAGATGGCCGAGGGCGACACCGGCGACGATGCACAGGAATACCCAGATGGTCAGATAGCGCTCGAACGTGGACATCAGGCGGACTTCCACTGCGGCGATGTCGAACCTTCCATAGCACCGATCTGGCGAAGCTTCGTCTCCAGAGCCATGTGATCGATGGATGCCAGCGGCAGGCTGACGAACGCGGCAATCCGGTCCTTGAGGAAACGCGCGGCCTGTGCGAAGGCACGCTGGATCTCGACGTCCGATCCCGTGACGGCGGCAGGGTCTTCGACACCCCAATGGGCGGTCATCGGATGGCCGATCCAGACGGGACAGGCTTCGCCGGCGGCGCTGTCGCAGACGGTGAAGATGAAATCGATCTGCGGCGCGCCGGGCTCCGCGAACACATCCCAGCTCTTCGACGAGAAGCCCGTCGATGGATAGCCCAACGCTTCCAGCTCCTTCAGGGCATGTGGATTGACTTCGCCCTTGGGCTGGCTGCCGGCGGAGAAGGCTTTGAATCGTCCGCCACCTTCCTTGTTGAGGATGGATTCGGCGAGAATAGAACGAGCGGAATTGCCCGTGCAGAGGAAGAGCACGTTGTAGGTCTTATCGGTCATGGTTGTGGTCCGTGGTTAGGTCGGCGGCCTGATAAGCTTCATGATCGTCGCCGATGATGGGCAGATGGAGGAAAGCTGGCGGGTCGCCAGCACGGCTGCGGGAACGCTGTCTCGCAGGACTTCAGAAAATCCGACACCCGTAAGACGGTGCTTTTTGTAACTCATTCGATCCCTGAAGCGGTGTTTCTTTCCGACCGCGTAGTGATCATGTCACCGCGTCCGGGGCGGATTGATACGATCCTCGATATCGAAATGCCGCGACCGCGCACGGTTGAAAGCCGCGCCACCGCCGAGTTCGGGGCGTTGTCGCTGAAAATTTACGACATATTCACCGGTCGTCAGGGTGCCAATGACCCGAAATTCGTCCCGGCATGATCGCGCCGCGGCTGAACATTCTTGATGTCACCTGTTTCGAACGGCCTTATCGGCTGCGTATCCCTTTTCGCTTTGGCGTCAAGACTGCAACCGGTGGTCGTCAAGCTATTGTTTCGGCCCGTATCAGGCTTGAGGACGGACGCGAAGCTATCGGCTGGTCGGCAGAAGCGCTGAGTGCCAAGTGGTTTGACAAGAACCTGGGGCTGACGGACAATCAAAATCACCACCAGTTGCGCCGCTCTATCGAGCTTGCAGCTGAGGCCTATCGCGCCTCCGGTCCGCAAACAGCTTACGGGTTGTTCGAAGAAAATTACACGCCGCTGGTTACCGCTTGCACAGCCGAAGCCCTTAATCCGCTGATCGCCAGTTTTGGCATGGCCATGCTCGACCGCGCCGTCTTCGATGCCCTCTGCCGCGTCGAGGCCATGAGCTTTGCCGATGCCATGTCGGCCAATCTTGCCGGTATTCGCATTGGCGTCCTGACACCCGAGCTTGCAGGCTTTGATATTGATGCCTTCCTTGCTTCGCTGCGCCCCGCATCATCCATCGCAATCCGCCACACTGTCGGCCTTGTCGACCCGCTGGTTGCGGCCGATCAGGAAAGCGGGGTCAATGATGGCCTGCCTGAGACGCTCTCAGAAGTCATCGCCACCTATGGCTGCCGGTATTACAAGATCAAGATTGGCGGCGATCCTGAGGTCGATCTCGATCGCATACGCCGGATCACTGCACTTCTGGACGCAAGCGGGATCGATTATCGCGTCACGCTTGACGGCAACGAGCAGTTTGAGGATGGCGATAGTATCGCGGCCTTCTTCGCTCACCTCAGCGCCGATCCCGCCCTGCACCGTTTCGCCCGAACAATCCTGTGCCTCGAACAGCCGATCCGCCGAGACCGCACCCTGGAGCAGCCGATCAGCGCCCTTGCCGCTTGCATTCCAGTTATCATTAATGAATCCGATGGTACGCTTGACGCTTTTCCGCATGCCCGGTCGCTTGGTTACACAGGTGTCTCGTCAAAGGTCTGCAAGGGTCTTTACAAATCCATCCTGAACGCCGGGCGCGCGCAGGTATGGAACCAACAGGAACCTGGCCGCTATTTTCTATCCGCCGAAGACCTCACCTGCGAGCCCGGCATCTCGCTGCAGCAAGACCTCGCACTGGTCAGCTGGCTCGGACTGCCGCATGTCGAAAAGAACGCACATCATTTCATCGACGGATTCGATAATCGCCCTCAGGCCGAGGCCGAAGCTTTCCTTACGGCACATCCCGATCTCTACCACCGGCAGGATGGCCGCGTGCGCCTGCGTCTGAGCCGAGGTGACGCTCATATTGGCTCACTTTCCGTCCCGGGCTTTGGAGCAATGCTGTCACCCGATGTGACAAACCTTGAACCTATGTCACTTGCTGTGTGGCCCTGATCCGCCATATCGTCGATGATCAGGAGGAGCTGGTGCCTCGCCCACAGTTTTTCGCTCGGCCATGCTATAAGAGAATCCACGAGGCCTTACACGAGATGCGTAGTCGCCGCTCAACATGGGGGTACGGCTGAGGTTGGAGGCAGAAATCTTTCGATCCGGGGGCGCCATCTCTTGAACTTCGGGATGAAGGTTCCGATGGCCCTCGACCCAAGGGACTATCCCTTGCTGATGCCGGACAAAGGGTCGTTCTCCGCCCCAGCCGCACCAAGGTCACTGTTTCCCTACTCGTTTGCTTGCCCAGCTGGCACCGTGATCGCTAAGTGCTGATACTGACTATAACAAGGAGCTGAGGATGGGGTACACGCTTTCAAACGATCATGTTGAAGAAGCAATCCGCTGGCGTCAACATCTGCACGAAAACCCTGAGCTTGGGTTCGACGAGAAACAGACGTCCGCCTTCATTTCGTCGAAGCTCTTCGAATGGGGGTACGAAATCGCGTCGGGTTATGGAAAGACTGGCGTTGTCGGAACCCTTAGAAAAGGCTCGTCGAACCGCTCGATAGGTATTCGGGCTGACATGGATGCCCTACCGATCGTGGAGAGCACTTCGCTTCCTTACGCCTCGAAGAAGCCCGGCATCATGCATGCCTGTGGGCACGACGGACACGTCGCGTCAGCACTCGCAGCGGCCCGTGCCCTGCGAGGCATTGAGTTCGACGGTACCGTTACATTCATATTCCAGCCAGCTGAGGAAAATGAGGGCGGAGCCCGCGCGATGATTGAGGATGGTCTTTTCAAAGACTACAAGGTGGACGCAGTCTTTGGGATGCATAATTGGCCAGCTTTGCCCTTGGGTTCAATCGTCGCTCGACCCGATCAGATGATGGCAGCATTCGCGACCTTTGAGATCGTCGTTAGGGGTAGGGGAGCCCACGGCGCGATGCCACACGAAGGCGCTGATCCCGTGGTTGCCGCTTCACAGATCGTTTCTGCGCTTCAGACCATCTCCAGCCGGAATGTTTCACCGCTCGAATCTGCGGTGGTTTCTGTCACACAAATACATGGTGGCGACGCTTGGAACGTAATCCCGGAAGAAGTCGTCCTTCGAGGCACTACTCGTTGGTTTGACGAGGAGATCGGAGAGCGCATCCAGCAGCGGGTCAAGCAGGTCTCCGCTTCGATCGCTGAGGGTCTTGGGTGCCACGCTGCTGTCGATTACTTTATCCGATATCCGGCCACTATCAATGATGCCCACCAAGCTGCTGTCGTGAAAGAGGTTGCAGCAACATTGCCAGGCCTGACCATCGTCGATGCCCTCCCCAGCATGGCGGCTGAAGACTTCGCGTTCATGCTTCAAGAACAGCCTGGCTGCTACTTCTGGCTTGGAGCTGGTCGTTCGTCAGGAGAAAATCCCGGCCTCCACTCTTCCAAGTATGATTTCAACGACGCCGTTCTTCCGCTTGCTGCGACCATGTGGGTGTCACTTGTCCAGTCGGAACTACGGGCCGCGTCTTGATGGCGAAAATTACCTATTCCTGTTGCTAAACAGGAACTTGCAGGGCGTTGTCACGTTGTTCGTGGCTTAACGGTTGACGGATAACCGGACGTGATGAGCACGCCGACCATAAGCTACAAGAACCACCGTTTCCCACCGCATATCATCGCCCATGCCGTCTGGCTGTATTTCCGGTTCCCGTTAAGCCTGCGGCTGATGGAAGAAATGCTGCTGGAGCGC
>DLSX01000213.1:0-12703 GCA_002500765.1 Neorhizobium sp. UBA7851
CCGGCAGGCGGATGAGGGGCTGCGCCGAGGCATCTTGGGACACATCGCACGGCAGATCAGGGAGGAGAAAGCCATGACCCGCATCACATCCATCGACATTTCCCACCACCGTCTCCCTCTCGATCCGCCGTTCAAGGCAAGCTGGGACGGGCGGGCGCGGCGGCATTTCGATGCGACGATCGTCAGGGTGAAGGATGACGAAGGCCGCGAGGGGATCGGCTCGGGTGACCTGATGAAAGGGTTCGAGGGGCACGAGGATCTGTTTATCGGGCAGGATCCGCGGCATCTGGAGCGGCATTACGAGGTTCTGTCGCATATCAATTTCCACTATGGCCGCTGCTGGCCGCTGGATCT
The DNA here is from genome assembly GCA_002500765.1 of Neorhizobium sp. UBA7851. Classification (GTDB taxonomy): domain Bacteria; phylum Pseudomonadota; class Alphaproteobacteria; order Rhizobiales; family Rhizobiaceae; genus Neorhizobium. Next base: position 355 of record DLSX01000213.1, read on the forward strand.
GGCGCTGTGGGATCTGTCCGGCAAGATCACCGGTGAGCCTGTCTGGCGGATGCTCGGCGGCCGGTCCGACAGGGTAAGGCTCTATGCGTCTTCCGGCGTGCTGCGCGACCCGTCGGCAATGGCGGATCAGGCGGAGCGTTATATTGCCGAAGGTTTTCCGGCGATGAAGGTGCGGTTTTCGTCGTCCGCCGGTGGGCGGACCAGCTGGCGTGACGATGTGAAAGCGCTGGAGGCGATCAGGGCGCGGGTCGGGCCGAAGCTGGAATTGATGGTGGACTGTAACCAGGGCTGGCGTATGCCCTGGGACACGACGCTGCCATGGACCTTCAAGGACGCGCTTGCGGTGGCGAAGGAGCTGGAAGGGCTCGGTATCTACTGGATGGAGGAGCCGCTGTTCCGTTCCGACCGCAAAGGCATGAAGGCCTTGAAGGAGGCGACCTCGGTGAGGATTGCCGGTGGCGAGATGACCCGCGAGCTTTATGAATTCCGTGATATCATCGAGGAGCGTACCTTCGACGTGATCCAGCCGGATGTGGCGCTGGTCGGCGGCATTACCGGCTGCCGGCGGCTCGTCTACCAGGCTCGCGAGGCGGGTGTGATGTTCACGCCCCACAGCTGGACGAATGGGATCGGAGTTCTCGCCAACGCACATCTGACGGCGGGGGCGGGTGACGCTCCCTTTCTCGAATACCCTCACGACAATCCGGAATGGAGCGCGGCGCGGCGCGATTACCCTATGGTTTCGCCGCTCAAACACCAAAATGGCTGGCTGGAACTAGGCGAAGCGCCGGGGCTTGGCATCGTGCTGGATGAGAAGCGTCTTTGCGCCACACGGGTCGGCTGATTTCGCCATGGCGTGGTGATGCCGACCTGCTATGGTTGTCGCATTTCATGGAGTGATTGCGATGAAGATCGGTATTGTCGGCGCGGGCATGGTGGGCAGTTCGGCGGGCTTTGCGCTGGCGATTGCCGGTTATGCCAACGAGATCGTGTTCGTGGACAAGAACCAGGCCTTGGCGGTGGCGCAGGCGGAAGACATCTCGCATGCCGTGCCGTTCATGTCGGCCACGCGGGTTAGGGCCGGCGGTTATGCAGATCTGGCCGGAGCCGGCATCGTGGTTCTTTCTGCCGGTGTCGGGCAACGCCCAGGCGAAACCCGGCTTGAGCTTCTGGAGCGCAATGCCGTCGTCATTCGCAGCATCGTCAGCGAAATCCTGGCGGTGGTGCCTGATCCGATCCTGCTGGTCGCGGCCAATCCCGTCGATATCATCACCCATATCGCCGCAAAGATTTCCGGCCTGCCGCGTCAACGGGTCATCGGGTCGGGCACGATCCTCGATACGGCGCGGTTCCGCAGCCTGCTCGCCCGTCACATGGAAATCTCGCCGCAGTCGATCCCAGCCTTCGTGATCGGCGAACATGGCGACAGCGAGGTTCTTGCATGGTCCGGGGCCGTGGCAGGGGCCGCCGATCTCGTGTCCTTTGCCGCGCAGCTCGGCAAGCCGGTGACTGAAGAGGTTCGCGCCGCGATCGACAACGACGTGCGCAATGCCGCCTATAAGATCATCGAGGGCAAGGGGGCGACCTATTACGGTATCGGCGCCGGTATCGCGCGGATCGTCAGGTCGATCACGCGAGACGAGGGATCGGTGCTTTCCGTCTCGATCCTGACCGAGCATGTGGCGGGCGTCGACAACGTAACCTTGTCGTTGCCCCGTGTCGTGGGCGCCCGGGGTGTCACGGCGGATCTTCTGCCCGATCTGGACAAGAGCGAGTTCGAGGCGTTGCAGCGTGGCGCCCGGATGCTCAAGGATCTGTCGAACTCGCTCGGGCTGTGAGTGTCGCGCATTGACTGAGCGATAAAGAGTCAGCCAATCTGCCGGCGTGAGGATAGTACCGGATCGTAATGTCGGGCACAGCGGGAGGCCGTGGCCGACGGCATGATCGCAGGCAGAGGAAATGTGATTGACCATGGATTCCGCTTCCAGCATCGAGGCCGAGCACAGAGAATTCGATTTCACCGCGCTTTCCGAGCGTGAACGCTACAAGCTGATGATCGGCACGATCATTCCCAGGCCGATCGCGCTGGTGACGACCGTCGATGAAAACGGAGGCTTCAATGCGGCGCCGTTCAGTTTCTTCAACTGCCTGTCAGCCGATCCGCCCATCCTCGCCATCGGCGTGGAAAACAACGCGGACATGTCGTTCAAGGATACCGGCCATAATATCCGCATGACGGAAGTGTTCACCGTCAACATCGTCTCGTTTGCGATTGCAGAAGCGATGCATGTCTGCGGATCGAAATACCCGCGTGGCGTGGACGAGTTGAAGGAAGCGGGGCTTACCGCAATGCCCGGCACGAAGGTTGCCTCGCCCTATATCATGGAGGCGCCTGCCGCCTTCGAATGCCGCCGGCATGTCACACTTGAACTCGGCAAGTCACGGCAGATCATTCTGGGTGAGATTATCTATGCGCATTACGGCGCAGGGGTCGTTGACGAAAATCTGCATGTCGATCCGGCGGGGATAGATGCGATTGCGCGGCTCGGCGGGAATACGTGCTCGACCATTCGCGACCGTTTCGACATGCTGACGCCAAAGCTCTGATCGGGAAGCAGAAGGAGCCAAGCGGTTGCAAGATCGAGAGTGGGTAGTGTAGGCGCCGGTATGATCGACAAGCTGGAATTCTTCATCGTTCTTGCGCGGGAAGGCCATTTCGGGCGCGCTGCCGAGGAGTGCGGCATTGCCCAGCCTTCGCTTTCTGCCGCAATCCGTCAACTGGAAGAGCAGCTCGGCGTTCAGCTCGTGGTGCGGGGTTCCCGTTATCAGGGGCTGACGCCGGAAGGGCAGCGGGTGCTGGAATGGGCAAAACGCATCGTCGGCGATGCCCGCACGATGCGCGAGGAAATGCGGGCGGCGAAGAAGGGGCTGGCGGGGCATATCCGGCTTGCCGTCATCCCGACGGCACTTGCGATGGTACCGCGGCTGACCGAGCCGTTTCAGCATAAGCATCCAAACGTCACCTTCTCGATCGTCTCGCGCAATTCCCTGCAGGTGCTGTCGCAGCTCGACGACTTCGAGATCGATGCCGGCATTACCTATCTGGACAACGAACCGCTCGGGCGCGTGACCAGCGTTCCGCTCTACTCCGAGAACTATACGCTGGTGACGGCCGAGGGGACGCCTCATGCAGACCGGGAGAGCGTCAGGTGGGCAGAGATGGCGGATATGCGGCTGTGCCTGCTGACGCCGGACATGCAGAACCGCCGGATCATCAACCAGCATCTTTCCAATGCGGGTGTGTCGATCACGCCGATGCTGGAATCGAATTCTATGGTCGTGCTGCTTTCGCATGTCGCGACCGGGCGCTGGGCCAGCATCATGCCGCGCAATGTCGCGAAATCCTTCGGTTTCACCAAGAGCCTTCGCATGATCCCGATCGTTGAACCGGAGGCGAAACATATGGTGGGGCTTGTCGCGCCTTACCGGGAGCCGTTCACTCCGCTGGTTTCCGCCCTGCTGCATGAGGCGCGGGGGCTTGGGCTGGATAGGGCAGGGGCATAGATTTGCGCATCAGCGATGGTAATCTGCGGCTGGCGATTTATGGCCGGGACATTACATAGTATCGGTGCCCTTCAAGGGGAGCGCGGATAAGCGCCCCGACCGCAGCAATCAAGGAGAACCGATGGCCGGCTTCAGGACGACCAGTGTCGCGCAGGAGATCATTCGCCGGAATGACGTGGTCCGCGCCGGCTCGCGTTCGGTGCCGGAGGAAGTGCCGATCGCGTTTTCCTATGGTGGTTCCACCCATGCGGTGATGATGGGAACGCCGGCGGATCTCGAAGATTTCGCCATCGGCTTCAGCCTGACAGAAGGTATCATAACCTCCATGGCCGAGATCGAGGAGGTCACGGTTCTGGACGAGGGACAAGGCCTCGATGTTCAGGTTCGGTTGGCGGAGGACAAGGAGGATGCGCTTCGCGCCCGACGGCGGCACATGGCCGGTCCGGTGGGATGCGGGCTTTGCGGCATCGAGTCGATCGAGCAGGCGATGCGTGTCGTGCCCGATGTCGCTGATGTCCTGATGGCGCTGACGCCGAAGGATATAACGTCGGCAATGGCGGCGCTGAACGGGGCGCAGCCTTTGCATGCCGAAACACATGCCGTTCACGGCGCCGGTTTCTTCATTCCCGGCGAAGGCCTGATTGCCGTTCGCGAGGATGTCGGCCGGCACAATGCGCTCGACAAGCTTGCGGGGGCAGTGATCCGCGCCGGGCGGCAGGGTGCTCAGGGCATCGTCGTCGTCACCAGCCGCATCTCGGTCGAGATGGTGCAGAAGACCGCGATCCTCGGCAGTTCCACGCTCGTGGCGATTTCTGCGCCGACGGCACTTGCCATTCGCACGGCGGAAGAAGCTGGCATGACGCTCGTGGCGTTGACGCGCGGCGAGGATTTCGAAATCTTTGCCGGTGCGGGGCGTATCGAAACGGGTTCCGTCGCCGACGTTGCGTGATACCTTTGACCTGAAGCTCGCGTCAGGCGGATTTTTATAAGCGGAGCCTCCTCCGTTTATCTTGCAAAACCGGCGAAGCTCGGTTATTGATGCTCCGTGCCTTTCGCGGATTGCGCAGTCCTGCGGCAGGGGCACGTTCTCATTTCATGTATATATCTCCCAGATGGAGCCGTTCATGCGATACAATCAATTGGGCAATACAGGGCTGTTCGTATCCGAGCTATGTCTTGGTACGATGACCTTCGGTGAGGCCGACAATGCGGCACTGTGGGGCAAGATCGCCGGTGTGGATCAGGATGCGGCAGACCGTATCCTCGATCGTTCGATCAAGGCCGGGGTCAATTTCGTCGATACGGCCGACGTCTATTCTTTCGGCAATTCGGAGCGGATTCTCGGTCAGGCCATCCGCAATCTCGGTGTCGCCCGCAAGGATATCGTCATCGCCACCAAGTTTCTGGGGCAGATGGGTGACAAGCCGAATGACCGCGGAGCATCCCGCGGGCATATCATGGATTCGGTCGAGAAAAGCCTGGAGCGGCTGCAGGTCGATCATATCGATCTCTACCAGATCCATGGGACGGATACGGTGACGCCGATCGACGAGACATTGAGGGCGCTCGACGATCTCGTTTCGCGCGGGCTGGTTCGCTACATCGGGCTCTCCAACTGGGCCGCATGGCGGATCGCCAAGGCGCTCGGCATTTCGGAACGGCGTGGCTTTGCCCGTTTCGAGACGGTGCAATCCTATTATTCGATTGCAGGCCGCGATCTGGAACGCGAGATCGTGCCTCTGATGCAGGAAGAGAAGCTCGGCCTGATGGTGTGGTCGCCGCTCGCCGGTGGCCTGCTTTCGGGCAAATATGGTCCCGGCGCGCCGGGCAATGGCGAGGGACGACGGCAGGAATTCGATTTTCCGCCGGTGGACAATTACCGCGCCTGGGCCTGCGTCGCGGCCATGCGGGAGATTTCGGCCAAGCATGAGACGAGCGTGGCTGCGGTGGCGCTTGCCTATATCCTCGCCAAGCCGTTCGTTACCAGTGTCATCATCGGCGCCAAGCGGATCGAGCAGCTTGATGAAAACCTGAAGGCGGTTTCCGTCAAACTCGACGCCGACGACCTGAAGAAGCTGGATGAGGTCAGTGCGCTGCTGCCGGAATATCCGGGATGGATGCTGGAGCGGCAGGGGGCGGGCCGTCGGCCGGCCCCGTTCGAGGCGAAGGAATAAAATGGAGAGGGAGGCCGGTTCGGCCTCCCTTTTTCCGTCTCAGTTCAGAATTCTTCCCAGCCTGCGGCCTTCTTGAGATTGGCATGCGCCATCCGCAAAGGGGCGGTGCCGGCATAATTGGTTTGGGGGGCGGGCCTGGATGCGAGCCGTGCGCCTTCGCCGATATCGAACTGCATCAGCAGGTCGCGCAGGCTCTGGGCCTCGCTGGCCAGCGAGTGGCTCGCCGCGGTTGTCTCCTCCACCATGGCGGCATTCTGCTGGGTCGCCTGGTCCATGTGGTTCACCGCCTGGCTGATCTCGCGCAGGCTTGATGCCTGTTCGCGGGAAGCCTCGACGATGGCGGAGACGTTTTCGTGGATGCTGGCGACCTGATCGAGGATATCCCGCAAGGAGCCACCTGTGCGGCCGACGAGTTCGACGCCGCCCGAGACCTGATGGCTGGATGTGTTGATCAGCGTCTTGATCTCCTTGGCGGCCTTGGCGGAGCGCTGGGCGAGTTCGCGGACTTCCTGTGCCACGACCGCAAACCCCTTGCCGGCCTCGCCAGCACGGGCAGCCTCGACGCCGGCATTCAGCGCCAGCAGGTTTGTCTGGAAGGCGATGTCGTCGATGACGCCGATGATATTGGTGATCTCGTTCGACGATTTGGCGATCTCGTCCATGGCCGAAATCGCCTGCTGGACGACAAGGCCGGACTGTTCGGCATTCTGGCGGGTGTTGGTGACGAGCCGTCCGGCTTCCTCGGCGCGGTGGCTGGAATCGCCGACCGTGCGGGTAATCTGTTCGAGGGCAGCGGCTGCTTCCTCGAGCGAGGCCGCCTGCTGTTCGGTGCGTTTTGCGAGTTCCTGAGACGCGTCGCGGATCTCGGTCGATGCTGAGGCGATGCCGGAGGCGTTATGCGATACCACTTTCATGGCGTCACGCAGCTTGGCGGCAACCGAGTTGAAGTCCTGGCGGGTCGATTCCATGCTCGGAACAAAGCGAGTGTCGATCGACTGATCGAGTTTGCCGTCCGCCAGATCCCGAAGACCGGTGCCGAGCAGGCCGATCGCGCTCATACGCGGCGTTACGTCAGTGGCGAATTTCACCACCTTGCAGACCTTGCCATTCAGGTCGGTGATCGGGTTATAGGCTGCCTGAATCCAGATCTCCTTACCACCCTTGCCGTAACGAACGAATTCGTCGGCGATGAATTCTCCTTTGGCGAGCCGCGGCCAGAATTCTGCATATTCACTGGAGGCGGCGTAGGTCGGCTCGCAGAACATCCGGTGATGTTTGCCCTTGATCTCCGAGATATCGTACCCAAGCCCGCCGCAGAAATTCTCGTTGGCGTCGAGGATCGTGCCGTCCGGCAAAAATTCGATGACGGCCTGGGAGCGGCTGATGGCCGAGAGTTTGGCGGCGTCCTCGGTGGACTTCATCTTTGCCGCGGTGATGTCGGTGGCGATCTTGATGACCTTGTAGGGTTTGCCGCCGCGCGAAACAGGGTTGTAGGAGGCCTGGATCCAGATCTCGCGGCCAGACTTGGTGATCCGCTTGTATTCTTTCGCGTCGAAATTGCCGGCTGCGAGATTGGCCCAGAAGGCCTTGTATTCTGCGGATGCGGCGTATTCCTGCTCGCAGAAGATGCGGTGGTGCTTGCCCTTGATCTCCTGCAGCGAGTAACCGAGCGCCTCGCAGAAATTGGGATTGGCGTTCAGGATGTTTCCGCCAAGGTCGAATTCGATGACTGCTTGCGATCGTGATATCGCCGCAAGTGCATCCCGTGCACCTGCTGCCTTGCCCAGTCCCAGCATTTTGTGTCCCTCTGACGTAACCTTGTGGCGGCTACTGCCATCTCTGCAATGGAGCTCGCGCTGTCTTTCAAGGCGCTGAACTTCCATTTATATTAGGACATCAAAAAATTAATGCGGCCTTTATTAAAACTACAATTATTCGCCTGGAAACAATAAGAGCCGCATCGCTGCGGCTCCTTGGCTTGCCTTTGTGCCGATAGACTGCCTCAGGCAGCGATATCTTCCAGTTCGGTGCCCTTGAACATCTTGGAGAGGTTCAGGAAGCAGATCATGCCGGTCTCGTTGGCAATGATACCTTCCGAGAAGGACTTGTCGAAGGAGGCGGATACTTCCGGAACCGGCTGAACCTGGCTCGACGGAATGGTGAGAATGTCGGAGACGCGGTCGACGAGCATGCCGATGACCATGTTGTGGACTTCCGCAACGACGATCGCGCTGCGCTCGTTGGCGACCGTGCTCTTCATGCCGAGCTTGTAAGCCAGGTCGATGATCGGAATGACCGAGCCACGCAGGTTCATGACGCCGATGACATCCTTGGGGGCATGCGGGAGCGGGGTGGACGGCGCCCAGCCACGGATTTCGCGGATCGTCGTCGTCTTGACGCAGAATTCCTGATCGTGAAGACGGAAGGCGATGATCTCAAGCATTTCGCCGCTATACATGGTGGAATTGATCGTGGTCGCCATCAGTAATACCCCAGCTGTCCGTTGCCTGCGCGACGATCACCGCGCCCGAAGAATTCAGGCACAAATCCCCATCACGTCGCGGTCCGGCGCCGAATCACGGCCAATCTCAGATCGCGCGAAGCAGACTTTAGCGGAGGTTTATTGCTCAAACATAAATCGCCGAGCGCAAAACGCGGCGCCGGCGAGGCCGGAAGGCCTCAATATTCCTTTTCGTAGAAGATACCGGCCTTGCCACCTTCGGTGCCGGCGCCTGCCTTCAGCTTCACGCCGCGACCGACATCGAGGTTGATGGTCGCCTGGGCTCCGCCTTCGCCGCCCTGTTCCACCTGAAGATAGGTGCGGTTGTTGATGTAACGGCCGACGGAAACCGTCGTCTGGCCGGTCGCGTCGGTGTTGACGTCGAGATCATCGACGCCAAGATTGCTGCGCAGCGTCTGCAGAAGCGAGGTCGAACCACCGCCAGCAAGCTGGCTCACGGCATCGGCCAGCTGGGCGATCTGCAGGGGCGAGAGGCGCGACATGGACTGGCCGAAGATCAGCTGTGCCAGCACTTCATCCTGCGGCAGGGCCGGGGCCGAGGAGAATGCAATCGTCGGATCGTCCGCCATTCCGGTGACGCCGACGGTGATCGTGGTCGAGCCTGATGTCGTGTCTGCCGACATGTTGAGAACCGGGATCAGGCCGCCACCGAAGGTGATGTCGCCCTCGGTGAAATCGAGGCGCTTTGTCAGGATGATGATGCGGCCGCGGCGCATCTCGAAGCCGCCGGATACCTGCGGTGCGATCGCCGTGCCGGCGATTGTCAATTCTCCGCCGAGTTCCGCATCGATGCCGCGGCCACGGACGAATATTCCGTTGGGAGCGCGTACCTTCAATTCCAGCTTGATCGGGTTGGAACTGCCCGAGGCCTGTTTCGGCCGGATTTCCTCCATCTGCCGCAGAACCGCGGCCGGCGCATTGCGGTGGCGGATATCGACGGAGCGCAGCGAGGTCGGCAGCTTGGCAGGAACCGTGATCGAAGCCTTGGTCAACGAGATGTCGCCGCCAAGCGTCGGGCCCGACATGACGGGACCCTTGAATGTCAAGGTGCCGTCCGCCGTCACGGCAAACAGGGTGCCGTCCGCATAGCTCGCCTGCGCCAGCCTGATCGTCAGGTCTGCAGGGAAGCCGGATGCCGGTTCTATGCCGACGGTGCCATCGACCGTGACCGTGCCGCCGCCGGAAAGAGAGCCGGAGACGCCGGACAGGCGCGCCGTCCTGCCGTCCAGGGCAATATTGGCGGTGAGCGCATTGATAGCGAGGTTGCGGCGGACGTCGATGAAGCGAGAGCCGGATGTCGCAAGCGTACCGGTAATCGCAGGTGATGCCGAATTGCCGCGAATGGCTATGTCGACATTGCCGGTGCCTTCCAGAACGAAGCCCTGTGCTGCGAGCTGACCGGCAAGAATGGAGAAGGGCACACTGCCGGAGAATTTGAGATCGAGCGGCCTGTCGCCGGTGATCACCGCCGAACCGCCACCGGAAAGTGCTATCCCGCCACCGCCGGAGAGGCGCGTGTCGACGGTAACGCGTCCATCCTGGAATGTGCCTGCGGCGGTGATGTCGACTGCGGCAACACCTGCGCCGGTCGTCTGGCTGACGGCGGCATTGTCCCAGCGCAGATCGTAACGGACGGCGGGTGCCTGAGGGGTTCCGGTTGCCGTTACCGTGCCCGAAATCATGCCCGCCGCACCAAGGTTCGGAACGAAGGCATTGGCGATGTTTGCCGGAATGGATCTGGCGCGGGCGTTGATGTTCAGCGCCGGGCCGCCGTTTTCGCTGAGCAGGACCTTGCCGTCGGCGGTGATTTCCATGCCGCCGCCGCCGGAAACACGCGTCTCCTCTAGTGCGACTGCGCCATCTGCGAAGGTGCCTTTTGCAGAGATGCGAAACGGACTGATGCCAGCGTCGCGCATCTGGCGAAGCTGGGCATCACTCCATTCTAAATCATACCGTATGGCGGGAGCAGAGCTGGTACCCGTTGCATTGATCGTGCCGGAAATATTCCCCGCCGCGTGGATCGTCGGCAGGAAGGTATTTAGAAGGCTTGCCGGCAGCGCGTTTATCTTCGCCGCTATATCGAGGGTGGAGCCGGCCGTGCCGCTGACGGCGATGCTTCCGGTGCCGGTCGCAAGCGTGAAGTCCGACAGGCGCGCGCCACCATTCTCGATGACGATGCGGGTCGGGTTGGCGAGCCGGACGGGGATCTTGCGCGGGGTCGCCTCGAAACTCTGAATGCCGATGGCGAGGCCGCCGGCAGTTTCGATCGAGGCCTTCGTGGTCAGGGGCGCGCCGTCGTAATTGGACGACAGATCGATCGAGGTCGTCGTGCCCGAGTGGTTCAGCCCGACATTCAGGCCTTCAAGGAAGATGCTGTCGGTTCCGAGGCGGGCGGCCCGAATGGAACCCTGTGCGGCGATCGTCTTGATATCCGGAACGGTCAGGTCGATTGCAGGCTCTACCAGGCCGGCATTTCCGCGACGGAGCGCCGAACCGTTCGCCTTGATGACGGCTCCGGTCGTCTGACCTTCGCGATTGAAGGTCACGGAGCCTTTCAGGTCGCCCTGCGCCTGCTGGGCGGCAAGGGCGGCAAGCAGGGAGACATCCGGGAAATCGAACTGGAGCTGGCCCGACGGCATGAATTCCGGCGAGAAACTCAAGGCGCCGGTCAGCTTGTTGGGGCCGATTTCGGCATTGATTGCAGGCGCCTGGGTTTCGCCATTGGCGGATGCGAGATCGCTGCTGATGCGGATCGGCTTGCTGTCGATCGAACCGTTGACCGTCAGTCGACCCTGCGGTGCATCGGGATTTGCCGTGCCTTCGAGGACGAGGCTGAGATCTTCCAGTCTGCGGCCGGCAAGACGGGCCTCGGCGGAGTTGACGACGGCTCTCACATTCGCGCCGGTCAACGGGCCTTTTGCGGAGATGTCGAAGCCTGCCGCTCCTTCAGCGTCACCCAGCCAGCGCTTGATATCCGGCAGGCGGCCTGCAAGCCGGCCGGACACGTTGCCGTTTTCCATGACCATATTGCCATGGGCTTCCAGCGCATTCGACTTGATGACGAGGTTTTCCAGGCTCATTCGTCCGCCCTGGACGAAATCGACATAACCCTCGGTCGCGATCGCACCTTCGAATCGCGGCGCCAGGGAGGGAGGCAGGATGCTTGGATTGGCCGACATGCGGAAATTGCCGGTGACCGCCTGTTTCGACGTATCGTAAGCGCCGCTGACGGTGCCGTTGAAACCAGCGCTTTCGAAGGTTGCTGCGTCAAGGCCGATCGCCGGTGGTGCAAGGCGCAAGGGAGCATCGAGCGTCACGGGCCCGCGGACCATGCGGCCGATTTCGGCATTGGCGAATTTCAGATCTGCCACTGTGAGACGGCTGCGAATGCTGCCTGCCTGTTCGACGAGATCGAGGTCTTCGCTTTCAGCCTGCAACCTGATCTGCCGGAACGTGCCTTGCGGAAGTTCCGCATAGGGCAAGGAGGCGGTTGCATTGAAGCGAGCGGCAGTGGCTGCGCCGGTCAGGGTGAAGTTCAGCGTCTCAATCGAGAAATTGCTCGGCTGTCCATTGATCGGCCAGGTGACATCGACCGGTCCCTTGGTTCCGGCCAAGCTCGCCGTCAGGCTGTTGTCACCCTTCGGATCCCATGCGCCTTTCGCCGAAATGCGCACCGCGCCGGAGGTCAGCTGGCCGCGCTGGAAATCGACGCGTCCGGATTTCGAATAGGTTGCGGCGATATCGATATCGGTCGTGCCGTCGAAAAGTTCGCGCAGGGCCGGCGGCATCAGGGTTGCGAGCTGGCCGCCTCCCTTGATCTCGAGACGGTGGCCGCCATTGTCGACGAGGAGATGACGTCCATCGACCGCGATGACCGGCTGGCCATCCACCTGTCCGCTGAGCTTGCCGGTCCAGTTGGACAAGGGACCTTCGCCGTCGAGGCCAAGCTGCACGGCGGGAGCGCCGGGCAGGCGCAGGAGGCGGGCGAGAAGTCCGCCCTGCGGTTCGGATACGGATGCCTTCAGCGTCAGGCGGTTTTCGGACGGCGCATAGACGATGTCGGCAAGCGCCTTGGCGTCGGGCTCATCCT
>DLSX01000213.1:12730-12883 GCA_002500765.1 Neorhizobium sp. UBA7851
GAGGGCCTGTCGCGTCGATCGAACCTTTCAGGGAAAGGGCGAAATCACGACCGGACAGTCCCTGGGCTAGATTGATATCCGGCAGATCGAGCTGCGCCACGCGGATGCCGACGGGCAGGGTGGCGCCACCGGACGAGGTGGTGGTCGCAGCCG
>DLSX01000126.1:0-73465 GCA_002500765.1 Neorhizobium sp. UBA7851
TCGAGGTGGTTGGTCGGTTCGTCGAGCAGCAGAAGATCCGGCTGCGACAGAAGCAGGCGGCAGAGCGCGATACGGCGACGCTCACCACCAGACAGGTTGTCGACCGCGGCATCCTTCGGCGGGCAGCGCAGGGCTTCCATCGCCATCTCGACCTGCTGTTCGAGGTCCCAGAGGTTCTGGCTGTCGATGATGTCCTGAAGCTTCGCGCCTTCTTCCGCCGTCTCGTCGGAATAGTTCATCATCAGTTCGTTGTAACGGTCGAGCACGGCCTGTTTGTCGGCCACGCCTTCCATCACGTTTTCGAACGCGTTCTTGTTCGGATCGAGCTTCGGTTCCTGCTCGAGGTAACCGACGGTCGCACCTTCGGCGAGCCAGGCTTCACCGGTATATTCCTTGTCCTGACCTGCGATGATGCGAAGGACCGTCGACTTACCGGCGCCGTTCGGGCCGAGAATACCGATCTTGGCATCGGGGTAGAACGACAGGTTGACGTTCTCGAGGATCTTCTTGGCGCCATAGGACTTGTTCAGTCCCGACATGTGATAGATGAACTGACGTGCCATCGATAATTAAGCTCCGGGGGAAATAAGTTTTGCCGCTATGTAGGCGAAGACGCGCCTCGGGGCAATGCGAAGAGCGGGAGAGGTTTTGAAATGAGCTTGGATTTTGGGTGGGAAATGCGGACTTTCCCCAGCCCGACGGGTGCCGCAATCGCCTATCGCCACGTCCCTGCCGCCGAAACGGCGAAAGGCATACTGCTGATCTCCCACGGACTGGCGGAACATTCCAGGCGTTACCGTACCTTTGCCGAAGCGATGGCGAGGCAGGGTTTTCACGTCTACGCCTGGGATCATCGCGGCCACGGCGAAACGACGGCACCGGACGCCCCGATCGGTCGATTCGCGTTGAAGGATGGCATTCGCCGCGTCACCGACGACCTCATGGCAGTCCGCACATTGGCGCTCACCGCACATCCCGGCATGCCCGTCATCCTGTTCGGGCATTCCATGGGCGGCCTGATCGCGTTGAATGCCGCCGTTGATCATCCTGGCGATTTCGCCGGCATTGCGGTCTGGAACTCCAATTTCAATCCCGGCATTGCCGGTCGCGCCGCCCAGGGCCTGCTTCTGGCGGAGCGTGCCTTGAAAGGTTCGGACACACCAAGCGGCATGCTGCCCCGCCTCACCTTCGGCGCCTGGGGGGACAGCATTCCCGGTCACCGAACCGCCTTCGACTGGCTGAGCCATGATCCGGCCGAAGTCGATGCCTATATCGCTGACCCGCTCTGCGGCTTCGACGCCAGCGTCTCGCTCTGGCTCGATGTCTTCGACATGACATTCCGCGCGCCGAAACTTGTTGACCGGCTGCAAAAGGACCTGCCCATCCATCTGCTGGGTGGAGGAGAAGACCCGGCGACGGATAAGGGCCGCGCAATACTCTGGCTTTCAGGACATCTGCGCAGACATGGCTTTGACAACGTTATGACGCGCTTCTGGCCGAATGCCCGCCATGAAACGCTCAACGACACGATGCGCAACGAAGCCGCGGCCGAATTCGCCGACTGGGCTGCGCGCATCGTCCATCCGGTCAAAGCTGCTGCGGAATGAGTTCATGACTTTTCTTCATGTGCGCCGAATGTCGCATCCCGCTATATCGAAACCATGAGTGCATCACCTGCCATGTCACGCCCCGTAGCACAGACGGCCAGCATTACCACCGGCCTCGGCCTGATGATGCTGGCCATGCTGGTCGCACCGCTTATCGACGTGTTCTCCAAGCTTGCGACCACCACCACCTCGCCGACGATGATAACGGCGGCGCGCTTCGTCTTTCAGGGCCTCTGCATGCTGCCCTTCGTGCTCTGGGCGGGGTCATGGCGCTCCTTCTCATGGCGGATGAGCTTCTATCATGCGATCCGGGCTGCAGTGATCACCATATCCATGGTCTGTTTCGTCGCGACACTCGCAGTCATGCCCGTGGCCGACGCGATAGCCATCTTCTTCGTCGAACCGATCATCCTCACCATCCTGTCGAGCATCTTCCTCAAGGAGACCGTCGGATGGCGCCGCTACACAGCCTGCGGCATCGGCTTTATCGGCGCGATGATCGTCATCCGCCCAAGCTTTCAGGAAATCGGTTATGTCGCGCTCCTGCCCGTCGTCACCGCATTTTGCGTCGCCATCTTCGCCATGATGACGCGTGCATTGGCACATAGGGAAGAGCCCTTCGCGATGCAGTTCCAGATGGCACTCTGGGGCATCCCCATCTGCGCCATCCTGCTTTTCGTCGGAGACACGGCGGATATCGCCTTCCTCGCCCCCTCTCTGCCCGACGTCACCACTTTCATGTGGATGGCCGGCGTCGGCGCTTTCGCCGCCCTGTCCGGCATCTTGAGCGTTTACGCCTATCGCGCCGCACCCGCCTCAGTGCTCGCACCCATCCAGTATTTCGAGATCGTCTCGGCCACGCTGTTCGGCTGGCTTGTCTTTGCCGATTTCCCCGACCCGATCAAATGGCTGGGCATCTCCATCATCATCGGCTCCGGCCTCTACATCATCTGGCGCGAGCGCCGCGTCGCCTCGATCAAGCCCGTCACGAAAAGCGAAACGACATCGGTAGCCCCCTGACCATGGATAAAGCTGACAAGAAGCCGCCGCTTACCGGCATCCGTGTTCTCGAACTGGCCCGCGTGCTGGCTGGTCCGTGGGCGGGCCAGATGCTGGCCGACATGGGCGCCGATGTCATCAAGGTGGAGAACCCGGAAGGAGGCGACGATACCCGCGCCTGGGGACCGCCCTTTGTCGAGAGCAACGACGGCGAAAACCTGTCGGCCGCCTATTACCACTCCACCAATCGCGGCAAGCGCTCCATTGCCGTAGATCTGAAGACGGAGGAAGGCCAGGCCATTATCCGTCGCCTTGCCGCGCAATCCGATGTGCTGATCGAAAACTTCAAGCTTGGCGGCCTGAAGAAATACGGCCTCGACTACGAGAGCCTGAAGACCATCAATCCTAGGCTCGTCTACTGCTCGATCACCGGTTTCGGTCAGGCTGGCCCCTATGCCAGCCTCGCCGGCTACGATTACATCGTCCAGGGCATGTCGGGCTTCATGTCGATCACCGGCGAACCGGACGGCCAGCCGATGAAGGCAGGCGTGGCGATCGCCGACATCTTCACCGGCGTCTATGCCGTCACGGCCATCCAGAGCGGGCTCATCCACGCGATGAAGACGGGCCAGGGCCAGTTCATTGACATGGCTCTTCTCGATGTCATGTCCTCGGTTCTTGCGAACCAGAACATGAACCACCTGATTTCCGGCATTTCGCCGGTAAAACTCGGTAACGCCCATCCGAACATCTCGCCTTATGAAGTGATCCCCGTCCATGACGGCCACATCATCCTCGCGGTCGGCAATGACGGCCAGTTCCGGCGCTTTTGCCGCATTCTCGGCATCGAGCATGTGGCCGATGATGAGCGTTACGCGACCAACAAGGCCCGCGTCGCCCACCGTATCGAAGTCAGAAGCCTTTTGCTTGCCGAGACGAGCAAATGGACCAAGGCCGACCTTCTTGCCGCCTGCGGCGAGAACGCTGTCCCGGTCGGTCCGATCAATTCGATCGGCGAAATGTTCGAGGATCCTCAGATCAAGGCACGTGGACTGCGCATCGATCTTGAGGCGGCGGATGGCACGATCATACCGGGCGTCAGGAGCCCGATCGTGCTTTCCGAAACCCCACTTGCCTATCATCGTCCGAGCCCCAAGGTTGGCGAGCACACGGATGAAATTCTGGCGGAACTGAATAATATCGAGGAGGAAAGCAACCGATGAAGACTGGCGGCCAACTGATCGTCGAGGCGCTGAAGGCGAATGGCGTGAAACGCGTTTCCTGCGTACCAGGCGAAAGCTACCTCGCCGTTCTCGACGCGCTGTATGAAAGCGGCATCGACGTAATGGTCTGCCGCCAGGAAGGCGGCGCGGCGATGATGGCCGATAGCTGGGGCAGGCTTTCCGGCGAACCGGGCATCTGCATGGTCACGAGAGGCCCCGGCGCCACCAATGCATCCGCCGGCCTGCATGTGGCCAAGCAGGATTCAATCCCGATGATTCTTTTCGTCGGCCAGATCGGCCGCGACATGAAGGAGCGCGAAGCCTTTCAGGAAGTTGAATACCGCCGCGCCTTCACCGAATTCGCCAAATGGGTCGGCGAGATCGACGACGCGCGCCGCATTCCGGAATTCGTCACCCGCGCCTTCACCGTCGCCACCTCCGGCCGCCCCGGTCCTGTCGTTCTGACGCTGCCGGAAGACATGCTGGTAGAGGAAGTCGAAGCCCCGGAGGCGCGTCCATACACTCGCGTCGAAAGCCATCCCGGAAAATCCCAGATCGCGGAATTCGAAAAACTGCTGAAGGAATCCCAGCGCCCGATGGTCATTCTCGGTGGCACGCGCTGGAATGAAAAGGCAGTAACGGAGTTCCAGGAATTCGCCAGCCGCTTCAAACTGCCGGTTGGTTGTTCTTTCCGCCGCCAGATGCTGTTCGACAATCTCCATCCATCCTATGCCGGCGATGTCGGCATTGGCATCAATCCGGCTCTGGCAAAGGAGATCAAGGATAGCGACCTGCTGATCCTGATCGGCAGCCGCATGTCGGAAATGCCGTCGTCGAGCTACACGCTGATCGACATCCCCTACCCGCAACAGAAACTCGTGCACGTCTTCCCGGATCCCGAAGAACTCGGCCGCCTCTATCGCCCGGATCTCGCGATCTGCGCCGCACCAGCAGAATTCGTTTCGGCCCTAGGTGATCTTGAGCCGCCGGCCCTGCCACTCTGGGCCGAACGCAAGTCGGCCATGCACGACGCCTATCTCAAATGGTCGACGCCGCCCGAAGCCGGTCCCGGCAACGTCCATATGGGGCCGATCATGGATTGGATCGAGGAGAATACCCCGTACGACGCGATCTTCACCAACGGCGCCGGCAACTACGCCACCTGGCTGCACCGCTTCCATCGCTTCCGGAAATACAACACCCAGTCCGCTCCGACATCTGGATCCATGGGTTACGGTCTGCCGGCCGCGGTCGCTGCCAAACACCTGTTCCCCAAGCGCGAAGTGGTCTGCTTCGCCGGCGATGGCTGCTTCATGATGCACGGCCAGGAATTCATCACGGCGGTCCGCTACAATCTTCCGATCATCACCGTTCTGGTCAATAACGGCATTTACGGCACGATCCGCATGCATCAGGAACGCGAATATCCCGGTCGCGTCAGCGGCACTGATCTCGTCAATCCGGATTTTGTCGCTTATGCCAAAGCCTTCGGTGGCCATGGCGAACTGGTAGAAAGGACCGAGGATTTCGGTCCCGCCTATCTGCGCGCCCGTGAAAGCGGAAAACCTGCTATCATCGAGGTCAGGCTCGATCCGGAAGCGATCACGCCAGCAAAAACGCTGACCCAGATTCGCAACAAAGGTTAAGTCGCAGAGTTGAGCATTTGCTCAAGAAATCAGGAACCAAATTCTGTTCATGTCGTTGATACGGCATGGCAAATGAAACAAAACGCAAAGCACTGGGAGGGATGTCGACCTTCGTCGCCGTCATCTTCCTCATCGCAATCGCCCTGGCGGCCTTTTATCTTTTCGGCATGACGCCGGGCGAAGCCTGATCATCAGACAAGAAAACAGGGGCTGGATATTCCGGCCCCTGTTTTGTTTCCACTATTCTGCAAATGGTTTCGTCAAGCGTCCGGTCGCGCCGCAATCAGAGCCCAAGCTCACGCTTGAACACCGTGGCCAACCGCGTACAAAACTCGACGGTTATCTGCTTGTCGGACAGTGCATAGGCTCGCGTCGTTGTCCGCTGTATGGACTTGAACGCCTTTTCCGTTTCCGCCTGCGGATCGGATAAAGTGCCTTTCGCGTATTTCAAGAACAGCGCCTTCGAATCCCAGACCATGGACGGACGCTTGTAACGGATGTCGCAAGCCCGCGCATAAACCATGGCCTGAGCGGCAACATCCAGCTCCGACCCCTTGGGTACGGAAGGCAGAACTTGAGAATGCGCCACGGGTGCCAGCATGTTAACGGCGATGAAGATCATCGGCAAACGTGCTTTCAACATCCGTGGCGCCTATTATCAGATTGCAGCGGTTACGATGAACTCGACCTTGTACTTCGGAGCGGCCAGAGCGGCTTCGCTCGTGGCGCGGGCCGGCGGGTTGGCCGGATCGATCCAAGCTTCCCAGACGGCATTCATTTCACCGAAGGTCGACATGTCGGAGAGGTAGATGATCGTCTGCAGGACCTTCGACTTGTCGGAGCCAGCAGCAGCAAGCAGACGGTCGACTTCAGCGAGCGCGTCCTTGCACTGGTCGGTAACGGTTTCGCCTTCGCCGACCTGGCCGGCGAGATAAACGGTGTTGCCGTGTACGACTGCGCCGCTCATGCGGGCGCCGGGCTCGATGCGCTTGATGCTCATGGGAATGCTCCTGAATGCTGAGCTTGGAAAAAGCATGGGCGAAAAATCGCTCCATGCGCGAAAAAACGTTTAGCCCTTGAAGCGCTGGGCCTGCTCGTAGATGGCGGTCGAGCGGGCACCCGACCGGCAGAAACCGAGCATCGGCTTCGGAAACTCTTCCAGTACATCGGCCATCTCGGTTACGCCTTCCGGTGTCAGGCCCATGCGGCCGACCGGAATGTGACGGATTTCGAGACCGAGTTCCTTCGCACGCGCTTCGATATCGGCATAATAAGGCTGGCCAGGCTCTTCATCGTCGGGACGATTGCAGACGAGAGATTTGAACCCGAGCGCCTTGACCTCGTCCAATTCCTCGACAGTGACCTGACCGGAAACCGAATATTCGTCGTCGATCTGGCGGATATCCATGGCGCAACCTCCATTTTTTGTGGCGCAAGCATTACGCGGTGGTTTGACAAGCGTCAACGGAAGATGGCCGCATCTCAGACGAACGCAAAACGAAGCGCATAATCAGCAGCTTCACCCGGGTGCAGCATCGATAACTCGCCACCCTCCGAAAGCTCCCTTCGGCTCGCCAGGCGATGAGAAACCGGTTCTATACCGAGCACATGCGCCGGCTGCTTCTGGTTTCGCCAAACCTGCAGATAAGGAAGGGTGTCGGTCTTGAAGCGTACCTTCAGCGTCGAGCCGCCGAGGGCTGCAATTGGACCGAGCGACACCTCGGCCCATTCGTCGCCTTGCCGCCTCGCCGGCACACAGAAGACACTGCCCGGTTCAGGTCCGAAATTCCACGGCATCTCTCCGCCATCCAGCATCGCGCCCGACAGACGCACCGCGTCATCGAAAAGCCAGGCACCGATATTCATGTGATACATATGAACCCGCGCCATCGGCTTTTCGCCCGTATTGGTCACCCGGTCATGCAGGCACACCTCGCCGCTCGTATTGTCGATCCGCCAATGGCGTTCCAGCAGCGCCTGCCCGCCATCTGCGGTTTTCACCTCCACCTGCGCGCGACATTCAGCATCCTCGCCCTGCATCTCCCAAAAGGTGATGTTGGCCGGATGGGACGAAAAAGAGCCATGCAACGGATATTTCCTGCCATCCGCCTCCCCTTCGATCTCTTCCGGATGACGAATATGGTCTGGCCCGCAGGTGAACAGGAAACCTTCGAGCGAGTGATCGATTCGCGGATCTCCATCATCGGGAATGGCACGCCCCGGAGCGACATCTGTTCCATTCACGAAGCAGCTTCCGATGTCCAGAACCGAGCTTTCATCGAGATGGACTGTCGGCCCCAGTGCCGCTGCAATGCTTTTCATCGACATTTCCTCCAGAATCTCACGACGCGTTTACCCAAGGTGAGCGGAATTTAATGATTCATTCATTGCAAACTGGGATTTTTCCATACAAGCGTCAAATTTAGCTTGTCAGTCAATGCACATAGCAAACGGGAACCAAGCACCCACATTCCCGATTACATCATTGTGCAACATTATAATCGGTGAGAACGTGAAGCGCTCCGTCCTTTTCAGTATCAGCCTTGCGGCTCTGGCAGTGTCAGTCGTTCCGGCGGCAGCCCAGTCACGTTACCAGCAATATTCCGACGGCCCGGTACTCGTCGCACCCGATGGAGCAATCCTCGACTACGTGCCGAACCAGCGCGACGTGATCGTCAGCCGCGACGGCGCAGGTCGCCGGGTCTACCTCGATAATTATGGCAACATCGTCGCAACCGAAATGCGTCAGGGTGGCCAACGGCAACGGTATCAGGAATATCCGGAAGCGCCACGCGGATACGGCAATCAGCGCCAGGCGGAAACCTATCCTTCGCGTTACGACAATCGGGGCGGCAGTTATCGAGACTACCGCCAGTACCGTCCGGAAGAACCGGGTTCGGTAACTGGCTCCATTGGCGGCTCGGTCACCCGCATGCCACTCGACCGGCAGGAATTGCCGGGCGTTGACCAGAGCTATCCGGAAGAAGCATCGCTCGAGCCGAACCAGAACCTGCCGCCGGCCGAAGAACTGCATCCGAACAAGCCTGTGATCGCCCTGACCAAAAAGCCGCAGGCCGAAATCGCGGCCATTCAGGTCTTTCTCGACCGCGAGGGCATTTCGCCTGGCGTCATCGACGGCCATCTCGGCGACAACGTCAACAAGGCGATCGCAGCCTGGCAGGAAATGACGGGCGAAACGCTCGACCCGAACAATTCCGAGGAAATCATGCAGCGGCTCACCTATTCGGGTGGGATGCCGATCGTTGACTATACGATCACCGCCTCCGACGCGGCCGGTCCCTATGTCGCCTCGATCCCGGAAGACTATGCTCACAAGGCAACGATGCCCGCCATGTCCTTTACGTCGGTGACGGAAAAGCTGGCGGAACAGTTCCACATGGACGAAGGTTACCTCAAGGCGCTCAACCCGAATGCCGACTTCTCCATTCCGGGCACGATCATCAAGGTCATCAATCCGGGCCAGTCGAAGACCGGTCAGGTGACGCGCATCATTGCCGACAAGGCCCGCAAGCAGGTCTTTGCCTATGGTTCCGACGGCAATCTCATTGCCGCCTATCCGGCAACGATCGGCTCGTCCGACACGCCGTCGCCCTCCGGCAACCACACGGTCCAGCGTATCGCGCTCGATCCGGGCTATACCTACAATCCGAAGATCAACTTCACCCAGGGCAACAACACCCAGATCCTGCAAATCCCGCCGGGCCCCAATGGACCGGTCGGCACGGTCTGGATCGCGCTGTCCAAGCCCACCTACGGTATTCACGGCACGCCCGAACCATCCAAGATCGGCAAGACCAACAGCCACGGCTGCGTCCGCCTGACCAACTGGGATGCCACCGAACTCGCCAAGATGGTAAAGCCCGGCACGACGGTTGAATTTGTCGACTGAGGCTCCGCGCCTCGCACCTATCCCAACGCCTGAAACGACAATGGCCGGCAAAAGCCGGCCATATTTATTCGATCGAGAAGGTGGTTGTCAGGCGGCGCCGCGGCCAAGCCCTATCAGCCTGGCAGCCGCACTGCGCGTCATTCTTGTCGGCATCAGCCGCAGAACTTCCGCGGCATAGGCGCGGACATTCCCCTTTGCCTTCTCGACATTGCTGACCCTCGACGCATCCATGCTGTAAAGCGTGCCACCAGTCTCGAACAATTCCTTGAAGGCTGTCCGCTCGCCGATCGGCGTTGTCAGCACGTTGACGCCCTTGGCTGCAAGCAGTCCCTTGATCGCCAGCAGCGCCTTGGTGGTAACCATCGACGTCACCCGGGTCAGCACCACGGAATGGGCGATATCGAGCCTTCCCTTTTCCTTCATCAACGCCAGAAGATCGAGGATCTGCGCAGCCCCCTTGGCGTCCATCGCCGATCCCTGGACCGGGATGAAAACATGATCGGAAAGCCCGAGCGCTGTCGTCACCAGCGCATCGCGTGCACCGGCAAGATCGATGATGAAATAGTCCGTTACCGGCGCCATCTCGCGCAGATGACAGTGAAGCGAGGCAATCGTCACTTCCGAGATCACCTCGATATTGCGCACCCTGCCGGACGTCTCCTGCCACTGGCTGATCCAGCGCTGCGGATCGGCATCGATTATGGTGACACGAAAGCCCTGGTGGGCAAGTTCGGTCGCCAGCAGAAGTGCTGCGGTCGTCTTGCCCGCGCCGCCCTTGGCATTGGCGAAAGATATGACTGGCATTTTCCATCCCTGGAGGTGACGAGCCGCATTGCTCTGCAGGCATCCCCGAAGCATGGGGCCTAACAGGTCGTATCCTTTCCAAGCATGGTTAATCAAAGGTTAATGCCGCATTGCAGGGCAAGTATCCGATCGAAGTGATGCAACACTGCATCAGAAAGCGGCCGCCTTATCAGCGACCGCCCTGTTTCGTCTCCGTTTCAGCTCAGGCGAGCGATGCCGCCTCCTTGTGTCCCATGGCGAATTCCTCCTCGGGCGACAGAATCAGCCGGTGTCGCCCGACGATTGCGAAATAGGCGATCGCCACCGCAAACCACACCACGACCCAGACCACACCCTTGAAGAAGTTCGGATCCTGGATCTGGTAGATCAAGGTCACGACCGCGATCCCGATCGTCAGGGCAGCGCCCGGGATGCCAAGCGGCGAGCGGAACGGCCGCTCGATATTCGGCAGTTTCTTGCGCAGGATGATGAAGGAGATCGCCTGCATGATGTAGGAGAACATCGCCCCGAATACCGCCATGTTGAGCAGCACGACACCGATCACCGCCCCGCCCTGCTCCGCGCCAAGCGCGAACCAGATGACGAGCATGACCGAGAGACCGACCGCCGCCCCCGCCATCATCGCCACATAGGGCGTCTTGTAGACGGGGTGGGTGACGGAAAGCGCAGTCGGGAAATAGCCGGCGCGCGACAGCGAATAGATCTGCCGCCCCTGTGCATAAAGGATCGTGTGGAAACTGGCGATCAGGCCCGTCAGCGCCACAAGCCCGAGGATGACCACGCCACCATCGCCATAAACCGCCTTGAAGCCATCGAGCAATGGTTCAAGTGCCGAACCGAGATGGAAGGCGCCGACACCCGGAAGCGACGGATTGAGCAGCACGATCATGAACGCGGACACCATCAAGGTGATGATGCCGAGAATGATGCCCTTCGGCATGTCGCGCTTCGGATCGACCGATTCCTCCGCTGCCAGCGGCAATTGTTCGATCGCCAGGAACAGCCACACGGCAAAAGGCAACGTCGCCAGAACACCGGAAATGCCGAAAGGGAACCAGTCGCCATTGCCGTCCGGCAGTTCGATCGCTGCACCATCCGGCCCGACGCCGATATTGAGCGCCCACCGGTTGAAATCCATGTTCGGGATGGCGCTGATCCAGAAGAAGACCAGCACCGCCAGCGAAACGAGCGTGATCACCAGCGTCACCTTGAACGACAGCTCCAGCCCGAACACGTTGAGCGACAGGAAAACCGCATAAAACAGGACCCATAAAAGCGGCGAATAAACCGGATCAAGCCCGAGGATCGAGTTCACGTACGCGGTAATGAAGGTGACGATGACGGCCGGTGTCAGCACATATTCGACGTTTTCGCAAAGCCCGGTGAGGAAACCGCCCCATGGCCCCATGGCCGTGCGGGCAAAGGAATAGGCCGCTCCCGTATGCGGTAGCGCCGGGCTCATTTCGGCGATAGAGAAGGTCAGGCCCAGATACATGACAGCGATGATCATGCCGGCGACCAGCATGCCACCCCAGCCGCCGGTGGCGAAACCGAAATTCCAGCCGGAAAAATGGCCGGAAATCACGGCGCCCACCCCGAGCGCCCAAAGCGACCAGACCCCGGCATAGCGCGATAGTCCACGCTTATCGAAATAGGATGCGTCGGCCTTCTTGTAGCTGACGCCAGCAGATGAACTTTCCATTCCCCTTCTCCTGCTCAAAGCAAAGGCTCCGGCCCCAGCGGCCGGACACGCCCATGAACCGGCCAGACCCGATATTTCGGTGTCCGGTCCACACAGCTCTGACGTCTCCCAGGAGGATCTTGTCCAACGCGCCCCTTGAGGCCTCGCCGTCTTTCAGGTCAGTCGCGATCCCTCGGCTGATCCTTTTGAAAGGTATTTCTCTGAATTTTCCGGACCACGACAGTCTCCAATCGGCGGACGGAAAGCGTAAATGAAATATTGTCGTCAGCATTCTTCACTTTCAAGTTGTCGTCAAATGGAACTTCACACTTCGTCTGGCCAAATTGCGCCTTCCGTGTTCCATCCACGACGTTCCCGCTTGGTTATCCACAGCCGCCGGACCGACGTTTTTGACTATGGCGAAAAAAATGCTTTGAAAGCTGAGGCTTATGGTCCGATGATCGGATCCTCGCCTGTCACATACAGTTCACGATACGGCTCTACGAGTCGCCGCCGACACGAACAAACCTCAGGAGGACTTCCGTGCTCAAAAACGCTCATCGCCTGCTTTCGCTGACGACTGCCGCAGTCGTTGCATCCACAAGCTTCGCTTTTGCCGAGCCGAGTGCTGAACTGATCGCAGCCGCCAAGAAGGAAGGCTCGCTGACGACCATCGCCCTGCCGCACAGCTGGTGCGGTTACGGCGACATCATTGCCGGTTTCAAGGCGAAGTACGGTATCGAGGTCAACGAACTGAACCCGGACGCAAGCTCGGGCGACGAGATCGAAGCCATCAAGGCCAACAAGGGCAACACCGGCCCGCAGGCGCCTGACGTGATCGACGTCGGCCTCTCCTTCGGCCCCTCCTCCAAGGCTGAGGGCCTGATCCAGCCGTATAAGGTATCCACGTGGGATTCGATCCCGGATGATGCCAAGGATTCCGAAGGTTACTGGTACGGCGATTATTACGGCGTCCTCTCCTTTGTCGTGAACACCGACATCGTCAAGGAACTGCCGAAGGACTGGAAGGACCTGACCAAGCCCGACTACGCCAATTCGGTAGCGCTTGCCGGTGACCCGCGCGGTTCCAACCAGGCCGTCCAAGCCGTCTACGCAGCCGGTCTCGCAGGTGGCGAAACCGATGCCACCAAGGCTGGCGAAGCCGGTCTGGCGCTTTTCTCGGAAATCAACAAGGCCGGCAATTTCGTGCCTGTCATCGGCAAGTCCGCTTCGCTTGCTCAGGGCTCCACCCCGATCGTCATCGCCTGGGACTATAACGGTCTCTCCTGGCGCGACACGCTGAAGGGCAACCCGCCACTCGAAGTCGTCGTTCCGGAAACGGGCGTCGTCGCCGGCGTCTACGTCCAGGCGATCTCCGCCTTCGCTCCGCACCCGAACGCTGCCAAGCTGTGGATGGAATACCTGTATTCCGACGAAGGGCAGCTCGGCTACCTGAAGGGCTATTGCCACCCGATCCGCTTCAACGATCTTGCCAAGAACAACAAGATCCCGAAGGAAATGCTCGACGCCCTGCCGCCGGCAGCCGCCTACGAGAAGGCCAAGTTCCCGACGCTCGACGAACAGGCTGCAGGCAAGACCGCCATCACCACCAAGTGGGATAGCGTCGTCGGCGCAAACGTACAGTAACATCTCCAGCCTCCCCGCCTCATGGCGGGGAGGCTTTCTTTCCTTCTCCCACAGAAGCGCTCCCTCATGGCAACGGCATCCTCGTCCTTTATCGACAGACGTACCGTCATCGATTGGCTCGGCATCGCGCCGTTCATGATCTTCGCTCTGATGTTCCTGGTCGTCCCGACACTCTATCTCGTCATCGGCGCCTTCTTCACGCCGGACGGACAGTTCACCTTCAAGAATATCGCCGACCTGTTCACGCCGACGATCATGTCGGCCTACTGGATCTCCATCAAGGTTTCCTTCGCCTCATCGCTCGGCGGTGCGTTGATCGGCTTCTTCCTCGCCTGGGCAATCGTGCTCGGCGGCCTGCCCTCCTGGATCCGTTCCGGCCTTCTGACCTTTTCCGGCGTCGCCTCGAATTTCGCCGGCGTGCCGCTTGCCTTCGCCTTCATCGCCACGCTAGGCCGCACCGGCCTCGTGACGGTCTTCCTGCGCGACTGGTTCGGCTTCAACCTTTATTCGACCGGCTTCAATCTTCTCTCCTTTGTCGGTCTGACCGTTACCTACATGTTCTTCCAGATCCCGCTGATGGTATTGATCCTGACGCCTGCGCTGGACGGCCTGAAGAAGGAATGGCGCGAGGCCTCCGAAATCCTCGGCGCTTCGACCTGGCAATACTGGCGGATGGTGGCCTTCCCGATCCTCTGGCCGAGCCTTCTCGGCACCAGCCTGCTGCTCTTTGCCAACGCCTTCGGCGCCATCGCCACGGCCTATGCGCTCACCGGCTCCTCACTCAACATCGTTCCGATCCTGCTTTATGCGCAGATCCGCGGCGACGTGCTGCATAATCCCAATCTCGGTTATGCGCTGGCGCTCGGCATGATCGTCATCACAGGCCTCTCCAACATTCTCTATATCTGGTTGCGCATGCGCGCCGAACGCTGGCAGAAGTGAGGGGCAAACGATGAAGATGACCAAATTCTTCGCCTGGCTCGCCATCGCCATCGGCGTCATCTATTTCTTCATACCACTGCTCGGCACGTTCGAATTCTCTTTGCGCATGCGCCGCGGCGAATATTCCTTCGATGCCTATGGCTCAGTGTTTTCCGACGTCCAGTTCCAGCAGACCTTCGGTTTCTCTATCCTGATGGCGCTGTTCACCATCGCCTTCGGCATGCTGCTTGTCGTTCCGACAGCCTATTGGGTACGTCTGCGCCTGCCTCAGATGCGCCCCGTCGTCGAGTTTGTCACGCTGATGCCGCTCGTCATCCCGGCGATCGTCATCGTTTTCGGCTACCTGCGCCTCTACAATTCATCATCCTATATTCCGTTTACCGGCTCGACCTTCGGAACCAATGTTCTGCTGGTCATGTCCTACATCACCCTGTCGCTGCCCTACATGTACCGCTCGGTCGACACGGCAATGCGCACGATCGACGTGCGTACCCTGACGGAGGCAGCCGAAATTCTCGGCGCCAAGTGGCCGACGATCCTGTTTCGTTGCATCTTCCCGAATGTCATGTCCGGCGTGCTGTCCGGCGCCTTTATCACCTTCGCCATCGTCATGGGCGAGTTCACCATGGCAGCCCTTCTCAATCGCCCGGCCTTCGGCCCCTATTTGCAGCTCGTCGGCGCCAACAAGGCCTACGAGCCCTCCGCACTCGCCGTCATCGCCTTTGCCATGACCTGGCTTTCCATGGGCCTCATCCAGCTCGTTTCCCGTCTCAGCAAGATGGCGCCCTCCCGTGTTTAATGGCCGCGCCTAAGGAATTCCGCCCATGTCCTTCCTCGTCATCGACAGCCTCAAGAAGAGTTTTGGCCAGACCCAGGTCGTCAAGGATTTCAACATGTCGATCGAGAAAGGCGAATTCATCTCCTTTCTCGGACCGTCCGGCTGCGGCAAGACGACGATCCTCCGAATGATCGCAGGCTTCGAGACACCGACTGACGGCACGATCACCATCAACGGCAAGAACCAAGCGGGACTGAAGACGAGCCAGCGCAATATCGGCATGGTGTTTCAAGCCTATGCGCTCTTCCCAAACATGAACGTTTTCGACAATGTCGCCTTCGGCCTCAAGGTCGCAGGCATGCCGAAGGCAGAGATCGAGGCGCGGGTGAAAGAGATGCTGAAGCTCATTCATCTCGAACATCTCGCAGACCGCTATCCCTACCAGATGTCCGGCGGCCAGCAGCAGCGCGTGGCACTTGCGCGTGCGCTTGCGCCAAAGCCGCAGGTCCTGCTTCTCGACGAACCGCTCTCGGCCCTCGACGCAAAAATCCGCGTGTCGCTGCGTGAGGAAATCCGGCAAATCCAGCGCCAGCTCGGCATTACCACCGTCTTTGTTACCCACGATCAGGAAGAGGCACTGTCGATCTCGGACCGCATCGTCGTCATGAATGCCGGCCGGGCAGACCAGATCGGCACGCCATCGGATATCTACAATCGTCCCGCCACCCGCTTTGTCGCCTCCTTCGTCGGCACGCTCAACATCGTCGACGCCACCGTGGCCGATCCCACAGCCAACACGATCCGAATCGGTGACAACGTCATACCGTTGCGTGAACCTATTGGTGCCCTGAAGGGCGGCGAAAGCGTTGCCGTCGCGCTGCGGCCGGAAGCCGGCTCCCTGTCTGAAAGCGCCAAGGGAGACACCGCATTGACTGGCACGGTCGTGTCGTCTCACTTCCTCGGCTCTGTCGTGCGCACCAAATTCCAGGTCGGCGGCAACCAGATTTCCTTCGACATGTTCAACGCCCCGGACAAGGCTCTGCCGCAGCCGGGCGAGACGGTCACGCTGCGCTTTGCCGCCAGCGACCTGCTGTTGATCAAGGACTGATCCACGCCTCGCCAGCTTGGAACCCGGCCTGTTGCCGAACTGCATCGCCATGCCGGTGGATTGACCGAGAAAACCGCCTTCAAGCCTTGATATGCGGCCCCCTATGCCGCATTCCGGTTGGCGCTATCTCCCTGAGCGGGAGGCCACCCCGTACATTCAGTTGAGTACAATGTCTTCGATTACCTCATCGGCTCCTTCCGGAGCCGCCCCGCGCCGCCTGACCTCCCAGGATTTCAGAACCCTCGGCCTCGCCGCCCTCGGCGGCGCGCTTGAATTTTATGATTTCATCATCTTCGTGTTTTTCGCGACGGTGATTGGAAAACTCTTCTTCCCACCGGATATGCCGGAATGGCTGGTGCTGATCCAGACCTTCGGCATCTTCGCCGCCGGTTATCTCATCCGCCCGCTCGGCGGCATCGTGCTCGCCCATTTCGGCGACATGTTCGGCCGCAAGAAGGTATTCGCCTTCTCGATCCTGCTGATGTCACTTTCGACACTCGGCATGGCGATCATGCCGACCTACGCGACCATCGGCGTCATGGCACCGATCCTTCTCGTCCTTATGCGCATCCTGCAGGGAGCGGCGATCGGCGGTGAAGTACCCGGCGCCTGGACCTTCGTGGCCGAACACGTCCCATTCCGTCGCGTCGGCTTCGCCTGTGGCTTCCTGACATCCGGCCTGTCGCTCGGCATCCTGCTCGGCTCGTCGATCGCAACCGTGATCAACACGGTCTTTTCGCCGGAAGCGATCGCCGACGGCGCATGGCGCATTCCGTTCTTCATCGGCGGCATATTCGGTCTGCTTTCCGTCTGGATGCGTCGCTGGCTGCAGGAAACCCCGATCTTCGCCGAGATGAAGGCAAGCCGCGCGCTTGCGCCGGAACTGCCGTTGAAAACGGTTCTGCGCGATCACCTGCGTGGCGTCATCATATCTATGCTGCTGACCTGGATTCTGTCTGCGGCAATCGTCGTCACCACGCTCATGACCGCGACCCTGCTGCAGAAGATCTACGGCTACACGGCGCAACAGTCTCTTGCCGCCACCAGCTTCGGCACGCTGTTCCTGATCTTCGCCACTTCGGCGGCAGGCAGCGTTGTCGACCGGGTCGGTTCAGGCCGTTTCTTCACAGTAGCAGGTGTGGTTTTCGGTGCAGCCACCTGGGCCTTCTACAGCTTCGCCGGTACGTCGATCACCCTCATGTTCGCGCTTTATGCGATCATGGGCCTTGCCGTCGGCCTCGTCGGCGCAGTGCCTTACGTGATGGTCCGCGCCTTCCCGGCCCGCGTCCGCTTTACCGGCCTGTCCTTTTCCTACAACGTTTCCTATGCGATCTTCGGTGGCCTTACTCCGATCGCGGTCACCTCGGCACTCGCCATCAACCCGATGGCGCATGCGTGGTACCTGCTCTTCATCGCAGCCCTGACGACAGGCGTCGGCATCTACCTGATGCTGCATGGCAATACCGTCGAGTCCGAAGCAGGCATCGAGGAACTGACCGCGCGGTTAGCTGAAGCGTGATCACTGATTTCGATACGACTTGAAATCGGAAGGCCGGGAAGCAAGAACTTCCCGGCCTTTTTGTTAGGTGGTCAATGAAGCTGCATCTGGGTAGCTGAATAACTATGGCCACTCGTTTCCCAGAGAGAAAAAAGCGGGCGAAAACCAGCACAATCACATACAAAAAAGCGAAGACATCGACGAACTATATTCAAATAAAACACCGGAATAAAAAATACAAATAAACGAAAATGAATTGACGTCAAAAATAGATGTAAATTATTATTTAAGGACAGACACAAATCCATATAGAACACGAGAAATGCATGAGAAATCACTACGAGGTCTTGGATGCATTACGTTTTATCGCCGCTGCCGGCGTTCTTTTATTTCACCTCGCGCATTGGCTGAATTTCCGCTGGTTTATGCCGAATGCTGGCATAGCAGTTGATTTTTTCTTCTGTCTCAGCGGCTTCGTGATGGTCATTGCCTACCAGCGCAAGATAACCTCACCCTCTGATCTGTTGCCATTTTTTCGCATTAGAATTCTGCGGCTATGGCCAATGATCATGCTCGCGACCTTGATCAGCGCCAGCTATCTCATCGCCAAAGGCTTTATGTCGACAGAGGCGCCGACTGCTTTAATGGTTCTCGAAGCAGCAGGCTTGTCGCTGATTTCCGCCCCCTACATGCACGCACCGGAATCCCTCGGCGGGCCTCAGGTATTTCCCTTGAACGGGCCGCAATTTTCACTGTTCTTCGAACTGTTCGCGAATGCCGTCTGGGTTGTAATTCTGATAATCTTCTCCCGGCGGCTTTATCTGGCCATCTGCATCGTTCTGGTCCTGTTTTCTGTGGCCTGCCTTGCTTATGGCTACGGCGGCGACACAACGGAAAATTTCTGGCTTGGCTTCCCGCGGGTAACCGGCTCGTTCTTCCTCGGTATTCTGGCCGGCAATCTATTCAAAAAGGACCAGGCCCCGACCATTTGGGGCCAGAGATTATTTTGGGCTTTGTTGCTGCTTACTTTGCTTGTCGCGGTTCTACCGATACCGCTGGGCAGAATTGCAACCCTCTGGACGATTGCCGCATCGCCGTTCCTGGTTATTCTCGGAGCCAGGCAAAAACTGCCGTCTCGACTGAATTCGGCGGCCACATTCAGCGGCACCCTGTCCTACCCGATCTACACCCTGCATTACCCCCTGTTCTGCTGGCTGAACGGCATCTTCGTGATGATCGTGCAGTCACAGAAAGGCTGGCTGGAAGCGGCTATACTCTTCCCCATGATCATAGCGATTTGCTATGTCGTCACGATCATGATCGAACTACCCGTCATGCGCATGCTGAGACGCGTCAACGCGCCAGCAGGAAAGAGCGTGACCGAAAATCCATAAGTACCGGCATGCCTTGCAATGCCGGTGTTGATTTACGATCGTCCGTCACACTCTACCCAAGCAGGCTTAAGCCGCATCCTCAACGACCTCTGCCGACACGCCGCCCGGTACATAGTTCAGCACCGGACCGAGCCAGCGCTCGACCTCTTCGATCGCCATGCCCTTGCGCGATGCATAATCCTCGACCTGATCACGCTCGACCTTGGCAACGCCGAAATAGTAGCTCGAAGGGTGACCGATATAGAGGCCGGAAACTGAAGAACCCGGCCACATGGCATAGCTCTCGGTCAGTTCCACGCCGGTCGCATTGGTTGCATCGAGGAGGCTGAAAAGCGTCGCCTTCTCCGTGTGATCCGGCTGCGCCGGATAACCCGGGGCAGGCCGGATACCCGCATATTCTTCGTGAATCAACTCTTCGTTCGAGAACGTCTCATCTGCGGCATACCCCCAAAATTCCTTGCGGACACGCTGGTGCATGCGTTCGGCAAAGGCCTCGGCAAAACGGTCGGCCAGCGCTTTGACGAGGATCGACGAATAATCGTCATTCGCCCGCTCGAAGCGTTCGGCGATCGCCACCTCCTCGATACCCGCGGTAACAACGAAGCCGCCGACATAATCCCGCTTGGCGCTGTCGACCGGCGCGACGAAATCCGCCAGTGCCACATTCGGGCGACCGTCACGCTTCGACAGCTGCTGGCGCAGCGTATAGAAGGTCGCAAGATCTTCCGAACGCGTCTCGTCGGTGAACAGCTTGATATCATCGCCCACCGCGTTGGCCGGCCAGAAACCGATCACCGCCCGCGGCCGGAACCATTTTTCGTCGATGATCTTCTCCAGCATCGCCTGCGCATCGTTCCAGAGCTGACGCGCCGCCTCGCCCTGCTTCTCATCTTCGAGAATCGCAGGGTAGCGGCCCTTCAATTCCCAAGTCTGGAAGAACGGCGTCCAGTCAATATACTGCGCCAGTTCCTCGAGATCATACGTCTCGAACACCTTGGTACCGGTAAATTGTGGCTTCACCGGCTGGTAGGAAGCCCAGTCGACCTTTTCCGCATTGGCGCGGGCGCGGGCGATCGGCAGGCGCTGTTTTTCCGCTTCGGCGCGGGCGTGAGCGGCCGCGACCTTTGCATATTCGCCGCGAATGCCATCGACATAACCGGGCTTTTGTTCCGCGGAGAGAAGCGAGGAGACGACGCCAACGGCACGCGACGCATCCGTGACGTAAACCGCCTGCCCCTTTTCATAACGCGGGTGGATCTTGACGGCGGTGTGGACGCGGCTGGTCGTTGCGCCACCGATCAGCAGCGGAACATCAAAACCCTGCCGCTCCATTTCGGTCGCCACATGCACCATCTCGTCCAGCGACGGGGTGATCAGACCGGAAAGACCGATGATATCGACTTTCTCCGCGATTGCCGTCTCAAGAATTTTGGTTGCCGGCACCATCACGCCGAGGTCGATGATCTCGTAATTGTTGCAGGCCAGCACGACGCCGACAATATTCTTGCCGATATCATGCACGTCACCCTTCACGGTCGCCATCAGCACCTTGCCGGCAGACTTGCGTTCGTCGCCGCCATTCAGGCGCTTTTCTTCTTCCATGTAGGGAAGAAGAACAGCCACCGCCTGCTTCATCACACGCGCGGATTTCACCACCTGCGGCAGGAACATTTTTCCCGAGCCAAACAGATCGCCAACCACATTCATGCCGGCCATCAACGGACCTTCGATGACATGCAGGGGGCGCTCGGCCTTCTGGCGAGCCTCTTCCGTATCGGCCTCGATATAGTCGGTAATACCGTTGACCAACGCATGCGACAGCCGCTCCTCGACCGGCTTTTCACGCCAGGCGAGATCCTGGACCTTGGCTTCCCTGCCTGGGCCGCCACGGAACCGCTCGGCCACTTCCAGCAGACGCTCGGTGCCGTCGGCGCGGCGGTTCAGCACCACGTCTTCGCAGGCTTCGCGCAGCTCCGGATCGATATTGTCATAGACCGCCAGCTGGCCGGCATTGACGATACCCATATCCATGCCCGCCTGGATGGCGTGGTAGAGGAATACGGCATGCATCGCCTCACGCACCGGCTCGTTGCCGCGGAAGGAGAAGGACAGATTGGACACACCGCCTGAAATATGCACGAGCGGCATTCTTTCACGGATCGTCCGCGTCGCTTCGATGAAGTCGACACCGTAATTGTTGTGTTCTTCGATACCCGTCGCAACAGCGAAGACGTTTGGGTCGAAGATTATGTCTTCCGGTGGAAAACCCGCTTGTTCCGTCAGGATTTTGTAGGCACGCGTGCAGATCTCGACCTTGCGCTCATAGCTGTCCGCCTGCCCCGTTTCGTCGAAGGCCATGACGACGACCGCCGCACCGTAGTGGCGGACGAGCTTGGCCTGGGCTAAAAACTTCTCTTCGCCTTCCTTGAGCGAGATCGAGTTGACGATCGCCTTGCCCTGCACGCATTTGAGGCCGGCCTCGATTATCTCGAACTTGGAGCTGTCGATCATCACAGGCACACGAGCGATATCCGGCTCGGCGGCGATCAGGTTCAAGAACTCGACCATCGCCTTTTCGCTGTCGATCAGGCCTTCATCCATGTTGACGTCGATGACCTGCGCGCCGTTTTCCACCTGGTCGCGGGCAACCGCGAGTGCAGCTGTATAGTCACCGGCAGTGATCAGCTTGCGGAATTTAGCTGACCCGGTGACATTGGTGCGCTCGCCCACGTTGACGAAGGGAATATCCTTGGTCAGCACGAAGGGCTCAAGACCCGACAACGACATGAACGGCACATGCTCGGGAAGCGGTCGCGGCGGGTATTTGGCAACGACTTCGGCCAACGCCCGAATATGATCCGGCGTCGAACCGCAGCAGCCGCCGACGACATTGACGAGGCCTTCACGGGCGAATTCCTCGACCTGACGTGCCATCATCTCCGGCGTCTCGTCATACTGGCCGAATTCGTTCGGCAGGCCGGCATTCGGATAAGCGCAGATAAACGTGTCGGAAACGGCCGACAATTCCTGCAAATGCGGACGCATCGCATCGGCACCGAGCGCGCAGTTGAGGCCGATGGTGAACGGCTTGGCATGATTGACCGAGTTCCAGAATGCCGACGGCGTCTGGCCGGACAGGGTACGGCCGGAAAGGTCGGTGATCGTGCCGGAGATCATTACCGGCAGATGCACGCCCTTTGCCTCGAAACGCTCTTCGCAAGCGAAGATCGCAGCCTTGGCGTTCAGCGTATCGAAGATGGTCTCGATCAGAATGATGTCGGCTCCACCGTCGATCAGACCGTCGATCTGCTCGCCATAGGCAGTTCGCAGATCATCGAACGAGACGGCGCGATAACCGGGATTGTTGACGTCGGGCGAGATCGAGGCAGTACGGTTGGTAGGGCCGATCGCGCCGGCGACGAAACGGCGGCGACCGTCTTCCTTCTCGGCGCGGATCGCGGCACGGCGGGCAAGCCGCGCGCCATCGCGGTTCAAGTCATAGACCGCGGCTTCCATCTCGTAATCCGCCTGCGCGATGCGCGTGGAGGAGAAGGTGTTGGTTTCGAGAATATCGGCACCCGCCATCGCATAGCGATAATGGATATCCTCGATCGCCTGCGGCTGGGTCAGGATCAGCAGGTCGTTATTGCCCTGCTGGTGACAGGCGCAGCCGATGAAGCGCTCGCCGCGGAAATGATCCTCGTTGAAACCCAGCCCCTGAATCTGCGTGCCCATCGCCCCATCGATGACGAGAATGCGCTCGCTGGCAGCTTTCTTCAGAGCTTCCAGAATTTCCGCGCCGTCGCGGCGAGCACCTTCGGGACCGAACAGTTCATCGAACAAGGCAAACACTCCTGATAGAGATCAAGGCAACATCCATAATCATATAAAGATGCCTTTATGTGAAGTCCAGAACATACGTCGCAATCAATGTCGGATTTGTCGCAACGGCCAACCGTCCGATTTATGCCAGATTCGCCAATGACAGCTATGGCCGCAATGACTATAGCCTTTAAGTAAAGTGTTGAGGCACAAGGGAGAAGAAGCATGAGCGAAGCCGGTCAGCCGTCGAAATTGTGGAGCGAACTTCCCTATCACCGCCGCTGGCTGCTCGATCAGGCAGAAGGCCTGATGGATTTTTTCCAATATCGTGCGATCAACCCCAAGGGCGGGTTTTACGATCTCGATGATGCGGGCCAACCGCTTCCCGGCAGAAATCCCGTCCGCGGCATCCATGCTTCGGCGCGCATGGTCCATTGCTTCTCGATCGCCTACATGCTCGGCCGTCCGGGCGCAGGCGACCTGATCGACCACGGCATGAATTTTCTCTGGAACGGCCACCGTGACCAGAAAAACGGCGGTTATGTCTGGTCTATGAACGACGACGGCCACGCAGACACCAACAAGCAGGGTTACGGCCACGCTTTTGTCCTGCTCGCCGCCGCCTCCGCAAAGGTCGTAGGCCATCCGCTTGCGGACAAGATGCTGGCCGATATCACGGAAGTGCTCGAAACACGTTTCTGGGAAAAACAGCATGGCGCCATCGCAGAGGAATTCACCGCCGAATGGGGACCGATCGATGGCGGCACCTATCGCGGCCAGAACTCCAACATGCATCTCACCGAGGCGCTGATGGCAGCCTATGAGGCGACCGGCGAGCAGCATTATCTCGACAAGGCGGAAAGCATCGCCGACCTCATCATCCGCCGTCTTGCAGGCGCGACAGATTTCCGCGTCGGCGAACATTTCGACACGAACTGGACACTCAACAAGGACTATTACCACCCGGACGAAATGTTCCGTCCCTCCGGTACCACGCCTGGCCATGCACTGGAATGGGCCCGTCTTACCCTGCAGCTCTGGACGCTCGGGGACAAGAAACATGCCTGGATGCCGGATGCGGCCAAGAACCTCTTCGTACAGGCGATGTCACTTGGCTGGGACAAGAACAAGGGTGGATTCTTCTACACGCTTGACTGGGCGGACCGTCCGGCCAAGACCAACAAGCTCTGGTGGCCGATGTGCGAGGCGGCGGGCGCGGCCCACTTCATCAACCAGCACCTGCCAAGCGATCCCTTCTTCGAGGATAGCTACCGGCTGATCTGGAGCACGATTGCCAACCGCTTCATCGACCACAGACACGGCGGCTGGCACGAAGAACTGACGGAAGATCTCGTTCCCGCCCACACGCTCTTCCCGGGCAAGGGCGACATCTACCACGCCTTCCAGGCCTGCCTCATTCCGCTTTATCCGGCCGATGGCAGCCTGACGAAGATGATCGGCGACGCGGACGGGCGCTTATAAGCCAAACCGTCACCGACCGGTGACGGAACCTTCCGAACTTCGATCGGTTTCCGGTGTCACAACAGTCACGTCGGAACCGATCCCATGCTCGAAAGCATCGCCAACGAATTCTCTCACGAAGCGCCTGTCTCGATAGAAATCCTGATCGTCAGGCTGCTCGGTGCAGCATTATTCTGCGGCCTGATCGGACTGGAACGTGAAAGCACCAACAATGCGGCGGGCTTGCGCACCAACATGCTGATCGGCCTTGCGGCCTGCGTCTTCACACTCGTCGGGCTGCAGATCATCCACGAATTCGGCAACCGTCCCGACACCGTCCAGATCGACCCGATGCGCCTTATCGAAGCGGTCACCGCCGGCATCGCCTTCCTGGCCGCTGGCGTCGTGTTCCAGATGCGTGGCGACGTGAAGGGACTGACGACCGGAGCGAGCATGTGGCTGTCAGGCGCGATCGGCCTCTGCGTCGGGCTCGGCATGTGGCTCGTCGCGGTGATGGCAACCGTCACCGGTATTCTGATCCTCTGGTTGTTGCGCAAGGCTCAGGTGGCGTCGGGACTAAAGGACGAGAGATAGGCATCCGGCTTTCCTACGCCGCCAGA
The DNA here is from genome assembly GCA_002500765.1 of Neorhizobium sp. UBA7851. Lineage (GTDB taxonomy): Bacteria > Pseudomonadota > Alphaproteobacteria > Rhizobiales > Rhizobiaceae > Neorhizobium. Next base: position 25,141 of record DLSX01000126.1, read on the forward strand.
TTTTTCAGCAACTCCAGAATTTTGCGAACGGTACTGGCGTCGGTGCGATATTCTTGCCGGGCGGAAAAACCAAATTGAACAAGCGCCTCGTCCAGAGAAGTCACCGGCAGGCGACCCGATGCATGAACCTCCCGGACACCGGTTTCAGCAACGATATCCGCGATGTTTGCCGGCGTAATTCCGCCACCCGCCATGATCGAGATCCGCCCTTGAGCTTGCTCGACGAGGCGACGAAGCATCACCTTCCCGTCTGAAACCTTTACTGCCTGGCCCGACGTCAATATGCGGTCGAAACCGAGTTCGATTGCTTGCTCCAGAGCCTGCGATGTATCAGGTACAAGGTCAAAGGCGCGATGCAGGGTCAAGCCCATATCGCCCGCCCGCTTCGCCAAGTCAGCCAGAAGATCGACATCCAGCCGCCCATCCGGAAGGCTGGCGCCCAGCACCACTCCGGCAATTTTGCTCTCGCGCGCCGCATCGATATCCGCCAGCATCACGTCCCGTGAAGCGGCATCGAACACGAAATCGCCAGCCCTCGGGCGGATCATCGCATAGACCGGCACCGGCATTTTGGCGGCCAGAACCATCAATCCTTTCGAAGGCGTCAGCCCGCCGACATTCAGGGCAGAACAAAGTTCGATCCGCTGCGCCCCGCCTTCGATCGCGGAATTCAGCCCCTCGACGCTATCGACACAAACCTCAAGTAGCACGGACATTTTCCACTCCCTGCCGTGCTAGGACGGCCGCTCCCAAAAGCCCGCCATCCTCGCGACGGGTAGCCGGCACCAGCAACGGACGGTCAAACCTGTTGAGAATACGCGCCTTGACCGCCTTATCCAGTACAGCGATCAGCTCTTTGGCCGAAGCAAGCCCGCCGCCGACTGGCACGATCGACGGCCCGACCGTATTGATCGCCACCGCCAGTGGATCGGCGACGAGTTGCAGATAGGCCTCGATCGTCTCAGCCGCCTTCACATCCTTCGCCTGCCAGTCCTCGATGATCCGGCGGCTGTTGCGCTCTTCATCATGAAAAAGCCTGTGCAGCTTCTCGATCCCCCGCGCACCGCCGATCGTATCGACACAACCCGATTGCCCGCAGCCGCAGGAAAAGCGCGGCACCGGCCTGAGCTTGCCGCCAATCTCAACGCTCGTATTCAAGGCCGGCCCATGCCCCCATTCACCAGTCACACCACCGGCGCCGCGAAGGATACGCCCATCGACGGCAATCCCGCCGCCGATCCCGGTACCGATGATGATACAGAACACCACCGAATGCCCGCGCCCCACGCCGTCATTCGCCTCGGCCAGCGTCAGGCAATCGGCATCGTTTGCGGCAAAGACCGAACGCCCCGCCACCTGCGATACCGCTTGAGCGATAGGCAGGCCGGTCAGGCAGGGAATATTCGCCGATAGCCCTTCGCCTGTCACCGGATCGACAAGCCCTGCTGCCGAAAGGCCAAGAGGCAATGCCCTGCCTACATCCACCTTGTCGGCCAGTTGCCGTAGTGCCGCTGCAAGCTCCCGCCAATCCGCTTTCGGCACCGGCACACGCTCCAATTCCTCCACCTGCCCCGGCGTTTGAGAAAACCCGAACTTGATGAATGAGCCGCCGATATCGGCGCAGAGCACGGGCGATCCCTCCCACGCATCACGAGACATCGACATCGCCCGCATCATGCTTTCAACTCTTGCAACCAGGCACTGACGATTACTTCGTCTTCTGCTCCAAGACCGTGATTGGCATCGAGTACCTTTGCTGTCAGCTGAGCACCGGCAGACCGCAGCCGATCCTCCAACTCACCCGCAAGCGGACCATAAAAATCGTCGGTAGCGCTGAGCGACAACACTTGCACCGCCGAAAGATCGACCGCCGGCCGCTCCTCCAGCACATTCATCGAGCGCAGCAGAACAGCCTTGCGGATCACCTCCGGATGAAGCTGCATCGTCGCGCCGATCATGTTGCCGCCGTTGGAATAGCCGAGAAACACCGTGCGCACCGGATCGACGCCGTAGGCCGGGCCGATATCCTCGATGAAGGCGACAAAGGCCTCCGCTTCGGATGCGATTTCCTTCTGATCGAATGTCGTCTGGTCGAACCGACGGAAGAAGCGCGGCGAGCCTTCGTCCGTCGAGCGGCCGCGCAATCCGATCAGCATCGCATTCGGCGCCACCTTGCGCCCGAGCGGCAGCATCGCCGTCTCGTTGGCGCCGCTGCCATGCAGCAGAACGAGCGTGGAACCGTCCCAGTTCTCCGGCATATGGACCCGGTGCACGAAAGGCAGTTCGCGATAGATCACCCGCTCTTCGCCCGGCAGGCCGAATTGCGGCAGCATCACTTTCAGCGCCTCGTGGTCAGCCTTGTAGTGCTTGGGGATGAAAAATCCTGTGCCGAGCGCCTCTACCGTCTCATCAGCAGTAAAGCCCGGATCATCGGTCGCGACCTCGATCAGCGTTCCGCCCGGCTCGCGCACATAGAGCGAATAGAAATAATGCCGGTCGTGGACATTGATGTCGCCCGCGTCTTCAGCCTGCAGCGCCCTATGCAGATCATCAACCGCTTCCCGGCTCGTCGCCCTCACCGCCACATGGTCGATCGTCCCTGTGCCGGGTGCCGCCGTCCAGAATCCTCCGGCATTGCGCACATCGATGATCTGCCCGCTTTCGGAAATCAACCGCTGCACAGCGCCTTCGACCGCATCGGGCACGAAACCCGTGTGACGTTCAAGGAATGCCGCCGTCTCATCGGCCTTTTCCGAAAGGATGGTCGCACCGCGAATGCCCCGGATAGCGTCAGCTTCGGCAATGCCGCCTTCCTCCCACCAGACCCAGTCGCCATAGTCATCGACGCCGACCAGCTTGACGATGATCCCGTCCGGATCGGTCAGCCTGAGCACCGGCTCGCCGAACTCCTGGGCCGGACCAGTCATCTTCACATTGCATTGCAACGCCCGCGTCAGCCAGAAGCCGATCGCCTCGCGGTCGACAGCAAAGCTGATCTCGCTCGGTGCTCCGTGGCCTACGCGCCCAAGCGAACCGTCTTCCCAGGCCAGAAACGTGACCAGCGAACCCGGCGTTGCCGCCCCATCACCATAAAACAGGTGAAGCTGCTGTGCATCCTCGAAACCGGCCGTACGCTTGACGAGCCGCAGGCCCAGAAAACCGACATAGAAATCCACATTCGCCTGGATTTTCCGAGTGATTGCAGTGAGGTGGTGAATACCGCTGGTCATGATCTTTAGCCTTGGGTGTCCGGGCTTCGGCCCGATCGTGTTTCGATTATGGTGTCCGGCGGTTCGCGCCGGAACGGCTCACTTGGGTTCAAGCGACATCATCAGGTTGGCAAGAAGCGCGGTGCGCGGAGCAAGGCTGCTGACGAAAATATACTCGTCGAACGTATGCGCTCCCGCCCCATCGGCACCGAGACCGTCGAGCGTCGGCACGCCGAGTGCGGCAGTGAAATTGCCGTCAGAACCTCCGCCGGTCGTGACACCTTCCAGCGTGATCCCGAGTTCCGCCGCAATCTTCGCGGCAGTATCGAACAGATTCACACCGTCTTCCGACTGGGCAAAGGGAGGCCGGTTCATCTGGCCGGCGATCTCGAAGGTGATATCCGCATCGACCGGCGTCATCGCCTCGATCCTGCCGGTAATCTCGGTGGTAGTCTTTGCGTCAGGAACGCGCACATCCACTTGCATCCGGCATTCCGCCGGGACCGTATTGCGTCCCGTTCCGCCATGGATTGTGCCGACCGTCACAGTCACGCCACGCGCGGCGTCATTCAGCGCTTCGAGATCGAGCACCAGCCGCGCCGCTGCCCGGACCGCGCTGCGTCCATCGTGAGGTCGCGTACCGGCATGCGAGGCACGTCCTCGCACGGTGACGTCGTACATCGCCACGCCCTTGCGGGCTATAACGATCTTGCCGCCATCGCGGGCAGGCTCGACGACCAGCGTGTAACCGGCGCCCGCGGCAAGCTTTTCCATATATGCACGCGACGAAAGGCTGCCGATTTCCTCATCCGGCACGAAGACCAGATCGACCGGCATGCGGCTGCCCTTGGCGACCGCGATCTTCAACGCTTCCAGCGCCATCAGCGCTCCGGACTTCATATCGTAGATGCCGGGCCCGTAAAGCTTGTCGCCATCGCGCTTCAGAGGCAATTGCTTGGCGATCACGCCATGCGCATGCACCGTATCCAAATGCGCCAGAACAAGGATGCTCTTTTCATTGCTGCCTTCGGTCCGCGGCGACCGCACAGTTAGAATATCTCCCAGCCCCAGCGTTCCAGGCAAGCGCTGCACATCAAGCGAAGCGGATTTCGCTCGAGCTTCGACACGATCGACCAGTCGATTGACGGCATTCGCATCATGCGAGGGTGTCTCGATATCGACCCAGGCGACGAGTTCCTGCAACAGAGCCTTGTCGTCAATATCAGCGGCCGAAATGGAATTGGTCATCGAAATCCCCTTGCTGTGTCATGCATATGCCGGGGACTATAACGACGATCCTGTCACGGGCAACGGCCCAACCCTATGATCGGACTGTTCACCATTTCAACGACAATCAACCTCATTCGTTCACCAGCTTGAGGATAAGTTGCTGCACATTGCCGCCATTGTTCATCTCCAACTTGTCGTAGTCCCGATGCCGTTCGCGGTTGCGCCTCGAAATCTCGCCGAGCCTTAAAGTCAGGTCCTGCCTTATCTTCTGGCATTTGGGGTCATCAGCAGCGGAAAGCCCGATGCTGACCGCCTCGATCTCCTTCACCATTTCGACGATCATGTCGCCATGCACCCGCTCATGGCGGCGGACACCTTCCGCAAATGTGTCCCATTTGGCTTTCAGCCTGCCCGGCATTTTGCCGGCCCTTGGCAGCGTGTAGATCAGCGTCAGGCTCGGCCTCGCCGAAACCAATTTGCATGATCCATCCGGCTGAGGCCGGTAGTTGCGCGACCATAACAGCTTGAAATCCGTATGCGCGATCGTCCGCATCTGGCCGCCGACCAACGGCCCTTTCTCACCTATCTGGGAATATAGCTCGATACCCGTGGAGCCGTTGACCGTATAGGTCTTCACCTGTTCGACCGGCACCCACTGCGCGGTGGCCAGCGATGGTACGACAAACAAAAGCCCCGCGGCCAAAACCCTGACAAGCATAATTCTCACGGCAACACTCCAGCATCTGTCCATGATCGTGGTAGAGCGCCACGGCGCTTAAGGCAATCAATCACCTGACCGCGTCATTCCGGCTTATGTCGCCCCGTGGCAGCCTGTGCGATAAATCCACTTTAAGACGCGCGCTGTTGAATGGGTGACAAACGGTTCAACTTGTCATACATGTTGAAGCAAGCCGCGATCAGCGATCGAACCCGGAAATTTCGGGAACTATAATTCTCCAGGAAGGAAACGCATCCATGAGCGACGAACTCAACGCGGATCTGATCGCTCCTCCCAAAACACGCGCCACGCAATTAGGCGATACGTTGCGTCAGGCAATCGCCGAAGGTCAGTTTCCACCGGGCTCCAAGCTTCCTAGTGAGGCACAACTGACGCAGGCGCACGGGGTCAGCAGAACAGTGGTCCGCGAAGCCATTGCGGCATTGCGTTCTGATCGCTTGGTAGAAGCACGCCAAGGTGCTGGCGTCTTCGTTCTTCAGGCGACTCCGACACCACCGCCGTTTAACCTGTCTCTCGGCCATATCGATCTGGCACGCGTTTCGTCCATGATCGAATTGCTTGAACTGAGAACCGCCGTCGAGGTCGAATCCGCCGGAATGGCGGCCTTGCGGCGCTCGCCGGCTCAGGAAGAGGTAATCTTCGAGCGTCATTATGCGGTGCGCGCAGGGCTGGAAGCGCACCAGCCTACCAGCGAAGCCGACTTCGCCCTTCACCTCGCCATAGCCGACGCGACCAACAATCCGCGCTTCCGCGAATTCCTGACGATGATCGGAAAGAACGTCATTCCTCGCGCCGCCCTGCGCGGCAACGAAACGGACGAGGAGCAGATGGAATATATCAACCTCCTCGTCGATGAACACCATGCAATCGTCACCGCCATTTCCGAAGGCAACGAAGAAGAAGCGCGCGAAGCGATGCGTCGTCACCTCCGTGGAAGCCAGTTGCGCTACCGCAACCTCCTTCGCGCGCTGCGGGAAGATGTCAGATAACTTGTTGACATAAATCCCTCCAACCTGTACGACAATTTTGTCTGGAGGAGACATTCAAGAGGAAATTCCATTATGACGCCTGAAGAAATCAAGGCAGCGCTGGGCGCTGGCCTATTGTCCTTTCCTGTTACCCACTTCGATGACGAGGGTGAATTCAAACAGGATAGCTATCAGCGCCATATCGAGTGGCTGTCCGGCTTCGAAGCGCCGGTTCTTTTCGCCGCCGGCGGCACAGGCGAGTTCTTTTCGCTTTCTCCCGATGAAGTCCCGACAATCGTAAAATCCGCCAAGGAAGCAGCCGGCAACAGCGATACCGCGATCGTTTCCGGTTGCGGTTTTGGCACCCGCGTCGGCGTCGACATGGCGAAGGCAGTTGAAAAAGCAGGAGCCGACGGCATCCTTCTTTTGCCGCATTACCTCATCGATGCACCGCAGGAAGGCCTGTACCAGCACGTCAAGCAGATCTGCCAGTCCGTCGGCATCGGTGTCATGGTCTATAACCGCGACAACTCGGTCCTGCAGGTCGATACGCTGAAGCGCCTTTGCGATGAATGCCCCAACCTGATCGGTTTCAAGGACGGCACCGGCGATATCGGCCTCGTTCGCCAGGTTACCGCCACGATGGGCGACCGCCTGATGTATCTTGGTGGCATGCCGACTGCGGAACTGTTTGCCGAAGCCTATCTCGGTGCAGGCTTCACGACCTACTCGTCCGCTGTCTTCAACTTCGTTCCCGGCCTCGCAGTGGAATTCTACAAGGAGCTTCGTGCCGGAAACCGTGCCCGTTGCGAAGAGATCCTGCGGGACTTCTTCTATCCCTTCATGACCCTTCGTGCGCGCCGCAAGGGATATGCAGTCGCCGCAATCAAGGCCGGCGTGCGTCTGCAGGGCTTCGATGCCGGCAAGGTTCGCCCGCCGCTCGACGACCTGACCGCGGAAGAGGAGCAGATGCTTCTCAAGCTTATCGGCAGCCACAAGAGGTAAGCTGGATGAAAATAGCGTCGGTTCGCACCCACCTTCTTGAACATCGGCTCGATGTGGCTTTCGAAAGCGCCTCCATGCGTTTCGATCGTCGGGCTCATATATTGGTCGAGATCGAGTGCGACGACGGCACCGTGGGCTGGGGCGAATGCCTCGGCCCCGCTCGCCCCAACGCAGCGGTCGTTCAGGCCTATGCAAATTGGCTGATCGGCGAAAATCCGCTCGAAACGGAAAAGATCTGGGCCAAGCTCTACAATGCGCTTCGCGACCAGGGCCAGCGCGGCCTGACCGTTACCGCCCTGTCGGGCATCGACATGGCTCTGTGGGACATCAAGGGCAAGCACTTTAATGCTCCGATTTCCATTCTTCTCGGCGGGCGCTTTCGCGAAAGCATCAAGGCCTATGCGACGGGCAGCTTCAAGCGCGATGGCGTAGACCGCGTCGAGGACAACGCCACCGATGTCGCCCGTTACCGGGCCGAGGGTTTTCACGCCACCAAGATCAAGATCGGTTTTGGCGTCGAGGAAGATCTTCGCGTCATCCGAGCGGTGCGTGAGGCGGCCGGTCCCGACATGCGGGTGATGATCGACGCCAATCACGGATATGATGCAGTCGAGGCAATCAGGCTCGGCAACGCCGCTGCGCAATACGGCATCGACTGGTTCGAGGAGCCTGTCGTTCCAGAACAGCTTGCCGCCTATCGCGAGGTTCGCGCCAAACAGCCGATCCCGGTTGCAGGTGGCGAAACCTGGCACACCCGCTGGGGCATGCGCGAGCCGATCGAAACCCGTGCCATCGATATCGTCCAGCCGGATCTGGCAGGTGTCGGCGGCTTTACCGAAGCAAAGCGCGTCGCCGATCTCGCAGCCCTTCACGGCATTCGTGTCGTTCCGCATGTCTGGGGGACGGCAGTCCATATCGCCGCAGCGCTTCAGTTCATGGCAGCGATGGTGCCAAGCCCGGTCCGCGTCAATCCGATCGAACCGATCCTCGAATTCGACCGTACCGACAATCCTTTCCGCCAGGCGATCGTCAAAACGCCGATCGAGCATAGAAGCGGTATTGTGCAGATTCCGAACGGCCCCGGTCTCGGCATAGAAATCGACCGTGACGCATTGAAGGAATTCCGCATGCCCGACGAAAAGGGAGCGGCGTGATGCTCGTTCGCACCCTCACCGGCAGATCTCCGAAGATAGAGTTGCCGCGGGGTGCGGTCGATACACAGATGCATATGTATCTGCCGGCCTATCCGTCTCTGCCCGGAGGCCCCGGTCTTCCGGCCGGCGCCCTGCCCGATCCTGATCAGTACCGCCAGTTCATGCGCTGGCTCGGCATCGACCGGGTCATCATCACCCAGGGCAATGCGCATCAGCGGGACAATTCAAATCTGGTCGCTTGCCTCGATATCATGGGCAATGTCGCGCGCGGTGTCGCCGTCATCGATGGCACAACAAGCGAAGCGGAAATGTCGCGGCTCACGGAAGCCGGCATTGTCGGCGCCCGCATCATGGATCTTCCCGGTGGTGCAGTCGATCTATCGGAACTCGAAGCCGTCGATGCGAAAGCTGCGGCTCATGGCTGGATGCTCGCCGTACAGTTCGACGGCAGCCATATCCTCGACCAGGAGGCACGCCTCGCAAAACTCAAATCCCGCTGGGTCCTCGACCACCATGGAAAATTCTTTTCCGGCGTCAGCCCCGATAGCGATCAGATCGCAGCCGTCAAGCGCCTGATCGATGGCGGAAACTGCTGGTTCAAGTTCGCAGGCGTCTACGAGTCGTCGAAGACAGGTGGTCCCGACTACACCGATATCGCAGCTGTTGCTCGCGACATCTCGCTTTACGCTCCGGAACGGATTGTCTGGGGCACCAACTGGCCGCACAATCTGGCCCGCGAACAGGCGGATTACCCGGATGATGCGGCTTTGACCGATACCGTGCTTGGCTGGCTGCCGGACAACAACGCCCGACATCTTGCCCTGATAGAGAACCCGCAGACGCTTTTCGGCCTGCAGGAATGGAGTGCATCAACGAGTTGATATTTTGAACAATCGGTGCGTGGAGGCACCGGTTTCTTTGGAGGAGGAAAACATGAAAATAACCAAAGCTCTCGGGCTGGCGCTGACGCTTGCCCTTGCCGCAACGACGGCTGTCTCGATGGTCCCAGCTGGCGCCCAGGCGCAGGAAATCACCCTGCGTTCCGCCGACATTCACCCGGATGGTTATCCGACGGTGGATGCAGTCAAATATATGGGCGATCTCGTCAAGGAACGCACCAATGGCCGTATCGCCATTCAGGTGATGAACAACTCGGTCCTCGGCGGGGAAAAGGACACGATCGAACAGACGCGTTTCGGCGTCATCGACATGAACCGGGTCAATGCTGCTCCGTTCAACAACCTGATCCCGGAAACGGTCGTTCTCGGCCTGCCCTTCCTGTTCCGCTCGACCGAACACATGCACAAGGTCGTCGACGGTCCGATCGGCGACAAGATCCTTGCAGCCTTCGAACCGCACGGCCTGATCGGCCTCGCTTATTATGACTCGGGCGCCCGTTCCTTCTACACGACGAAAAAGCCGGTCGAGAAACTGGCCGACCTCAAGGGCCTGAAGATCCGCGTCCAGCAGTCCGATCTCTGGATCGCGATGATGCAGGCCTTCGGTGCCAACCCGACGCCGATGCCGATGGGCGAAGTTTATTCCTCGCTTGAAACCGGGGTCGTTGACGGTGCGGAAAACAACTGGCCGTCTTACGAGTCCGCCCGTCATTATGAAGTGGCGAAGAACTACACGCTGACCCAGCATTCCATGAACCCGGAAATTCTCGTCATGTCCAAGGTCTCCTGGGACAAGCTGACACCGGACGACCAGAAGATCGTCCGCCAGGCAGCCAAGGACTCGGTCGTGAAGATGCGCGAACTCTGGACCGCCCGAGAAAAGACCTCGGAAGAAAAGGTTCGCGCCGGTGGCGTCAACGTCATCAACGTCGACAAGGAAGAATTCTCCGCGGCGATGAAGCCGGTCTACGACAAGTTCGTCACCGACGCCTCGATGAAATCCCTGCTGGAAGAGATCCAGGCGGTTCAGTAATCGCGAAAATGAAAGCCGGCCTCCTTTGGCCGGCTTTCGCATATCCGGCGCAAAGTCCGGAAGGAGGAGGAACAGAACAATGCGAAAATTCATGCAGGCGATAAAACCCGCACTGGGTGTGATCAGCCGCCTATTACTCTGGATCGCCGGCATTGGCATGATCGCCATGACATTGATCGTCGGCTGGCAGGTGTTCAGCCGTTATGTCCTGAACGACAGTCCAAGCTGGTCGGAGCCTCTGTCGCTCCATCTCATGGCCTGGTTCATCATGCTCGGCGCCGCAGTCGGCGTACGAGAAAGCGTCCATCTTGGCCTTGATATCGTCCGCTACATCATGCCGCCAAATATCCAGAAGGCGATGGACCTCTTAAGCCTTGGACTGATTGTGCTCTTCGGCATCGGCATGGCTTATTATTCGAGCCTGTTGGCAGCCGGTACCTGGACCGCCCGCATCCCAGTCCTTGGATGGCCGGGAGGCACCGATTTTTTCCCGATGATCGGCGGCGGCGCCATGATCGCGATCTTTGCTCTTGAACGCTTCATCGACGTCGCGATCGGCGAGGAAATCGCTGCCGACGTACTTGTCCAGGAGGCCGCATAATGGCCTATACGATCCTTTTCGGCGCATTCACCTTTCTGATGATCATCGGCATGCCGATTGCCTTCTGCTTGGGTATCGCCTCGTTCGCGACCGTCCTCTATCTCGGCCTGCCACCGATCGTCGTCTTCCAGCAGTTGAACTCCGGCATGAACGTCTTTGCCATGATGGCGATCCCGTTCTTCATCTTCGCCGGCGACCTGATGGTACGCGGCGGTATTGCCGCCCGCCTGATCCGTTTTGCGGCCGGCCTCGTCGGCCACATGCGCGGCGGCCTCGGTCAGGTCAACGTTGTCGCTTCGACGCTTTTCGGCGGCATTTCCGGTTCCGCAGTGGCCGACGCCTCGGCCGTTGGCGGCCTGATGATCCCGCAGATGGCCAAGCGCGGTTATGACCGGGATTACGCGGTTAACGTCACCGCCAACGCCGCGATCATCGCCCTGATGATCCCGCCGTCGCACAACATGATCCTCTATTCGATCGCCGCCGGCGGCAATGTCTCGGTCGCCGATCTCTTCACCGCTGGTATCATCCCTGGTATGCTTCTGGCCGCGGCGCTGATGTTCACCGCCTGGTGGGTAGCGGTGAAGCGCGGTTACCCGGCCGACCCTTTCCCTGGTTTGCGCCGTGTCGGCTATTATTTTCTGGCCTCGCTGCCGGGCATCCTGCTGATCGCCATCATCTTCGGCGGCGTGCGCTCAGGTGTGTTCACGGCAACCGAAAGCTCCTGCATCGCAGTCCTCTACGCCTTCCTTGTGGCCATGCTCGTCTATCGTGAGCTGGATTGGGAAGGCTTCGTGGAAGCCGTCATGGGTGCGGTGCGCACCACGGCCATGGTCCTGCTGGTCATCGGCACCGCGGCGTCATTCGGTTGGCTGATGGCCTTCCTGCAGGTCCAGACGCTGATCATCGCCGCGATCAGCGCGATCTCGGATAATCCGATCATCGTTCTCCTGATGATCAACATCATCCTCTTGATCCTCGGCACCTTCATGGACATGGCGCCGATGGTCATCATCGCAACGCCGATCCTGCTGCCGGTAGTGAAAGCCTTCGGCATCGATCCGGTTCATTTCGGTGTGGTGATGATCCTCAACGCCGGTATTGGCTTGAACACGCCACCGGTCGGAACCGTGCTCTTCGTCAGTTGCGCGGTGGGGGGCATATCGATCAGAGAGGCGATGCGCACGATCTGGCCTTTCTTCGGCGCCAGCCTTCTCGTTCTCTTGGCGGTGACATACATCCCCGCCCTGTCGCTCTGGCTGCCAGGGCTCTTCCGATAAGGTCGCGGTCGACGAAACATCCAGGATCCCGCTTCGGCGGGATCCTTCGTTTCAGGGATCGTCCTGTGCAAGATTTTGCTGTTCACGGCCCGGGCTGGCGGGTCTATGGTCACCCCATTCAAATCGCTTATCCCATCTGGATTTCATCATGACCAATACTGTCACCAGCCGTTTTCTCCGCTACGTCGTCCTCGACACCCAGTCCGACGCATCTTCGTCGACCCAGCCATCCACGGCAAAACAGCTCGATCTCGGCAGGCTTCTGGTCAGCGAACTTCAGGCGATCGGCGTCAAGGATGCCGAACTCGACGAACACGGCTATGTCTATGCGACGATCCCCGCCAACACCGGCAAGAACAATGTTCCGGTCATCTGCTTCTGCGCCCATATGGACACGGCACCGGATTTCTCCGGCACCGATGTCAAACCGCAGGTGATCCGCAACTATCAGGGCGGCGACATCACGCTGCCGGGCGATACAAGCCGCATCATCAAGACGGCCGAACATCCCGAACTGAAGAACCAGATCGGCAATGACGTCATCACCTCTGACGGCACAACGCTGCTCGGCGCTGATGACAAGGCGGGATTGGCGGAAATCATGACCGCCGCCGAGTTCCTCATAAACAATCCGGACATCAGGCACGGCACGATCCGCATCCTCTTCACGCCCGACGAGGAAATCGCTCGGGGCGTCGCCAAGGTCGATCTGCAGAAACTCGGGGCCGATTTCGGCTATACGCTCGACGGCGAGACCGCCGGCACGATCGAAGATGAGACCTTCTCCGCCGATGCCGCTGAGATCCTCATCAAGGGCGTCGCGATCCATCCCGGCTTCGCTTATGGCAAGATGGAAAACGCCATCCGCATCGCCGGCAACATAATCGCCAGGCTGCCGAAGGACATGACACCGGAAACGACGAAAGGTCGCGATGGTTTCATCCATCCCACCTCGGTCTCCGGCACGATGGAAGGCGCGAAAATCAGCCTCATCTTGCGCGACTTCAGGACCGAAGGCCTGAAGGAAAAGGCCAAGCTGCTCGAGACCATCATCGCAGAGGTGATGGCCGGCTATCCCGGCTCCTCGCATACGCTGAAGATCACCGAACAGTACCGCAACATGAAAGAGGTGCTCGATCACCATCCGGAGATCGTCGAGAATGCCATCGAGGCGATCCGCCGGGCGGGCATGTCGCCGGTACGCGGTAGCATCCGTGGCGGTACGGACGGTGCAAGACTGTCCTTCATGGGCCTGCCCTGCCCCAACATCTTCGCCGGCGGCCATGCCTTCCACTCGCCGATCGAATGGGTCAGCAGCCAGGACATGGAAAAGGCGGTGAAGACGATCGTCGAACTTGCAAAGCTCTGGGAAGAACGCGCCTGAAAGCGAACCGAGTTTTAAAATGCTGCCCGGGCGTCAGTTCGGGAACGGATTAACGCCTTTTCGTGAAACGAGGCGTGACGTCCTGCGATCAACTGAACGGCCCAAGCAACCGGAAATACTCCCGTTCGCTCTCGCCATAGGCATCAGCAGCGAACTCTTCGAGCGCCGGCCTGTCGCGCACGATGATCATGCCGCGTTCGGAATAGATCAGCTTGCGGCCCTCAAGCACATGCAGAGCCGTCGTCACGCTCGGGCGTCTCACCGCCAGCATGATCGAAAGAAACTCGTGCGTCAGGCTGATCTCGTCGCCATCTGCGCGGTCGTGGCACATCAGTATCCAGCGCGCCAACCGTTCATCGATATGATGGACGGCATTGGAAAGAGACGTAAACGCCCCCTGCACCGAAAGCGCCTGAACGTAACGCCCGAGCAGATTTTTCAATTCGGCATCTTGATCGAGCAACAGCTTCAAAAGTGCTGTCGAAATACGAAAGCCGTCCCCCTGAACCTGCATGAAGATCGAGAACGGATCAGAACCCGCATCGAGCACGACAGCGGCGGGTGTCATTCCGTCGCGCCCGAAAATGCCGATCTCGGCATGCTGCCCCTGCGGCGAGCGAGCGACGATCGATGCTATGCCGGTCTCCGGGAAATAGGCGTATTCCGCCTCCTCATGTGGCTCCGAAAGCTCGAAACCACGTGGCAGGCCAACCGGCTCCAGGTCGGCGGAAATTGCGGAGAAGGTTGTGGACGGCATCAACCGAAGCAGATTGTTACGGACCGCCGTTTGCCGAATTTCAGCCATCGCTCATCCTTGATAGGAGAACACTGCCTGTTCGGCTTCCTCTGGACGAGAAGTCTCCGCTTGATTTGAACGATTTCCATCTATGGCCATAAAATTCGCGATACAACCCGCCGGAGAGCCTCGGTACGGTATCAGACAAAGGGGTACACGCGCGCAAAAACCGTTTATCTATTCAGTATCTTGTAGGGAAGAGATTCGATTTGGCAGACAAGCTCATATTGTTGCTGGAAGACCAGCCGCTGATCTCTCTCGACATCGAGGAAGCGCTTGCGGACAAGGGCTTGAGCAACTTCATCACTCTCCGCTCCCAGAAAGAGGCCATCGACTGGCTGGACAAATCCTCACCCGATTTCGTGCTGCTTGATCTGTACCTGGCCGATGGCGACAGCCAACCTGTCCTATCGCACCTGCGGCAGAACAGCATCCCGTTCATGATCTATACCGGCAGCGAGAAACCGCCGGAATGGGATGATGAACTTTTCGAAGACAGTGAGTGGATGAGCAAGCCGGGTGATCCGGACGCACTGGCAGACCGCATCAGAACCCGGCTTGCAATCATCTAGGCTGATTTTCGTGTGATGTCCTCGACATCACCGAACATCCGCTCATATTCCCGCTCGGCTCCACCATAGGAATCCGCCGCGAATTGCTCCAGAGCCTTGCGATCACGAACGATAATCGTGCCGCGATGCGAATAGATCAGCTGTTTCCCCTCCAGAACATGCAAGGCGACCGTGACGCTTGGGCGACGCACCGAAAGCATGATCGCCAGGAACTCGTGCGTAAGGTCGATCGCATCGCCATCCACCCGATCGTGGCACATCAGGATCCATCGCGCCAAACGTTCGTCGACGGGATGGATCGCATTCGAAAGCGCCGTAAACGCCGCTTGGCTGAGCGCCACATGCGCCCAGCGCGTCAGAAGGCGCTTCAAGGCCGGTGACGCCTCGATCATGTTTCGCATCGTCGCGATAGGCAGGCGAGCACCATGTCCCGGTACCTGCATGACGACAAGATAAGGCGCATCCGCTGCACCAAGAGCTATCGATGAAGGGGAAACGCCCTCGCGGCCCAAAAGACCGATCTCCGTTCGTTTGCCGGAGGGGGATGTCACGACGGTGGAGATCACACCGGAGAACGGAAAATAGCAGTATTCAAGTGGTTCGCCAGGCGCAGACAGCACGAAGCCCTGGGGAAGATCGATTAGTTCCAAGACAGGTTCGAGGGCCGCATAATCGCTGTGAGAAAGAAGCGCCAGGAGCTTGTTCTGGTTTCGCATATCCATACCTTCCTTTGTCATCCTCTTTGTTGCGTCCAGTTTCCCGCCGTTTCAGGTTGATCGCGCGTCCTCAGCACTCATGTCTTCAGAGCTGATCATCGCGGCGTATCGTTGCTCCGACGGGCCTCTGGTAACGAATGCAATCCCTTGAAGTTCCCATTTTCAAACACCACCTCATGTTTGCGGTTGCCTGAACGGGACCGGCAAGATGACTTCAGCAGCTTCTACCGACCATGTTGCTTGACAAGGATATGGTGCGACGAAGGCTTGATACCCTGTAGTGCTCGCCACACGCGGCGGAGCGCCGTCCATTACTCTTGTCCGACGACGGATCGGACCGCTGCAAAGCCGCCTGAAACCGTGACATCCATTCCGGTTTCAATTGATGTTTTGCGTCTGGAGGTAGTGATGAGACAGGATCCGTATGAAATTTTGGGCGTGAAGCAGGATGCGTCGCAGAAGGACATCCAGAGCGCCTTTCGAAAGCTAGCCAAGAAATATCACCCCGACATGAATCCCGGCGACAAAAAGGCCGAAGAGGTCTTCAAGGAGATATCCGCCGCCAACGAAATTCTTGGTGACGAGGAAAAGCGCGCCCGCTTTGACAGTGGTGAGATCGACATCAACGGCGTCGAACGCGCGCCATCTCGCGAGCACCGCGAATATGCCGGAGCCAATGGCGGAGAAGCCTTTTTCGATGAAGGCGGATTTTCGCAATTCGGCGGCTTCGAGGATATATTTGCGAGCTTCATGTCTCGGCGCGGTGGCGGCCCCGACACATCCCATTTCGGCGGGCCGCAGTCTCGCTCCAAGAGACCCGACGTCCACTTCACCATGGAGGTCTCGTTCCTTGACGCCATCAACGGCACGACCGCATCCGTTTCGCTCGCACCCGGCTCGTCGCTTGACGTGAAAATTCCCGCCGGCACCCGCGACGGGCAGGTTCTGCGGCTGCGCGGCAAGGGTGCTAAAGGCACAGTCAGGAGCCAGGATGGCGACGCGCTGATCGAAATCCGGATCAAGTCGCATCCGTTCTTCAAACGGGACGGCGATGATATCCGCATCGACATCCCGATCACCATTCGCGAAGCTGTACTTGGCGGCAAGATCAGGGTCCCGACACCCGGAGGTTATCTGAACGTGACGTTGAAGCCGAACACGAATACGGGAACAACGCTACGTCTGAAGGGCAAAGGCGCGCCCAAGGCCGGCGGTGGCGTTGGCGATTTGCTGGCAACGGTGAAGATGGTCCTGCCGGAAACGCCGGATCCGGAACTGACTGCGCTCATGCAGACGTTGCCGGAGACGTCCATCGAAGATCCGCGCCGGCATCTTAACCTTTAAGTAAGCTGGAACTTTATAATTCAGTCAAACGTAGTGTACGACGAACGTCATGCTTGAAATATCGGGACCAGGTGTCATCTTGCCCTGGTCCTCACATGACATTGCAAAGGTAAAATGACGGAAGCCGAATATCTGAACGACTGTCCGAATATCCTTCTTTTGGAGGATGATCTTCTACTCGCGATGGATATGGAAGACCATCTGCTGCAGACCGGCCACAAGATCGTAGGCCCCTTCGGCAGGATCGCCGATGCACTGGATGCCATTCCGCGCAACGATCTGGCCGGCGCAATCGTCGACCTCAACCTTCATGGTGAATTGTCGGTTCCGGTCATCGAAATGCTGCAGGAACGGGACGTACCCGTCATAATCTGCAGCAGCCATGCCGAGCTGCCGGAATTGAAGAACAGGCTGAAAGGCCTGCCCATGCTCCCCAAGCCATGGAATCCGCAAAAACTCAACCGACTGGTCGAGCAAACCTTCGGTGTAGGCCATGCTGCTTGAACCGCAGCACTTCCTCGCCTGAGACAGGTCTGAGTGACGAGTGAGGCACCTGACGGGAGCAGCATCACCACCCGGAGACATTCAAAGGCCGCTGGAGAATTTCTGCGCCACCCAATATCCGACCACAGCGGAAAAGGATGTCAGAACGGTTCCCCAGGCCATGTCGACGGCACTGACGGTCGGTGACCAGTTCTTCAAGGTTGCAAGGTTTGTCATGTCATAGGTGCCGTAGGCAATGAAGCCGAGAATGGCGCCGGCAATCGCCGCCGTCGTCCAGTTGCCGGACACCAGCGCCGGCTGGACGGCAAAATAGACGATGCCGGCGACGTAAAAGAGATAGAACACCCCGGCGGCTACGAAGTTTGGCTGGTCGAGCAGAAGGCTGCCGATCCGACTGCGGTAAAATCCGGTAGCGACCGTGCCGAGCCAGAGAAAATCGAGACCCAGGAAGGCAACTACGGTTCCCACATAGGCCAGCACATAGGTCATCTCTTCCTCCTGTCAGATCTTCAGGATCGGCTGCATCAGCCGCACAATCCAACTTGAAAATTTCAGCGGCGCCTCGGTAACGGCAAGGCAGATGCAATCCTCGCCGTCTGTCGCGGTGGGCGTATGAAGAAGATCGCCGTCCGCTTCCTCTATATCGCCTCGCGCGAACAGGTCGTCGCCATCGCGAAAACTGCCGGCCAGAACAAGCGTCAGTTCACGGCCCTCGTGTGTGTGCTCCGGCACCGGCTTGCCGGCCGGAATGCGCAAGAGCCTCACCTGCGTGCCGGGGTCCTTCGTATCGATCAGGATCTGATAAGCTCCACGACCCAGCGCCCGCCATTTCAGGTCGGCAAGGTCGCCACCCAGATACGACCGCAACGGTTCGGGCAGCACCGCAGCCGACGCGTTTTTCACAACGGTCGGCTTGATTTCCTCAGCTTTGATGTTGATCGCACCGGCCTTGAAACGAGCCCAGGATTCGTCTTCATTGCCGCTGTCGCCTGCTTTGTCGAGCAGCGCTCCGGCAGCGCCTTCCATGGCGGAAAGACGCCCGCGACATTCGGGGCAAAGCGCCAGATGGCTCGCAACCGCAAGGCTCCATCCCTCAGACAGGCTTCCCGAAGCATAGTCGATCAGGAATGCATCGCTGATATGATGCTTCACACTCATAGCCGGCCCTCCAGCGATGAACGAAGTTTTTCGAAAGCCAGCCTGATGCGTGATTTAACCGTCCCGAGAGGAACGCCGAGATCACGGGCGATTGTGGAATGCGACACGTCATCGAAGAAGGCTCGCCGCAATACGTCGAGCTGTTCCTCCGGCAGTGTCTCCATAGCACCGCGCAGTAACTGAGCCTCCTGAAGCTGCTGAAATTCCTGATCGGCGGGAGCAACGTCATCAGCGACAAATGCCGGATCGTTGACGTCGAATTCCGGACGTTTGCGACGGAAGGCGTCGATCCGCACATTGCGTGCGATCGTGTAGATCCATGCCGACACATTGCCGCGCGCCGGATCGAATTGACTGGCCTTGTTCCACACCGCAGTCATGGTTTCCTGCATCAGCTCCTCAGCAGCCTGCCGGTCCTTGGTCTTGGCTGCCATAAAGCTGCGGATACGCGGAGCGTAGAAGCGGAATATCGCTTCGAATGCGTCGGCGCTGCGCTCCCGTCCGACGATGGAAAGGAGCCGCACCATCTCTGCTTTCGCGAGATCGTCGGCCGCCAAGCCACCGGAGTTTTTCTTGTTCATCCCGAGCCCATGCGCTGCTTGTCCCGTCAGCCTGAAGGGCGACGGCCGGTACATTTGCCATTTATCAAGCGAGATAGGCGAGCTCAAGTTCATGGCAAGCTTTACGAAGGACTTACAAACACGGATCACAGCCCTTGTGATTTTTTGAAGAGATCCGATTGTCGTCCTGGTTCGTATTGCACAGCAGAGAAGCGTGAGGATGCAGGGATGACGCCTTTGCCTGGGAACTTTGAACGGGAAGCAAAAAAGATCGCGGTCATCGGATCAGGCATCAGCGGCCTTTCCTGTGCATGGCTGCTGTCAAAGGGCAATGACGTCACCCTTTATGAAGCCTCCGACAGATTGGGCGGCCACGCCAATACCGTGAATGTCGCCATGGAAGGCCGCAACATTGCGGTCGATACCGGCTTCATCGTCTATAACGAAACCAATTATCCGAACCTCGTCGCTCTGTTCGATCATCTGCAGGTGCCGACAATCGCGTCAGACATGTCCTTTGCCGCCTCGATGGATGACGGCGGCTTCGAATATAGTGGTACCGGTCTCAAAGGACTTCTCGGCCAGAAACGCAACGCGCTTCGTCCACGCTTCTGGATCATGCTGCGCGACCTCATCAAGTTCTACAGGGAATCTCCCGGTCTTCTCGATCAACCAAACACTCAGGATGTGACGCTCGGCGAATATCTCCGTAACGCAGGTTATTCTCCAGCCTTCATCAACGACCATTTGATGCCGATGGGCGCCGCGATCTGGTCGACGACCGCGGCGGAGATGCATGATTATCCGCTGCACGCCTTCCTGCGCTTTTTCGTCAACCATGGCCTGCTGCTTCTATCCGGCAGGCCGCAATGGCGAACCGTCGAAAGAGGAAGCCGCGAATATGTCACGCGCCTCGCCGCCGATTTCAGTGGATCGCTGAGGCTTTCCACTTCAGTTGCGTCGATCCGTCGGGCAGCAAACGGCGTGACCGTGACCGATATAAGTGGCCATTCGGACCAGTTCGATGACGTGGTGATCGCTGCCCATGCGGATGAGGCGCTGAACATGCTGGCGGATGCCGATCACCATGAACGGAACCTGCTTGGCACCTTCGGTTATACCCGCAACAAGGCAGTCCTCCACAGCGATCCGGCCCTGATGCCGAAACATCGGAATGTCTGGTCGAGTTGGAACTACATGAGTACCAATAAAAACACCGGAGATCAGCAGCTCTGCGTCACCTACTGGATGAACAGGCTTCAGAAGCTCGACACGGACCGACCTCTATTCCTCACCCTCAATCCCAACCGGGAGCTGCAGCCGCATCTTATCCACGGCATCTATGACTATACCCACCCACGTTTTGATACGCGCGCACTGCAAGCCCAGAATGACCTCTGGCAGCTGCAGGGCCGCAACCGCACATGGTTCTGCGGTGCCTATTTCGGCAGCGGCTTTCACGAGGATGGCCTGCAGTCGGGGCTTGCCGTTGCTGAAGCTCTGGGAGGCAACCGCCGTCCATGGAGCGTAGAAAACGAATCCGGCAGGATCAGGATTTCGGAGTTTAGCGAGGCCGCCGAATGAGCGTGACCTCCAGCATTTATGCCGGCACCGTTGTCCACACGAGATCGAGGCCCAAACGGCATAACCTGAGCTACAGCGTTTTCTCATTGCTGCTTGATCTCGACGAGCTCGCGGCGCTGGACAGGACCCTGCGTCTCTTCGGCGTCAATCGTCGCGGCCTGTTCAGTTTTTGGGAAAAGGATCACGGTGAAGGCACCCCGGCTGGGTTGAAGGACTGGGTAACGGACCAGCTTTCCAAGGCCGGCATCACCACCAATGACCTGCGCGTAAAGGTTCTCTGCTACCCGCGCATCTTTGGTTACGTCTTTAATCCGCTAACCGTCTACTTCTGCTACGGTCCGGCGAATAAACTGCGCGCCGTCATCTACGAGGTCTGCAACACCTTCCATGAACGCCATGCCTATATTATTCCGGCAGATGCCGAAGATGGCGAACAGATAAGCCATTCCTGCAGCAAGGGTCTTTATGTTTCTCCCTTCGTGCCGATGGATTGCAACTACGACTTTACCGTCAGGACACCTGCGGACCAGGTCCGCATCGCCATCAAGGAGTCTGACGGTGATGGAGTGTTTCTCTACGCGATGTTCCAGGGCAAGCGCCTGGCCCTCACCGATCGGGGACTGGCGATTGCCTTTCTTCGGTACCCGCTGATGACACTCAAGGTAACCGCAGCCATTCACTGGGAAGCGTTTCTTCTATGGCTGAAACGGGTACCCGTTCATCGCCACGCACGCGCCGCCTCGCCAAGAGCAAGCACCATCGTTATTCATAATACACGGACGGAGGCCCGCTGATGTCGGACGTCGATCACAAGCTTGAAATGCCGGTTTCGTCCTTTTCGCTCTTCGAAAAAATTCTCTGCCGCTGGGCCAATCGCCTTTCATCAGGTCAGTTGACGCTCCGCTTTTCGAGCGGCCGGGAAGCACGTTTCGTCGGAGAAACCGGTGGGCCGGCCGCCACGATCGAATTCAAAACCATGCGCCCTCTGCGACGTCTTGCCACCGGCGGCAGCCTTGGCTTTGCCACATCCTATCTGGACGGAGAATGGGAAACCCCTGATCTCGGCGCAGTCATGGATCTGGTCATCGCCAACGAATCCCGATGGCACGGCATCATGAAGGCAAGCCCCCTCACCGCGCTCCTTGCCCGCATGCGCCATCGTCTGAATCGCAATTCGAAGGCCGGTAGCCGTCGCAACATCGCCTATCATTACGATCTGGGGAACGCGTTCTACGGGCAATGGCTCGACGAGACGATGACCTATTCCTCCGCCCTTTTCTCCGCTGCGCGCGAAAACCTCGCCGACGCACAGAAAGCAAAATACCGGCGCATCATCCAGGAACTGAATATCAACAAGGATGACCACGTTCTTGAGATCGGCTGCGGCTGGGGCGGCTTTGCCGAACAGGCCATTCGCACGACCGGATGCCGCCTCACCGGACTGACGCTATCGAAGGAACAGGCCGCATTCGCAAAAGAGCGGCTGCGGCAAGCAGGCTTGTCAGAGCGCGCCGAGATCCGGCTGGAAGACTACCGCGACTGCAAAGGCAGCTTCACCAAGATCGTTTCGATCGAGATGTTCGAAGCGGTTGGCGAAGAAAACTGGCCCACCTATTTCGACCGGTTGCGATCGATGCTCTCTCCGGAAGGCCAGGCGCTCCTGCAGGTGATCACCATCGCCGAGGAGCGCTTCGCCCACTACCGCACCCACGCCGACTTCATCCAGGCCTACATTTTCCCGGGGGGCATGTTGCCAAGCATCCCGGCGTTCGAAAACGCGGCACAGACATCCGGGCTTTCCATTGAAGATCGCTTCTGTTTCGGCCGTGACTACGAACACACGCTCCTCTTGTGGGACAAGGCGTTCAGGGAAAACTGGCAGAAGATCGTGTCGATCGGCTTCGACGAACGCTTCTTCCACATGTGGCACTATTACCTGCAATATTGCGCCGCAGGCTTCCGCACCGGCCGTCTCGATGTCGTACAGTTCAGGCTTGCTCGTTAGCCCTCCTTCCGAAGCATCCTGCGCGTGACCGCAAGGCTAAATGCATAAGGCATTGCCGCAAGCAGCTTCATCGCCACCTTCATCTTCCACGGGAAGACGATTTCGAACCGTTTGCTGTCGAGCCCTTTGAGGATGGCCTCTGCCGCCTCGTCCTCCCTGATCAGGAAGGGCATCGGAAAGTCGTTCGTTTTCGTCATGGGCGTATCGACGAAGCCGGGATTGATGACCTGCAGCACAACCCCTTCACGTTCCAGCTGCGGCCTCAAAGCCTCGCAAAGCGTAATCAGCGCCGATTTCGTCGCGCCATAGATCCCGCCGCCCGGCAGGCCGATATAACCGGCAACGGAGGCGATCACCGCAACATGCCCGCGACGTCGCGCGATCATCGGCGCCATCACCGCCTGCAGCGCATGGCCGGTGCCGGCGACATTCAGATTGAACAGCTCCGCCAGTTTATCCGCATCGAACCCGCGTGCACTTTCACGCACGTAACCACCGGCCGAAAACAAGGCGAGATCGATTGGCCCGATCGATAGCTCGATATCTTGAACGGCATCCCTCAAGGCCTGCCCATCCGTGATGTCGAGAGGATAGGCGTGGATGAAGCCCGGCCGTTCTGCCGCAAGCGCTTCAAGCTTCTCAACCGAGCGCGCGCTAACGGCGACCCGCCAGCCTTGATCCGCCAGTTTCAGCGCGACCGCACGGCCTATGCCGGAGCTTGCGCCTGTGATCCATGCGAGCTTTGTTCCTGTTGCCGTTTCCGCCAAAGTCATCCTCCATCATCCGGTCTCTGATACGTAGAACGGCAGTGATCGGATCCCCGCGACGCAGAATTCACATCATCGGAAATATCACTCCAAAGGGACAGCATCTTTCGGCTTACGCTCGATGAAGCGGCGGGCCAACAGCCAGCATCCTGCCGCCCAGACTGCACCGGCGCACCAGCCACCCAGCACGTCGGTTGGATAATGGACGCCAAGATAAAGGCGGGAAAGGCCGATAATGAGAGTCAGAAAAATACCCGCTGTCATCAGGAATATCCGCGTCGCCCGATATTGTTCCGCCCGCGAAAGCAGTGCCGCGAGTGTCAAATAGGTGACGGCCGAAAGCATCGCATGGCCACTCGGAAAGCTCATGTCGTGAACTTCCACCAGGTGCGGCACGATTTCCGGACGAGGTCGCGCGACAACGAGCTTCAGTGCGCTGCTGACCAGCCAGCCTCCGGCGATCGAGAGAAACATGAAGACGGCGATTGCCGTTTGCCGGGCCAGAAGAAGATAGACAACCGCCAGAATGGTCATCAGCGAAAGAACCGTGACGCCGCCGAGTGCAGTGATATCGCCGACGGCATACGTCACCCAGGATGGGGCGATAGGAACGGCAAGGTCGGTTGCCTGTCTCAGCGACAGCAGAATTTTCTCGTCGAAGGCATGCGTGTCCCCTTCGATCACCTCTCCAGTCAGCGTCAGGAACGCAAAGATCCCACCAGCCATCAAGGCAAAGGTAATGAGCCCGATGGGCTCGAAGGTCATGAACCGGTGAATGAGCCTCTGACGGATACGCTGGTTGAGTGGCATGCTGTCTCGCTGGCTTGTTAAATGTCCAGTCTAGATAGGACAAAGGCGCCGCCACGCAAGAATTCGACGGGTCATTCCGTTGATATTGACCTCTGGCACGTCCTGACGATCATCTGCCGCTGCGCCAACCCGCTTGCACTGATTCTAGGTCGACGAAAACCGAATGCGGCTCTGCGCACAAGCAAAACGGACTCGGCGAAACGATGATGGGGCAGATAGAAGGAGGACCTGATGCCGCAAACAATGCTTTCCGTCTCCACCCACGGCCAGGGCCTTTACGAATTCACCGATCAGGCAGACGCCTTCGTCCGCAACCATCATGTCGGCCAGGGACTGCTGACGGTTTTTGTCCGGCATACGTCCTGCTCCCTACTCATTCAGGAAAATGCCGATCCCGACGTGCAGAGGGATTTGAAAACCTTTTTCGGTCGGCTGGTTCCTCCGTCGATCCATCCCGACATGAGCTGGGTCGTGCATACCGCGGAGGGTCCGGATGACATGCCGGCCCATATCAAGGCGGCATTGACGGCGGTCTCCATCACTATTCCCGTCAACGCAGGACAGCTGATGCTCGGCACATGGCAGGGCATATATCTGTTTGAACACCGCGACCAGCCGCACCGCCGCGAGATCGTTCTTCACCTTTCTGCCTGACCGCGATCACCCTTCACCGCGCTGAACCGAACCTGAACATGCCCTTGGGCATACGTTCAGGCTGCGGATCCTAATCTCCGGCCATCGCCTGATATGGCGAACAGAAAAACTGCTGCAACCGGAGGATCATCCATGACCAGTTTGCTCACCAGGATCGGCCTTGCCGCGATCGTTGCCCTGAGCGGCATCTCCGCCACCGCCTCCACCGCGGCCGCTTCGGATCGCGGCTTTGGCATCAACGGCAACGGCATCTATGTTCAATATTACGACCGGCGCGACCGGGAGCGCGATTGGCGACGTCATCAAGGCCGCCCCGGCTGCTCTCCAGCACGGGCACTCGACAAGGCCGAACGTATGGGCCTGAGGCGTGTCCGCGTCGTCGACGCCTCTCGCCGTGCCATCGTCGTTGTCGGTCGCGACCGCCAGGGCCGTGATCGCGTGGTTTTTGCCAATGAGCGTGGCTGCCCGGTCATCCGTCGCTAGGACGTTAACCTCGGCCCCCAAAGCCCTATCGACACATGAAGAACCCGGCCAGTTTCCTGGCCGGGTTCTTCATTTACGCCTCTTGCGACGATAATCTCATTGCTGCAGGGAAAACGTCACGTTGACGGTAACCGAATAAGTGCTTTCGCCAGCAGCAACCGGGACGGAGTCCGCGGCCATTTCCTTCGCCATCGCCATGCGCATCATCGGCTGTGCCATCGGGCGAACGGAGTTTTCACTCATCTCGATGATCCGGCCGAGCTTGACGCCGGCTGCTTCCGTCAAGGTCCTCGCCTTGGAAAGCGCCTGGGCAACGGCCTTCTTTCGAGCCTCTGTCAGTGCAGCTTCCGGATTGTCGTTGGAAAAACTGATCTGGCCGCCCTCGTTGACACCCAGCTTCACCGATTGATCGAGAAGCGCCCCCAGCTTGGAAAGGTCGCGGACTCGCACGGTCAATGCATTGCTGACCTGATAACCGATGATCTTGCCGGGCTCGGAATTACCGTCTTTGGCGTCCGCCTGCTCGTGGCGGGGAAAAATCTGGAACTGGCTCGTCTGGATATCGCGTTCCTCGACGCCGCGTTCGCGAAGCGCGCCGACAACATTGCGCATTGCCGCATTATTCGCCGTCAGCGCTGCTTCCGCAGTTTCGGCCTGCTGCAGCACCGTCAGCGACAGGATGGCCATATCCGGCACGACAGCCACTTCCCCCTCTCCCGACACATTGATTTGCGCTTCACGCGGAGGCTGGTTTTCCTGAGCAAGAACGTTGCTGGACAAGGGACCGGCCAGCACCATCGGCATCAGGAGTGCTGCGCAAGCGAAATGGGTAATAGGCTTCATCGGTTTTTCCTTGTTTCCAATCTTTAAGTCCGCCTTTCCCACAAGATGCCACTCGGACGGTGCTGAGGGAAAGCGGTTTTCCGGCAATAACGAACCCTACCTGCAGCTTCATTGTGAAGCTATTGCGGCAACCGCTTGTGACCGGTGAAGAATTACGTTAGAGCGGGCATCAAGGTGCGACGAACCATTGCGTCACACCACTGCCGTAACCGGCAGGGCCTGTAGCTCAATGGTTAGAGCCGGCGGCTCATAACCGCTTGGTTGGGGGTTCGAGTCCCTCCGGGCCCACCAGTCACCACTTAAGTGGTTGATATTCCGAAAAATCAAGAATTTTCAAGACAGTACAAGGCGCCTCTGCTACACAAGAACGCTACACAAGCGGGGCAAAGCGATGGCAAAAGTTCCTGGTTTGATACAACGCGGAAACACATATTCCTTCCGCAAGCGAGTGCCTTCTGATCTGGTCGCGGCAGTAGGCCAAAAGGAAGTTTGGGTGTCGCTAGGTACTTCCGACTATAAAATCGCCGCCAGAGAAGCGCGACTCGCTGCCGTTCAACTCGATGTCTTGTGGCAAAAACAGCGACAGGCATTGAAACAGGGCGAGCCGGTCAGCCGAAAAGACACAGTGACCGAAGCCGAAATGCGGCGGGCAGTGATCGGTGACTTCTGGCAACGGCAGCAAGGCGCCCCCCTCGTTGAAGATGACGAGGTTCGGGAAAACCTCACTCACGAAATCGGAGGCCTTGAAACGCGTGACCCTTCATCGGAGGCCGCACTCCTAACCCAAGCCCGATCGATCGTCGCAGAGAAGAAGCTGGCCATCCCACTTCCTCTCGCAGCCACGATGGGAAAACGCGCCGAGCCATTCACAGCCTCGCCAGAGCTTATGCGATTGCTGGAGCTGGTGCGGCGTGCAGACATCGAGCACCTGAAACGCATGCTCGACCGGATGGATGGCCAACACGGCGACGTGGCGCATGATCCTCTTTTCGCGGGCATCAATTCCATCTCTCCGGCACCAACACAGGCCGAAAGCGTCACCTTGGGCGAGGCCATCACCCGTATGCAGAGTGACCCGACACGCGCTCACTTGGGCGACACGGCCGACGCTAAGTATGTGATGACCTTTCGGGCAATGCGTGAAGTCATCGGCGATGATCGCACGCTTGCATCGATCTCGCGCGCCGACTGCGCCATCGTGCAGGAACTATTTGCAGGGATGCCGGCCAATGTGTCCAAGCTCAAGGCCTACAAGAAATGCAGGACGCTGCGTGAAATGGTGACGCTGGCAGCAGAACGACACGACAAGATTATCTCGCCCGGTACCATTCGAGTGTACACGCACACCCTGTCAGCCTTCTTCAATTGGGCGATTGGGAAGGGCCTGCTAACCGTAAATCCCGCAACGCGCATGGCGCCAAAGAAAGTATCTGGCGAAACTTCGAAGCGGCCGTTCAACGTGACCGAAATGAACAAGATTGTCGCGGCCCTGCCGAAATGGTCGAAGGATGGAGAGATGGCCGGCCGCTATTGGGTGCCGCTTATCGCCATCTACTCAGGCATGCGAATGGGTGAGATCGTCAGCATGGGCGTTGATGATATTGGCCTGCGGGATCGCGTTGAATGCTTTATTCTCAGAAAGACAGCCGACAAGAGCCTCAAAACGCCTGGAGCCGAACGCATCATCCCTATCCACCCTGAGCTTATACGCCTGGGACTGTTGCAACGCGTTGCAAAACTGCGGGAAGATGGCGTGTCCCGCCTCTTCGCCGATCTCGAAGGCGAGAGCCAGGACCAGATCAGCGACATATTCCAAAAGCGTTTCGCCTATTTCCAGAAGAAGCAGCTCGGCATCGATGAGGCCGGCACGTCCTTCCACTCGTTCCGGCATGGCTTCCGAGATGCACTTCGCGAGGCCGGCGTGCCGATTGATGCAACACGCGCTTTGGGCGGTTGGGCGCGCTCGGGCGGCGTTGAAGAGCGATATGGGCAAGGCACGCGACCGGCAACCTTAGCCACATGGATGGCTAAGGTGCGCTATGATGGACTACTAGCTTAGTTTTTTGGCGCCGTGACTATTCTTCGAATGCCACTCTACCCTGAGCAAAAAATTGCCCAAGCTCATGTAGGCGCCGATAGAAGGACAAAACGACCTTTGCCGAGACCAGAGCATTCTCGGCAGTCATCGCCTTGATCGACGCGAATTTTCCGATCTTCAGAAGATTGTTGAGCTTCTCTGTTTGTTGCAAGATGTAAGGCTCTGAAGCATCTCCCTTCAGGTAGGCGTCGCCGGCCATCTGCAAATACCGATTTTCGTGCAAATATTTGTACAGCGTGTTGTACGCAATGGTTATCTCGCGTCGATTGGCGAGATAGTTTTCGATAATGGAGCGCAGCTCATCGAAAGTGTCTTCTTTGCCTAACATATCAACATAGCCGGGCGACGCGTACTGAATTTTATTTAGGCTTAACTGCTCGCTGGGTGGCACATTGTCGTTCAGATCGTGAAACAAATGCACATAGCTAAATCCACCCTGATACGGCCGCTCCATGAATGGCCTACGTATGTCCTGCTGTTGTTTCAACGAAATCCCTGGCAGCTCCCAAGTGTTCACAGCCGTCGAAAATGCGTAAATATCGGCATATCGTTGATTGAATTGACCGAACTCAACGAGTTCCCATTCTCCATCTACAAAAAGCCGCGAAGATTCGTCTGGACGCTGAGCGTGCTCAAATTCCTCTGTGTGATTACTTTCGAAAAAGCGCGGCGACGGGAGATATTCTTCTGGCGCATCATCGAGGTACTGCGTCATGAAGACGGTACCCTCTTCCATCTCGGACAGATCGAAAGTGTACGCGGTTCTCTGGTCGGGATAGGTAAACAGGTAACGCAAATCCACGCTACCAGACATATATTTATCCCAATTTTTCGGAGATACGGATGTCGCATAGAAGAAAAGCGCATCGTCTTTATTGCTGGGAACAGCAAGCGCGATAATCCGAGTTTTTGCGGAAATAAGGGTGATGAGCTGCGGCTCGTCCATATAGACGAGCGTCGCTTGGTACTGAGCTTTTCGGCGCCTAGGCTTCAGCGGTTTCATCAGACTTTGTCCAAACTCTCTACGGTGGTCACAGCCGTTAGCGGATCGAATGCTCCATACATCCAAAAATCGATGTGGCCCTTCTTACCCTCGATCCATCGGCCTGAACCTGCGGGAATTGTCAACTCCGCTATAAAATTTGCGAAAGTACGAGGCTTTGGCAATTTTGACGAAATGTTTGCGATCTGCGATTTATCACGGAACAGCGAACATGACGCCCAGCGACATGGATCAACCGGAAATGCGGCCTTTTTCCCCAAAGCGGCATGAGATACGAAATCATCCTTCGAAGGAGGGTCTTGGTCCGTCCGACGAAACACGGGGCCGATTGCGTCTTCGATAGCCTTGGCCGGCGGGCAAGACGGCGGCAATTCCTCACAGTACATTTTGTCCCCGTTTTTTAGGAAATCCTAGAATTTCTTCTTTGGACGAGAGATATTTGATTCTATCTATGGATGTAATCCAGCCGTCTTAATAAAACTTTGCACAAGATCAACCTTAGAAGCGACCACGATTAAGTAAATTGCCGGAGCGCTGCTGTTTGATGGTGAACTCGGTCATCTTGTTCTCCAGCAACGTGTCCATTTCTTTTGTGAGGCGGGCGCTTAGGGCCTGATCGGTATCCTTGTTGCCGGATGCCTGTACGGTGATCGGCATCGTTGGCGAGAACACATTCGAGATGTTGTTCACCCGCCCTCCGGTAACCTCGCCGACGCTAAGCGTAGGTAGGACTGGCGTCTTACCGGCATTAATGCTTTCGAGGAGCGGCCGATTTTCTCCTGCCGCCTTGGCGTTGATAACGTGCTCGCCATCGGAAAGCTTAGCTAGCACGCTATCGCTGCGCGACGTGCCAGGCCCCCGCACTCTGCCACCACTGGCAAAGGCTTTTATCTCGCCGCCATCCTTCGCGCCGAACAGTGATCCGAAGAGGCCGCCCAGGATGCCGCCAGA
The DNA here is from genome assembly GCA_002500765.1 of Neorhizobium sp. UBA7851. GTDB lineage: Bacteria > Pseudomonadota > Alphaproteobacteria > Rhizobiales > Rhizobiaceae > Neorhizobium. Next base: position 55,491 of record DLSX01000126.1, read on the forward strand.
GCCGGAAGTTCCGAAGATGCCAGCCAGCGGGCCGTCTCCCAATAATGCAGCCTGGAGCGTCGCCTTTACGAGCATCTGAAGAAGCCCCTGGAGAGCCTGTTCCGCCGTTGTCGTCCCCATGACAAGACCGGTCAGCGCGTCGCTGACGCCCTGAGCGAAGAAATCAGCCGTCTCACGGGCGTTTTGCTGCGAAATGGCAAGACGGTCGGTGGCCTGCACGGCCTGCGCCATATCCTGGGCGAGTTGCTGGATTTCTGAACGCTGCTGCGGCGTGAGGGTGATGCCAGCGCGTTGGGCTTCGACAAGCATCTGCTGTTCGTAGCGAAAGGCGGCTGCGGCCTGGGCCGACATGTTAAAGGCCTGCTGCTCTCCCTGTTGCGTCTTGGTGAACTGCTGGGCTTCCGTGACGATCTGGCGATAGGCCTGCGCCTGTTGGGTCAGCTCTTGGGTTTGGCGTTGCACGTCAGCGGCGTTGGCCTTACCTCGCGCATCCGTGTCCTCAATATGCCAGTTCTCATTCGAGAGCGGGAAGGACAGGCCGAAATTGCCGGCATTCTGATGTACCCACTGGCGGGAAGCATCAGAACTGTAACCGAGATCGGCGGCATTGCCCTTATTATGCTGGCTGTTGCCAGGAGGTGCCACCCACTTACGGGCCGCTTCCGGCGAGCCGTATTTCTTCAAGGCATCAAGCCAGAGCTGGGCCTGTCGTTCGGTCGATCGGTAACCGGAATTGACGCTGACGCTACCCTTCAAATCATCCGGCATGCTGGCGAGCATGGTAGCAAGCTTGCGCTGGAATTCCGCCGCCATGCCTAAGATATGATCTTGCCCTTTCCCCGATGCCAAGACACTGGACAGATAGCGGGTCGGATCATCGGTGGCTGACTTCACGTTCACAGCCTGGAGCGCTTTACCGCGCATCTCGTTGGCGAGATAGACATCGCCCATGGTGCGGGACTTATTCAGTGCCGCTTTATAGGCGGCATCAATTCGGGCCTGGGCATCAAGGGTCGCAAGCGAGTTGGCGAGGTCCGGCACTTCCTTTTTCAGCGCGCGAACGGCATCGGCGAATGTCTGAAGCCCCTTAGCACCATTGCCGGCCGAGGTGCCGGTGCTGTTCAGCGCGCCATAGAGGTTTTCAAGCGAAGGCGTCGCATCCTTCGCCTCTTCTCCAGTGCGATAGATGAAGCCCTCGTTATATCCGTTGCGGCGATCAAGAATGTCGCGAAGTCCGATCGCCTCGTCGGTGAGACGCTGGATTTCCTGCTGTGACTGCCGGATGTTCATTTCATCGGCTGGCGTCCCCGTTGCAACTTGTTGCAAATCGGTGAGGTGCTGTTTCTCCGCTTCGAGCTGGCTGTAAATGTTGCTTAGGCGGCTCTGGACGTTACGCGTCGATTGCTCTTCGAGTTTATTGAAACTGTCGAGAACGTCGTCCATGGCGCCGACAAGACCCAGAATGGATTGCTTTGTCCAGGTGCTTACCGTGCTGCCGATCGCCGTAAATTTCCGGTCGAGTTCGTCGGCACGGGCGATCACCTCATCAGACATCACCGCGCCCAGGTCGTTCGCCTCCTGGATAAGTTTGCGCACTCCATCGGCGCCGCGGTCCAGCAATTCGACAAAGCGCTCGCCACCGGTGCCGCCGAACAGCTCATCGGCGATACGGATTTGCGCGGCGCGGTCCAGGTGCTCAAGCTTGCCGATGATATCCACCAAAAGCGCGGAAGGGTCTTTCAGTTTTTGCTTCAGCTCGGCGGCGCTGTAGCCAAGACGCTGGAATGCTTCGGCAGCGCTCCCCTGCCCGGTCACGATAAATTCGTCGGCACGAAGGGAAAGCTCCTTCATGCCATCTGTCAGAGCATCGATAGGGATACGGTTCGCCTGGGCGACATAGCCCAATTCCTGGAAAGCCTTGGATGACAAGCCGGCACGCTTTGCCTCATTCCCGACGTTTGCGATTTCGCGGGTCAGCGAGCCGACGCGGCTTAGAATTCCCTCAAGAACGCCGATGGAGAGACCGGTAACGAGGCCGGCAATGCCACCCTTCATGGCAGCCATTGCGACGTTGACGCCCTTGGCAGCTTTGGTCATCGATGTTTCGAGCGCGTCAGCCGATCGTTTGGCCCGGCGTTCGATCTGATCGAAATTGTTCACGGCCGTGCGGTTGGCGCGCTGGAAGTTCCGCTCGAATTCCTTGATGCGGGCTTCGAGGGCGACAACGAGGCGTTCTTCTTCGGTTGCGGGCATGGGGATTTCCTTTAGAAAACGAGCAAGCCCTCCGGGCGCTCAGAAGCGTTGTCGTAAATCGACCGATTATCCTCGCCCAGCACGGCGCGTCCGACCGCCATGGCGGTGGCGACGGCGCCATCAATCTTGTCGCGGGCCTTGCCCTTGTGGAATGACAGATTGCCCTTTCCGTCATCCTGGATAGCGATGTTGTCGAAGTTCCACCGGAGGACGGGATTGCCACCGTGTTGAAACCTGCGAGCGATGATTGATTTTTCCAGCTCTTTGATCGCCGGCCCCATGGTGACCCAGCCTTGCCGCATCTCGATAGCCGGAAAGCCGTCTTCCGCTAGATTGGCCATGGTGATGCGGGCATAGTGCGGGTCGAAGGCGATCTCGCGCACGTCGAAGCGAGAACAAAGGTCGCGAATGTGATCCTCGACCGCGCGTATATCGACAACATTGCCCGGCGTTGCATAGATGAGGCCTTCTTCAGCCCACCGACTGTAGGGATAACCGGATTGCTGCGTCCGCCTATCGAGATTGTCTTCAGGGCAAAAGAACCACGGCACGACAATGTAGCCGTCGTTTCCATCTCGCCAAGCGGCCACGATCGCAGTCAAGTCACTGGTCGATGACAAGTCCACACCTATCCAGCATGGGTCATTTTCCAAATCTTCAAGATCGACCGGCGCGGCGCCCTGGTCGTAGATGCTCATCTCTACAAACGGGTCAGAGGAATGGCCCAGCCAGACATTGAGATGGAGTTGGCGGAAGGCTTCGCGGTCGGCCGGGCGTTCGGCAGCCTCGCGAGCAAGCTGACGAAGGCCGGCGATGTCAGGATAACCATGGGCGAGACCGGGATTGGCGGCGCGCCAGACATCTTCATCCTGCCAGTCGGCGTCAGGATGGGTTTCGAACAAAATCGGCAACGTCGCCGGATCATCAATTTTGCCAGAGGCGACCTTGCGGGCATAATCGATGATCTGAAAGCCGATATTCTCCTGCCCTCGCCCGGCCGTTGTGATGATGATGGAGAGCGAGCCCGGCACCTTCACAAGGCCGGTGCGAATGACATCGAAGAGGTCGCGCTTTTTCCAGGCGTGAATTTCGTCCATCAGGGCGAAGACTGGCGTTCGCCCGTGCTGTGTCCCGGCGTCGCTGGAAAGGCTTTCGAGAAATGAGCCATTCGGAAAGGTCAGGCGGTTTTTATATTCCTGGAGCTTGATCGCGTTCCCAGCATCGAAGCGGCGCGATTGCTGCCCTTTTGTCCAGAGATCAGCGTCTCCGGCGCGGATGATGCTTTCGGCTTCGGAGAAGGCGAGCTTCGCCTGTTTTCGGTCGGCAGCGGCGGTCAAGACTTCGCCACCTGGACGAGCCTCTGGCCCATGGGTGTGAAGCAGTGCCAGTGCAGCGCCCAAACTGGTTTTGCGGTTTCCGCGCGGGAGGAGCATCACGACGTTGCGTACGATGCGTGTGCCGTCATCATGGCGCGGGCCGTATATATGTCGGACAATCTTCTCCTGCCATGGGTCGAGCTGGAACGCGTTGCCCGGCAATTCCGACTTCGGATGCTTCAGGGCACGAAGCCAATCAACCGCGCGCTGACCGTAGCCGAGCGGGTCGGCAATCTCAGGGAAAGGGTTGACCGGTGCAACGCGTTGGAATGCCTGTCGGGTCCGCTTTCGGATTACGGGTTTTGCAACGGGTTGCAACTCAGCCTCCCGCCACGCATCGCAGGTCCAGCCCGTCCCGCCGGCCCAATTCCTTAATTTCCTTGAGGTCGAAAAAATCGCCTTGAAAAGAGACGCGATCGGCAGTCGCGAGGCCTTCGCGATGGCGAATGCGGAACACAAAGGCAGTTTGCTCGCTGGTGCCGGCGCTCTTGAGGAATTCTTCTGCGCTCTGTTGGATCACCTGGGCGCGTACGGTGACGAGATCGGTCCAACCTTCCGTCACGGTCCCATAGTCGTCAATGACTTCCCCGCGCCGTTGAATGGTGATGGTCTTGTCGAGTTTACCGGCACGCATCAGGCAAGTTCCTTCACGATCGCTGATAGCGAGATTACGGCATGCGAATGGATGCCATCGGGGTCGCGAAGGAAGCGGGAGGACGCCACATGGAGATCGGCCACATGCAAGCCGGCAGCCGCCCACACGGTATCGGTCAGCGCTGCCCGGATAGCGCCAGCTATTTGCTTTGCAGTGACAAGGCCGGTTTCAGCCACCCAGATATGAAGGTCCAGAACAACATCATGGCGCTGACGCGAAATATCACCGGCCGGTGATGACATACCTTCTCCGATCAGAACGCACGGAAAAACGGCAGGAATGCCATTGGCATCGCGCACGTTGGCGGCCGGAACGAGCGCAGTCAGCGCCGAAGAAGCTACCAGACGAGAGCGGATCGCAGCTTGGAGAGCGAGAGACGGCTCCATTATCTGGCCTCCTTCACGGCCTTGCGGATGGCACGTTTGATGCGGTTGGCGAGGCCCTTGCGTTTCAGCCGAAAGGCCGGCCAAAAGAACGGCTGGGCGGTCGTGTTGGCAGTGCCGTATTCGACAAGATGCGGATAACGGACCTCCTCATTGCCGACTGTCACAAGCACCTCGTTTTCACCTGCAACGCGCGAGCCGCCCGGCTGAGAATAGGTCGGAGTCATCTGGCCGGGCGCGGTGACATGGATGCTGGCGCGCAAATCACCACTATCGACCGGAGAAAGCACGCGCATGCCGATCGAGAGATCAGTGCCGGCGCTGATCAGGGCAGGTTCAACAGCCTTCCTTACTTCTTTCGGAATGGCATTGAGGCGACGTTTCAGCCTGTCGGTCTGGTGGCTCATCAGAAGACGTACTCCCGATGCGGCGCAAGCAACTGCCAAACGCTGAAAGGTGTCTCTTCGGCTGTGATGCCGATGAGCGTGGCCTCGCGGTTTTCGTAGAAATGCCCGACGAGCTGGAGAATAGCCTCGCGAACATCATCAGGTACATCGTCGGATGTGCCGAAACCGGACGCGAGCGAAAAGCCGATAATGCCCTCGACGTGAGCCTCTGCGGCATCGATTTTGCCCTGGATAACGAGATCGTCGATCGCGTCGGTAATGTTGAGATGAGCCTTAGCGGCGGTGAGATTGACGATGCTCATCGAATGATCCTTTGCAAATCGTGCGCGTGTCTCCCTGCGCCGGTCCCCGAGAGATGTAGAAAGTCGGTGGATACCCCCCGGTCACGCTTGCAAGGCGAAATTGCGGGGCTGTATTTTGCACCTTGCAGAGTGATTGTGTGGAGAACAGCCGAATGGACATGACGCAAATTCAAAGCGCGATCGCACTGGTCACAACGGCGATTGGCATGACCAACCAAGCCGCCTCCACCGCTGATCTCATCAAGAAGCTTTTTTCTTCGAGCGAGGCGCCCGATGACGGCGAGGCATCCAAGCTCCTGAACGCGCTTGCCGCTGAATTGACAACCGCAAACGTCATGAACATGCAACTCAGCGAGGCGCTGAAGACGTTGAGCCGAGAGTTGCAGCGGCAAGACGAATTCGAACGAGAAAAGGCCAGATATGAGCTTTTTCAGACTGGTGAGAATGATATCGTTTACAAGCTCAGGGCCGAGGCCGTTCAAGGCCAACCGCAGCACTTTATATGCCCTGTCTGCATGAACAATGACCGGCTTATAAATTTCATTACCGGTGAAGGTGACTTCAAGGTCTGCCAGAAGGAAAACAACCATTCTTTCAGATTTAGACGCACCGATCTCCGACGAACGGGGCGGGCTATTAGTGACTACAATATCTTTGAGTAGCTTCGTAGGCCGACATAAATCTCCACCGTCGGCACCCGCAACACGCGCAGCCTCTCTCGAGCTGCGCAATTCACGCCGAAGCCCGTAGCGATCGAGTATCGTTGTCATCTCAGCGTCTCTTCTCTGCTGACTGGAGCGGGCCATCGTGGCAAGGCTGGCAGGCAGGCACCCACTTCGAGCGGTCCCAGAAAATTACTTTGTCGCCACGATGCGGAGTGGAATGATGGACGACGGTGGCGGGATTGCCGCATCGAATGCAGGTTGGGTGCTTGGCGAGAAAGCTGGCGCGCGCCTGCTGCCAGCGGCTGTCATATCCACGCTCACGAGCGTTGGGCCGTTGGGCATCAAAAAGCGCTTTGCGCTCGCGATCACGGGCGACGATGTGGCGGCAACGTTGGCCTTGGGAGAGCACACAGCCACAAGATCGAACTGACGGGGCGGTGCGAGGCATCACGAAATCCCTTCATTGCAACACGTTGCAACAGGCCTGTATCGCTTGCGAATAAATGGCGCTTCCGCTTCAACACTGACCGCGTCGAGTTCATGGCCAAGAAATTCTAAAGCTCTCTCTAGCTGGGGCAGTGTGATACCGCCCTCACCCCTCAGAAATGCGGAAAGAGACGAGGGACTAATCGAAGCGGCGCTCGCGACCTTGGCGGCTTGGACGCGGCGGTCTGCAATCAGATTTTTAATTATTGCGGCCCAAACACTGAAGCGGCGAGCGTCATTTGCCGAGAGTATATTCCTGGGGCGCCCCATATCAGGCCTCCACTTTCATCGTGCCGATGCCGGCAAACACACTGCGGAATTTGTCTTCGAGAGGGCGCTCGTCTTTTTCCGCCGGCTCGCTGCCACCGTGAATTGCGCGAAGCATGGCGAGGTGACCTTCGAAGGCTTTCGTGATTTCGATCGGAGTTGCATCCAGCGTCGCCTCTGGCGTCCAACCGAGCCAGCCGGTGCCATGCTTGTAGAGATCAACGAGATGATCAGCGAATGGACGAGTATTGGTAGGCTTCTCACCCTCATTTTCCCGAGCCGCACCGCTTTCGGCGTCCATGCCAGCGCAAGACAGGACATAAGAAATGAGATCAGGCTTGATGTCTGGCAACGCGTCGAAAACGCGACTCTCGATAAAGCCCTCGTTGAAATGAGGTTCGATGATCGCAACGGCAGCATCAAGACTGCCATCGCGAATATCTTGAATGAGTTGGCGGAAGCCGCCTTGCCGACGCTCAAGCCGGATAGCATGGCGGAGCGACGGCCGAAGTTCGACCGCCTTATCTGCCAAGACAACAATGATTTCTTCCGCCAGCTTCATGATCAGGTGGCCGATGCCGCGACCTCAAGGATGGCGCCCGAGATCGCCAGCGAGAAGGTCGTTTTGACGACGTCATCGGAGCCCCCGAAAGCATTCTTTCGGCTGGCCACGATAGCGTTGAAATAGAAGACGGAGTTCTTCGGCGAGGCACCAGTGGCCGGTCTATCGTTCAACTCCACCTTGATATTGTAGGAAAAAGCGGTCTGCTCGGCAGCGACAAGAGCGAGATAGCCGGCGTCGGCACTGTCGCGTGCAACGGTCAACTCCATCGTGCCGTTGTCGCGCGACCCCTTGATTTTCCTCGCATAGAGCTGATCGACATATTTACCGACGACGATCTCAGCTTCGGAGCCGGCTTCGCCGACATCTTCAATGTTGGCGATCGGAGTCCAAGTGTCACCAGCGTAAGCGGTGGCCGTGGTGAAAGCCGACGTGGTTCCGATGGAAACCTTTGTGCCGGCCGCTGTTACAATACCCATGAGATTATCCTTTCAGGGATTAGGTCGGCATGTTGGCCGGGTTGCCGCGAATGATCGCCGCGACTGCGGCAATCGAGGTGCCGGAGTTGCGGGTGATGACGGGGCGGATGAAACGCTTGTGGCCGCGATAGCCGACTTCATAGGAACTGGCGGCAACGAGCGAAGCCGGAAGCGTACCGATAAGGTCATCGGTGGCCACTGCGGCAAAGGCGGTGCCGTCATCGCTTTCTTCGAGCTTCGGCGAGAAGTCCCCCGCCCCCGCGATGGCACCGGTCAGAATTGACACGAGGGCAGAATTGAAGCCGAGCAAATCGACGGCGTTGCCTGTTGCCGTAGCGGTCAGGACTGCCGGAGCGATCGAAGCAACCGGCGAGATGTTGGATTTGAGATCACGCATGATGGAAACCTTTCGTGCCGGGTCGGTTAAACCGCGCTCATTTTGAGTTTTGCGAATTTGGTGGCCTGGATGACGCCGCCGCCGACGCGCCGAGTGGCGTGAACGCGTGTCATGCCGTTGGTCGCAAGCAGGTAAGGATTGACCAGGATGGAAAGGCCGACACGGTCCACGATGCGATAGCCGGAGAAATCGCCGAACAGGATCGGTGTGCTGTTCGCGTCCTTGGCATCCGGCATATCGGGAAGCTCAATGACCGGCCGGCCAAGGATGGTTTCGGGATTGCCGGCGGCAAGGGATGGCTGCCAGAGGAATTGTCCCTGGGCATTGGTCATCAGGCGGATGAGGCCAAGGGTTGTGCCATTCATCGCCCAGGTGCCGGCATTCCGGTAAGTGGCCGGCAGCGAATAAATAGTGCGGACCAAGCCATCGGCGGTGATGCCTTCGATACTGCCATTTGCCACTGCGGCAATATCAGGATTGGTCAAAATTCCTTCCGGCTCAAGCACGCCAGCACCGAGCACGAAGGACCTGCCCTCCTTCTGGCCGAAGTCTTCAGCAAGCGCGAGACGCACTTCGGCTTCCGCCTGACCGGCGCTGTCGGCGAGAAGCTGGTTGGAGATATCGACATAGGTGTTCAATTCACGGATGACGATTTCCGCCTGACCGAACGAGGGCTCGCTGGCCTCCTGTGCCTGATTTTCACCCTTCCACTTCGCCGAAGTGATGCCGGTGCGCTTCGGATACAGCACCGAAGGCGCACCGGTCTGGCGAACGGAAGCGACCGAACGCACCGGCGAGACCTGGGCAAGATCACGGATGAACTCGGAGGACATTTCAGCCGGCGCCAGATAGCCACCCTGGGCATCTGACGAGACCGTGAGCGCACGCAATTCGTCGGCCGGCGCATTGTTACCGAGACGCAGATAAGTACCGAACGCGCGGACTTCGGCGGCCGGCTCGTTGGTCTGCTCCTGCTGTATGCCAGGGCGAGAAAGGCGGGTTTCGATGGCGGTGAGACGATCGGTAGCGGCGCGAAGAGCGTTAGCCTGACGTGTCTCGAAGGCCGTCGCAGCAGTGCGGAGTTCTTCGACCGCAGCGGTTGCGGCTGCCAGCGGATCATCATTGCGGGTTTCGAGCGGGAGCGCCGAGCGCGTCTCGATTGTTTCGTGCTTCATTTGTTATTTCCTTGGAGGGAGGTGGAGGCATTGCGAACGGCTGCTATGAATGCGGCTGCACTCTCTCTGCCGGCTTGATAATCGCCAGTACGGACGCGGGTCACACCGGAGCCCGGTACGCTCGGAAAGGCGACGATGCTGATTTCGTGAAGGGCCGCTTCGGTGATGCGGCGTATGCCGTTGGCGGCGCGCTCGTCCTTCATGGTGCGAAAGCCGATTGAAAGACCAGAAATGTCGTTGGCCTTCAGCATGGCGCGGACTTCCTTAGCCTTGGCGACTTCCAGGTTCAGCTTGCCCTTTGCGGTGAGGCCGCCGTCGCGGACCTGGAACGTTGACCATGATCCAATTACGTTGGCCGGGTCGTGGGCCCAGAGCATCGGAATGCTTCGGCCTTCGAGACCACGAAAGGCCTCCGGCGCGAACTGCGTCCGGTAGGTGTCGGTCGTGTCGAAGCGCACGGCCACGCCCTCAACCTCGCCATTGTCACCAACATCTGAAAAGCGGACCTCGAAATCCATCTCATCACGGGTTATGGTCATGCGGCTTTCCTTCGGCGCGGGTTTGCAACGCGTTGCACCGGACCTGACATAAGAGCATCAAGCACCGGCATGGCTGCGAAATGGAGTTCCATCACGCTCATGCGCGCGGCATAGGTGGTGACGAGGTTGGCGGCATCTTGGGGCAACGTTCCGCCACCGATCAGGCCCAGGCGCAGCACTTCGGTCAGATCAGCAAAGCCAAAATCCGAGGTAGCAAAGCGGCGGTAGATGGCGCCGATGCCGGACCCGAGCTTGCGCTCCAGCTCAATGACAAGGTCGGGCAACAGGTGGAACGTGTATTCGGCATCGCCAAAAAACTGAGAAACGGGTTTGCGCTCACTCATCAGCTTCATCTCCGGTTTTCGTGTCCGGCTTGCCGGTGGAGGTGTAGGGGTTTGAAAGCTCGTCGCCGCCAACCACCTTCGGCAGATTGAGACCAGCGCGGACCTCGTTGGCGGTCATGACGCCCATGGAGCGATATTGCCCATAGGCGGTAGCGCGAGTGGCGAAGTCGGCGCGAAGGAGCACATCAGTCAGGTGTTCGGCAAAAATCTTCTCGCGATCGTCCTGAGCGATGAGCTTGAGGGAAACTTCAGCTTCCCAACGGGAAAGCCAGGGAGCCAGCGTGTAGGTCAGAAATTGCTGACCACCGGTTTCAGCGTTGGCCCAGGTCTGCCGGCTGTAATCCATCAATAGGACAGGAGGCACCCGGAGGACGCGGGCGACTTCCGTGATCGAAAGCGCCCAGAGTTCAACGAACTGGGCATCCACCGACGTGAATTGAAGAGCCTTCCATTCGGCGCCCTGCTCCAGCACGGCGGTGCCGCCTGCGCTACCGCCAGAGGTGGCGGCCTGCCATGAAGCCTTGATACGAGCCGCGACTTCCGCGCCCAATCGCTCCTTGAAAGAAAGGATACCAGAAGGCCGAGCGCCATTGCTGAATAGCTTGGCTGCATATCCCTGCAGTACGATCAGAAGGCCGATGGCATCCTTGCAGTCGGTGAAGGGCGAGCGGCCTTTCACGGCATCGCACTCGAGCGTGCTGGGCGCCCTCAAATGTAGGATGTCAGTAAAGCCGAGCGTCCGGGTCGAACTGCCGGAGGTGCTGACCTTGTAGCCGGGCTCCCCGGTCACGCTGTCGATTTCCAAAGTTACGTTAGGAGGATTGAGCCGGTGCAGTTCGCGGGGAGCGCCATCACGATCACGAAGAATGGCCGCATAGCCATTACCCCAGGCGATGGCGTCGGCAGTCAGCAGTTCGCGAAACTGGGCACCACCGGTCCAGGGATTGGCAGACATATTAAGAAGGCGATATGCCGGGTGATCGCGAAGGCGTTCACGACTGCCGTCATTGCGGCGCTCAAAGACTTGCAACGGGAGGACAGATGACGCCTCCGCGATTGCCTTTACTCCAGCAGCCACGGCCGGAACCGCCATAGCCGACAGGGGAGTGACCATGACGCCGGTCAGAGACGGAAGAGCACCGAAAATCGAAAAATCAAAATCGCTCGGTGCCGCGAGAGCGCGAGCTTTCATTGCAACGGGTTGCAATTGGTTAGCCTTACGGGCACGACCGAACAAAGGTAAATCCTCTCTACATCTGTAGGAGACACTACCTCAAAAACATCTCAGACAATATAAAAATCATATACATATCAATATCTTAGAGTGTTCGTCAAATTATCCAGAAAAGTAAGCCGGCGACACTGCCAGAGGTCGGGGATAACAACCTATAGAAGCGTCGCCGGCATTGATCGGGGTGCGTCCCGATCGTCAACGCTGCTCAGGAAAGGGCAATCCCGGAACGTCGATTTGATGATTGATGATGCCCGCCCGAGCGGAAGGACAGGGCGGGCATCTAATGGCGGGACCCAGCTCAGGACCGCCAAACAGAATTAGTTGGTGCTGCTTGCCTCGATGCGATCGAGGTAGTCGGCGATAGCTGCGTGTAACAGGTCCGAGGCGGTGGAGAAGTAAAGCACCTCTCCCGGTCGCCCCTTGCGGACGTTAGACGCGACACGCTGGCGAAACTCTGGAGCGACGCGAAAAGACATGGGAACGGTCTTCAATTCGGCGATGACTTTGTTGTTCATTTGCTCACAGCGGCTTGTCTTGTTCAATCTTCCCTTGAAAACAGACGATAACAGAAACCCTCTGCTCCGCAAGCCAGCAAGGAAACTTTTTTAGTTTTATATTTCCATTACGCCGACATTAACGGTATATTATGGCTGAGTGTTCGTCAAATACAGAACATTAAGGCATATTATTCTATGTCGGCATTCCACTCGCCTTGCGTAGCGTCGCTGTAAACGCTAGCTTACAGGCGTGCCAAAGGAGCCGATATGAGTATGCGCCGCCCCCAGGATTTTACAGGCAAGCAGAAGCTCGCCATCCAAAATGTCTTGAACCGAGAATGGGGACCCTATCTCGATCCCCACGAATTCCGGGTGGCTGCGTACATCATGGACAACTCTATTCAGTGGGGTCGAAAACAGTTTGATGTCACGATGCGGCAAATGCAGAGCGGCATTCCAAACGCCGAAGGCCCGTGGCCCTGGAAACTTCCGCCCATCAACGTGCCAGAGCGGACTTTGAACCGAACGCTCAAAGCGATGAAACAGCGGGGCATCATCATTTCTGTGGTGAAAGAGATGCGCTGCACCTTCCTTTCGATCAATCTGGATTGGCGGCCGGCTGACGGCGTTAGATCAATGTCGGAGGCGCTAAGCGGTTCTGCCAGGATGGCAGAAGAGTTATGCCAGGGTGGCGGTCCTTATAAACAGAACGGAAAACAGAACGAAGAAAACAACAATTCGCTGTCGCTTCGCTCGGCGAAGAGTGGTCTTCCTCTTTCAGTCAGGAAGCGGGTGAGACCAGCAGAGGCAGCCATCCCGGAACAGGAAGAACCCACCCCCGTTCCAGCCGCCCCCTCCCGCACCGTGCCCTCTGTCTCCGCCCCCAAGCGCCCGACCAGCCGGGCCATGCAGTTCGAAGACGACACGGCTGGTACAGCGACCGAGCGCGTCCAGCGACAGAGCGTCGAGACCACTCGGCAGAAAGCCGCAGCCGCCCGCGAGCAGGACAAGGCCGGCGCCTACCATACGACCTACGTGACCGCGTGGCGGGAGACCTATCCGGGCGTCCCTTGCCCGACATGGAGCGAGAAGGATCAGCAGATTTTCCGCTCCGTCCTCAAGGCCCGCATCTATGACAATGTCACGGCCCGGCACGATTTCGTGAGTTTCGTGGTGCGCAACTGGGCGCAGATCAGATCGCTTAAACTAGGCTGGATGACCAAGTTAGCCCCGCCGGACAAGCCGATGCTTTCCTTCCTGACCAATCCCAAGATGATGCCCTATTTCCTCGATGCGTTTGCCGAGCGTACGCACATGGCGCGCGTCGAATTGCTTCCTGCCGAGGAGCAGGAGATCGCGCGACTGATGATGGGCGGTATGACCCGCGACGAGGCGCTCATCGCCTCCGGCAAGCGCCGCGCCCTGTCGGAGGCCAAGACGGAGGAGACCGAGACCCGCCGCATCAACGGCGAAGCGCTCCGCAAGGCCGCAGAAGCACGTAAGCAGGCCAACATCGAAGCTCGCCGTCTGATGCGCGAGAGGGCCGAAGCCAAGACCAATCCTGCCCCCAGTCGCGACGAAGGCTTTGCCGAGCTGGGCGACTTTTACCTCCCGCCTGTTAACCTGCCTCCAATCGACCATTCGAAATGGAACTAGGCCCCTATTGACCCGACGTTCGCATTTCTGCTACACAAACAACCCACAGAGCGCTTTGTAAAATACTGAATTTGCTTGATTATTTCGAAATTTTGGGGCATCCCTCCGGGCCCACCATTTCCCTGTACGTGAGCGCAGTTCTCAGCAGCCCGCTGCGTCATCATAATATAACATAAAATCACGTATATTTGACTTTCGAGATATACGGGCGCAGCATCTGCAGGGTTCAGGCAGCGTCTTCATCTTTATTGCGGCTTCTGGATCCTTTCGCGAGGGGGACATGTCGGGTGTCATTGATACCGATCTCGTGCACAGATCGCGCCGTGCCAGCTATCTTTCTGGCGCGATGGCGCGCTCTCCTTTGCCTTTTATCGATGTATCGGGTTCTCACTTTGGCAGCCGCGACTTTCGCATCCGTGTCGAAGGCAATCTGATAGGGGACGCTTTTTTCAGTCGCCTGCTCCTGCGTCAGGTCGAACTCAAGCGGCTGGGTCGCGACATTATTCGGTATCCGAGCAATATGCTGCTGATCGCGTTGCTCCAGAATGGAAGCTACGATCAGAATTTCGCCCACCATGCACCATTTTCGAAAACTGGCCCCGGCGACATCCTGATGCTCGACCTGGATGCACCGCAAAGCGTCACCTTTGCCCAGTCGGCCATCGTCACCTGCGCTTATGTTCCGCGACAACATTTCGAGCCGTTCATCGGTCAGGCGCCGATCCTCAAGCCGGTCATGATCCGGCAGGATAACGAGTTGCATGGCTTGCTGGCATCTTGTTTCCTGTCTTGCGCTGAAATGCGCGACCCGACGGCAATCGCGAGCCAGGCGGCGCTACAGACATTGACGCGGCTTGCGATAGTGGCTCATGGGCTGGACCCTAATTCATGCGACGAGCTCAGCCAATCACTGTTTGAAGCCCGGCGCGCAAGGGCGCGCCTGTTTATCGCGCTCCGATGTGCCGACCCGACTCTCGACGCGCAGAAGGTTGCAGATTACCTCGGGATCTCGTTACGCTCGCTACATCTGATCTTCGAACCCGTCGGCATGAGCGTTTCCAACACGATCATGCAGGCGCGCCTTGAACGAGCCATGCAATCGCTTCAGCATTTACCTGGAAAATCCGTCCTTGATGTTGCGCTGGACAGTGGCTTCAACAATCTTGCCACCTTTTACCGCGCCTTCGGTAGACACTTCGGGGCTCCTCCAGGCACGTGGCGCCATCAAGGACCCGATATCAAGCAGGGTTGAAATACCCTTCGCGATATTGGAAATGCCGTTGCGCGACGTCAGAGGAAACCGCCGCAGCGATGAAACATAACACTTCCCTAAACAGGGATGTGCCGGCGCTGAATTGTGCCGGCCGCTCGATAATAGCGGGAGGTTCCGACATGTCGGATTCTTATGTTTTAAGCGCCAGTGGCACAGGTTTTTTCTTCGGTGCAAGTCTGATATTTTTTCTATCGGCCCGCAGAATCTTTATCTGATCAGGGTCGGTGCGCTCGCCCGAACACCACTTCTCATCGCCAGCGTCGGTTATCTTTCCGAGTTCCTGCTCGTGGTAATCGGCCTTTTCTCGATCGAAGCCGTTATTCGTATTGCACCGGATATCGAAAAACTGTTTCGGGTACTCGGCATCGCATTTCTGCTTTGGTGCGGGCTACGCCCTATTTTCAAACGTGAAACGCGATCACTGTCACAACCCTTCGTGTCGACGACAACCGGACGGGCTCTTTCGGCCATGCTTGCTGTCACTTGGCTCAATCCCCTCGTGTATATCGAGATCGTGTTTCTCACCGGTGCTCTTGCGGCGAGTTTCAAGCCCGATCTGCGCCTGTGGTTTGCAGCCGGCTTCCTGATCGCGTCCGCCTTTCGCTTTTATGGATGGACGTTTATGGGTCGACTGTTACAGCATTGGCTGATTGTCCCGCGCAACCAGCGGCTTTTCGATATTGTAGCTGGTCTGTTTCTCATCGCGTCAGCGACACTTCTTGTCCGCCAGTTTTATCTATTCCCGCATCGTGCCGGTTAGGGAGAAGATCATGACTCTCACCGACGCCACCTTCACCGCCTTCACATTTTTCAACGCCCTGCAGATATTCTCCTACATCCCGCAGATTGTTGCGGTGGCGCGCGATCGCAACGGCGCAACCGCCATCTCTTACTCAAGCTGGATCATTTGGCTCACCGGAGCAGCCGCCACTGTCGCCTATGCGATGATCAATATCTGGGATGTTTGGCTGGCGCTGGTCAATGCTATCCATGCCGTTTGCTGCCTCATCGTCATCCTGTTGACGGCCTTCAAACGTCATCGCGAACCGAGGCCATTGACTTAATCGTCCTGCGTGACACCCTCGAGGCGATCACAAAGAGCGGACCGGGAGCATTACATGGCCATAGGTACGGTGGCATCGGCGATCAGCGCGGATATCGTGGCAAAACTCACGGATGCGATTGAAAACCTGGACTCGATCCCAGTCGACGAAATGCTGGTCGTGCTCAGTGAAGCACTGGATGTTATCCGCGAGTTGGCTCAGATGCTCGAAAACGCAGAAACACGGTAGGTCCATCAGAACTCCGGGAACCGTCGCGCCTTCCACTGGCTGCGCGGCACGGCGCCGCCGACTTCGAGGCCGAAGGATGTAACTTGCGTCGCATTGTCGTTGATCTCGCAGCGAAAGCGCACGTCATACCACTGCGTGCCGGCACGAAATGCGGCGCTGCGGATATCAAGCACGTTTCCGCTGTCCAGCGGGTAGGACGGCAGGATTTCCGGTTGATAGGCCGGCGAACCGTTCCGTAGCTGCTCCCGCAATTCAGTCGTGCAGAGCTGGCTGGCACGCACGCCACGCGGAATATTGCCCATCGCCGTCGTTGCCAGCGCGTCGGATGTATCCCGTTGAGAGAACAGGCGCTTTGCCTCTTCCATCGGCTTGCCGCCCGACGTCTTGCTCTCGGTTTGTTTTGGCTCTTCCGTCGGCTTTGTAACGGGTTCAGCCGCAATATCGGCTAGGATGCCCTCGATAGTGCCGTCATCGCTGCTGGCCAGAGGATCGGCACCGGCCGTTTCGATCGAGGGGGGAGCAACATCCGACGGCAAAGCCGGGGCAGCAGGTTGCGCCTCGGTTTCTGCCTCTTGCTTTGCCTCGACCTCGCTCCCGCCATTTTCGGCCACGTCTTTGGAAACCTCAGAAGGCGCATCAGGTTCGGCTTCCTCGGTCGTTTCCACCTCCCCTGCCTCGGAAGCATTGCCGTCCGGGGAAACATCCGATCCCTTGCTGTCTTCTCCGAACTCGAATACGGGCCGCAAAACCGGCAAAGGCCGCCCATTGGCTGCCTGTTGCTGCTCGTTTTCCGCCTGGTTTTCCGATGAAGGCTCGGATGGTGGCGGTACCTGTGGCTGCTCGCGTGCCTCTTCCTCCGGTGGCATCTGCGGCACGTCTGCCGGCGAAGGAGGCTCTTCGGCTTCCGCATTTTCTTCCGGGGCAGGAGGCGGAGGCGGTGGAGGCGGCGGTTCGGCTTTGGCCTCTTCGGAAGGATCTTGCGCCGGCTCGGATGGTGGAGGCTCCTGCTGTTCTTCTGGCTTCGGCTCCGGCATTGTCAGGTTCAACGCCTGTTCCTGCTCAGCCGGTTTTTCCTCGGGCGCCTGCTCTTCCGGCGGAGGCACGATTTCGACGGAGACGCTTTCTTCCTGAGGCGACGGTATCTCGGCGGCAGGAAGCCGCACGAACAGGGCCACCGCAATGATGACATGCAGGGCAATAGAGGCTGCAATGCCTCCGTAAAGCTTGTGACGCGGCTTTGGTGATCCTTCCTGCATGCCCCCGATGTAGGATGAAAGAACGGCAGTATGAAGTCCTCAAGGCGCGCCACGAACAACAAAAAACCCGGCAGACTTTCATCTGCCGGGCGATATGCCGATAATTTGAATGCCGCCTGGAAAGACTTAGCTGTCGAGGAACGACCGCAGCTTGCGGGAGCGGCTCGGGTGCTTCAGCTTGCGAAGCGCTTTGGCTTCGATCTGACGGATACGTTCACGGGTAACCGAGAACTGCTGGCCGACTTCTTCCAGCGTGTGGTCCGTGTTCATGCCGATACCGAAGCGCATGCGCAACACGCGCTCTTCACGCGGGGTTAGCGATGCCAGAACGCGTGTCGTCGTTTCGCGCAGGTTTGCCTGAATGGCGGCGTCGATCGGCAGAAGCGCGTTCTTGTCCTCGATGAAGTCACCAAGATGCGAATCCTCCTCGTCACCCACCGGGGTTTCGAGCGAGATCGGCTCCTTGGCGATCTTCAG
>DLSX01000126.1:73561-88316 GCA_002500765.1 Neorhizobium sp. UBA7851
GTCGCATAGGTCGAGAACTTGTAACCGCGGCGATACTCGAACTTGTCGACCGCCTTCATCAGGCCGATATTGCCTTCCTGAATGAGGTCGAGGAACTGCAGGCCGCGGTTCGTGTACTTCTTGGCGATGGAAATGACGAGGCGAAGGTTGGCTTCAACCATCTCCTTCTTGGCGATACGCGCTTCACGCTCGCCCTTCTGCACCATCGAAACGATGCGACGGAATTCGGCAACGGAAATACCGGTCTCGGTTGCAAGGTTTTGGATTTCAGAGCGAATGTCCGAGATCGTGCGGGTTTCCGCTTTGGCGAATTCCTTCCAGCCCTTGGCTGCAAGATTGCCGATCGTCTCCATCCAGTTCGGATCGAGCTCGGCACCCTGATACTGCTCAAGGAAGCTGTCGCGCTTGACGCCGTATGATTCCGCCAAACGCAGCAGGCGGCCTTCGTTCTGCATCAGACGCTTGGAGATGTCGTAGAGCTGCTCGACCAGAGAATCGACGCGATTCTGGTTGAGCGACAGCGACTTCACCGCCGTGATCAGCTCATCCTTCAGTTCCTTGGAACGCTTCTCCTGACCTGAGGACAGCGTGCCGGAACAGGAAAGACGGGCTTCAACCTGCTGGTCCTGAAGCTTGCGCAGCTTCTTGTAGGTGTCAGCGATCAGGTCGAGCGTTTCCATGACCTGAGGGCGCAGTTCTGCTTCCATGGCAGCAAGAGAAAGGCTCGACTCGTCGTCGTCCTCTTCCTCTTCTTCCATCGGCATTTCGCCGCCGACCGACGTGATGTCGTCGTCATTGGCAGCAGACATGCGGGCCTTGCGGCTCTTTTCCTTTTCTTCGGCAGCCTTGCGGTCCGCTTCGATCTTTTCCGGGCTCTGGAACTGCGGAGCAGCCTTCGCCTCGGGACCCGAATAGGTCGTCTCGAGATCGATGATCTCGCGCAGCAGCGT
Organism: Neorhizobium sp. UBA7851; assembly: GCA_002500765.1. GTDB lineage: Bacteria > Pseudomonadota > Alphaproteobacteria > Rhizobiales > Rhizobiaceae > Neorhizobium. The sequence goes on from DLSX01000126.1 coordinate 74,512, forward strand.
CGTGCCTTCGTTCAGCTCGTCGCGCCAGATGATCAATGCCTGGAAGGTCAGCGGGCTCTCGCAGAGACCACCGATCATGGTTTCGCGGCCAGCCTCGATGCGCTTCGCAATCGCGATTTCGCCTTCGCGCGACAGAAGCTCGACCGAACCCATTTCGCGCAGATACATACGCACCGGGTCGTCCGTACGGTCGGTCGGCTCTTTCTTCTTGACGGTCGCAACGGCAGTGCCGCCGGACGTCGTCAGTTCGCCGCTTTCGCTCTCGTTGTCGTCGCCGTCGGAACTGTCGTCGTCGTCGCGGGCAGAGCCTTCCTCGGCTTCTTCGTCCTCGACCACGTTGATGCCCATGTCGGACAACATCGCCATCGTGTCTTCGATCTGCTCCGAGGTCACTTCCTCCGAAGGCAGAACCGAATTCAGCTCGTCCATGGTCACATAGCCGCGCTTCTTGGCGGCCTTGATCATCTTCTTGACCGCGTCATCAGAAAGATCGAGAAGCGGACCGTCATGCGAGGCTTCGCGTTCGTTCTCGGCTTCTTCGTTTTCTTTGACTTTTGTTGCCATGTATTTCGTCACTTTCCCTGAACGCCACTGCGCCGCACCAGATGGGCCGCATTTATGGCCGGCGGTTTAAGGCCTCATACCCTAACCGCGAATCACTTGCCCACTCGTAACGGAATGACCTTTAATTCCGAATTACCACAGACGACCGTCCCGCACAGAACATACGCTATGGATTGTCGGTCGCACCGACACACTTGACCCAATCCGCCTAACTTGCCTTGAAATGGTGATTCCCACAAATTAACGATCCGTCAAGCTTTTCCCCGACGTTTACACCGGAAAATTGGAAAAAGACGCGTTACACCTGCCCGTGGCAGGCATGTTCACCAGTTTCGTCGAATATGTAGGCAGGCTTTCCCATAAGACAAGGGTTAACCAAAACGCAAGAGCCCGAAACCTCGACTGTGCAAAAAAATCGACGCACCCAGTAAAAACCAGAATGGTTTCCCGGCGTTTCATTTTCAAACTGCATGTAGAAATTCACGCCCGCGCGATCAATGGCTTACCGCAGCCCCTTTCACGCGACCCGACAGGACGCCGAAACCATCGATGATCGCTTCCTGCGCCTCAAGCCGAATGATCTCGTTCTGGATTTCAAGAAGCGCCCGCAAGAGCAACTCACCCCGCTCGGCATCCTCATCGCTAAGATCTGCGATCTCACGCTCCAGCTCGATTTTCTGCCAGCGCAGCTCCTTATTGCGGGAATGCAGCGCACGGGTCTGGCGATAGGCCTGCAAGGCATCCTGCGGGTCGGCTTCCTCGGTAGCAGTCCAAAGCCGGGCATTGCGCACCTGCTGAGTCATCGCCGTCAACAGATCGGCGAAGCCGTCCGTAACCAGACCATCGCGAACCGCCTCGACGGAAACTTTCACGCCGAGCCGACCAACCGTCGAAAGCAGCGAAGACCAGAACCGCTGCAGGTCCTTGTTTTCGAAATCGACCGATGAAATCTCGTCATACTCGTCGAGCAGCAATTGCGGATGGTTTGCGATCGTCAGTGCCAGCACGGTTTCGCGTAACGGCGGCCGCGCCTGCGAGGAAAGTTTCAACATCTGGTTCAACCGGGCGCTTCCCGCAGTGCCGCTTTCGACCATGGCACCGGCCACGACCGATCCGCCCTGCTGTGCTCCGCCGCGGCCGCCCTTGCGCGCAGCTCCGGCATTGTTGTTGCGCTGGAAGTTCTGGCGACGTTCTCCGCCTGCCCCGCCCGCCTGGTTAAAGAACGTGCCGAGGCGACTGCGGATATCCTGCTGGTAATGATAACGCACGCTTTCGTCACCGATCACCGAGACGATCTGCTTCAGCCGGGCATCGAGCTCAGCGCGGCGCTCCGGCGTATCGAAGGCCGCGCCCGCGGTTTCCCGCTGCCAGATCATTTCGACCAGCGGCCGTGCCTCCGATAGAACCCGGTCGAACGGCGCCCTGCCCTCGTTCTTCACCAGATCGTCCGGATCCTTGCCATCCGGAAGCAGTGCAAAGCTGACCGATTTTCCGGGCTTGATCGCAGGAAGGGCAAGATCGGCCGCACGATTGGCCGCACGGATGCCCGCGCCATCGCCGTCGAAGCAGAGCACAGGCTGCGGCGTCACCTTCCAGAGAAGATCGAGCTGATTGTCCGTCAGCGCCGTACCGAGCGGCGCAACCGCATTTTCGACACCCGCCTGATAAAGCGCGATCACGTCCATATAACCTTCGACGGCAATCAGCGTACCGCTTTGCCGCCGATCGCCTGCTGCCTGCGCCGCCCGTCTGGCACGTGAAAAATTGTACAGAACCTGGCCCTTGTGAAAAAGCTCGGTATCCGGCGAGTTCATGTATTTTGCCATCGCATCCGCAGCCATGGCGCGACCGCCGAAGGCGATCACCTTGTCGCGCGACGACAGGATCGGGAACATGATGCGATCGCGGAAATAATCGTAGGAAACCGGAATATCCGACCCGTGGCGTACGAGCCCGCAGGCTTCGATCTGTTCCTTCGGCACGCCCTTGCCTGCAAGATACTCCTTCAGCGCATTGCGGCTTTCCGGCGCATAACCCAGCCGAAACGTCTCGATCGTCCGTCCAGTCAAACCGCGGTCGCGAAGATAGGCCCGCGCCCTGGCGCCATTTGCGCTCTGCAGCTGATCCTGAAAATACAGCGTCGCCATTTCCATGACGTCCTGCAGCGAGGTCCGCTCCTTCTCACGCCTCTCCATCTGCGGGTCAGGCTGCGGCATGGCAACGCCTGCAAGATCGGCGATCTGCTGCACGGCTTCGGGGAAATTCAGCCCCTCGAGATCGGTCAAGAAACGGAAATGATCACCGGAGACACCACAACCGAAGCAATGGTACCGCCCCTTGCGATCCTCGCAGTGAAAGCTCGGACTCTTTTCACCATGGAACGGGCAGCATGCCCAATAGTCACCACGCGACACATTCGTCTTGCGACGATCCCACGTCACGCGCCTGCCGATCACGGTGGAGATCAGCACGCGGTCGCGTATCTCGTCGAGGAACGTGTTTGAAAATCGCATGTCTACTCATATAGGCGGAAGTCACGGCGCGCGCCACGGGCAAGACATTTCTTGCCCGGTATTCACAGCCCCCGACACAAACGAAATGCGGCGCCCACAGGCGCCGCGACAGTCAGCCAGGAAAATCCCGGCTTCAGCTCAGCTTCGCCTTGATGACGCCTGAGGCCTTGGCAAAATCCATCTGGCCCGCGTAACGCTCGCGCAGCACGGCCATGACCTTGCCCATGTCCTTCATGCCTTCGGCCCCGATCTCGGCGACGACGGCAGCAACGATATCGTCGACCTTCTCGTCGGAAAGCTGCTCGGGCATGAACGTCTTCAGGACTGCGATTTCCTCGCGTTCCTGGATGGCGAGCTCGGCGCGTCCGGCATCCTCATAGATTTTGGCCGACTCTTCGCGCTGCTTCACCATCTTCTGCAGGATCTGCAGGATTTCGTCGTCGGTGGCGGCATCCTTGCCGGTACCGCGATTGGCGATGTCGCGATCCTTGACCGCGCTCTGGATCAGGCGAACGGTGGAAAGCCGGCGGCTATCCTTGGCCTTCATCGCTTCCTTCATCGATTCTGTGAGCTTTTCGCGCATCATCTCAAGTGTTCTCCGTCATGGCGGGCACGATCGTCCCGCAGCGCCCATGTAAGGGCCGTTGGTGGCGGTGATAGATCACGCGGAGAAGCCGATCAATCTTTTCCGGCTTTCACCTGCCGATTGAGGGTGATTCTTTAACGGATGAGATTGACCGCGCCCTAGCCTTTGTTTATTTTCCCGCACCTGCACGACATTTGGATTGAAGAGCCGCCGGCGATGACGCTTGCGCACTTTTCTGCGACAACATGAACCCCTGCAGCCTGTCTTCGCCTGAGACGGGAACGATGGGTCAGAAGGATAGACATGACCGGCACCGCTCCCTGGACACCTAAGAAGCCCACAGCCCTCCTCGTTCTTGCGGACGGCACCGTCATCGAAGGCACCGGCATCGGCGCGACCGGCAAGGTTCCGGCGGAAGTCGTCTTCAACACGGCGCTGACCGGCTACGAGGAAATCCTCACCGACCCGTCCTATCTCGGCCAGATCGTCACCTTCACCTTCCCCCATATCGGCAATATCGGCACCAATGATGAAGACATCGAAGACCTGACGCCTGCGGCTCGCCGCGGCGCGGTCGGCGTCATCTTCAAGGCCGACATCACCGATCCGTCCAACTACCGTGCAGCCAAGGACCTCGACAGCTGGCTGAAGAGCCGCGGCGTCATCGGTCTGTCCGGTATCGACACCCGCGCGCTGACGGCCTGGATCCGCGAACACGGCGCGCCGAATGCCGTCATCGCACACGATCCGAACGGCGTTTTCGACATCGAGGCGCTGAAGGCCGAAGCCAAGGCATGGAGCGGCCTCGAAGGCCTCGACCTCGCCAAGGAAGCCACATCCGGCCAGTCCTCGCAATGGACGGAAAAGCCCTGGGTCTGGAACGAGGGTTTCAGCGAACTGAAGCCTGAAGACGCAAAATATCACGTCGTCTGCATTGACTACGGCGTCAAGCGCAACATCCTGCGCCTATTCACCGGTCTCGATTGCAAAGTGACGATCGTACCGGCACAGACCTCGTCCGAAGACATTCTGGCCTTGAAGCCGGATGGCATCTTCCTGTCGAACGGCCCTGGCGACCCGGCCGCGACCGGCGAATATGCCGTTCCGGTCATTCAGGACATCATCAAGACCGACATTCCGACCTTCGGCATCTGCCTCGGCCACCAGATGCTTGGCCTGGCACTCGGCGCCAAGACCGAAAAGATGCATCAGGGCCATCACGGCGCCAACCACCCGGTCAAGGACCACACGACCGGCAAGGTGGAAATCGTGTCGATGAACCACGGCTTCGCAGTCGACTCTAAGTCGCTGCCGCAAGGCGTTGAAGAGACTCACATCTCTCTGTTCGACGGCACCAATTGCGGTCTGCGCTTATCCGGTAAGCCGGTCTTCTCCGTCCAGCATCACCCGGAAGCATCTCCCGGTCCGCAGGACAGCCATTACCTCTTCCGCCGCTTCATTAATCTGGTGCGCGAGAAGAAGGGCGAACCGGCTCTCGCCGAACGCTGATTTATCAGAACTTGATTGATCTGAAGAAATGGCCCGCTATCAGCGGGCCATTTCCTTTTGGTGCTTTGCCAAAATCCAGAAGCGGACGCAGAGGAAGACTGCGGCAGCGGCAAGTCCCAGCACGAAACCGAACCAGACGCCCTTGCCGCCGAAGCCAAGCGGAAAGGCAAAGACATAGGCGCAGACGAAGCCGATCGGCCAATAGGCGATCAGCGCCAGGATCATCGGGATTTTCGTGTCCTTGAGACCACGCAACAAACCGGCGCCTACGGCCTGCAGGCCATCGACCAACTGGAATGCCCCGGCAATGACGATCAGCGGCGCGGCAAGCGCCAGCACAGCCGCGGCGTCAGGCTGCGTTGTATCCAGAAACAGACCGCCCCAGAAATACGGAAAGGCGGCATAAAGAACACTGCCGACAATCGCAAAGACAACGCTGACCACCAGGACCGCGATGCCTGCCCGCCTTACTCCAAGATCATCGCCGCGACCATTGGCAAGCCCGACGCGTACGGTCGCGACCTGAGCGAGCCCCAGCGGGATCATGAAGGCGATCGATGCGAGCTGAAGCGCGATACCATGGGCTGCAAGTTCCAGCTTGCCGATCATCCCCATCAGCAGGGAAGCGGCGGCAAACAAACTGGTCTCTGCCAGAATGGTAAAGCTGATCGGCAGGCCGAGATGAAACACCTCCCGGATGATCGGCCAGTCGGGGCGCCAGAAGCGCACGAAAATTTCGTAGGAGCGCGTCGTCTCATGCATCTGCACATAGACGACAATGATGACGAAACCCGTGACATTGGCGCAGACGGCCGCCAGTGCCGCACCGTAGAGCCCCAGCTGCGGCGCGCCGAAATGGCCGAAAACCGTCAGATAGGCCACCACGAAATTCATCACGAACATGCCGAGCGTGACATAGAGAACGATGCTGCCCTTCTCCAGTCCGGTGACGAAGCTGCGGATAGCGAACAGCCCAAGCGCCGGGAACATCCCCCATTGGGCGATCCGCAAATAGCCCTGAGCATTGGCCGCCACATCCGGCGCCTGGCCGAGTGCGAGAAGGATCGGCTCCGAAAACCAGAGGACCGGCGCCATCAGTGCGCAATAGGCGATGACGACCCAAAGTCCCATGCGCACAGCCCGACGCACCCCGACCTTGTCGTTGTGGCCAAGCGCTTGGGCGACGAGCGGAATGACGGCACTGGTAAAACCGGTACCGAAGATGAAGACGATGAAAAAGGCCTGCGTCGCGATGACGACGGATGCAAGCTCCGTGGTACCGAGCCAGCCGACGAGGATGACGTCGGTCGTATGGATCGCCATCTGCGCCAACTGCGCACCGACAAGCGGAATCCCCAGAGCAAACGTGGCGCGCAGATGCCCGGCCCAGGAATTGCCCCGGCTTTCGATTGCCACCGTGTTGAGCGAGCTCGACATTTCAGAACCTCGATAAAAGAAAAGGCCGCTTCCAGAAAATGGTCAGCGGCGCAGCACTTTGCCTATAAAGGTGGCAGGTTTTCCGGGCAAGGCCGGCAGCCGATCCAGCAGTTTTTGTGCGATGTTGTTCACGAAACCTGATGGATCGCCGCTGCGGTGGAAGTATCCCGCGATATCCGCGCCACGAAAACGATCGCCGCAAACGCCATGAAGATGGCCGCCATCAGATAAGGCGCTCCGGCGAATTCGACAATTGCCCCCTCGCCGGTAAAGCCGCTGAAAAGCTGCGTGAATATGGCCGGGCCGATAATCGTGGTGAGGCTGGTCATGCTGGTCATCGCGCCCTGCAACTCTCCCTGCGCCGACGGCGGCACCTTGGCCGAGGCGATGCTGCGAAGTGCGGGATCCGCCACATTCTCGATCGTGGTCAGCAGGATCACGGCATAGACCATCCACCCCTCCCAGGAAAAGGCGTAGCCCGCGAGACCGAGACAGGAGAAACTGATGCCGAGCACGCTCGTCCGCCATTCGCCGAGAACCGGAATGAGCCGCGGCAGAACGAACACCATGACAAGTGCCGCGCAGATCCCGAACAGGCCAAGCGACAGTCCGATCTGCGCCTCGCTCCAACCATAACGATAGGTCGAGACGAAAGACCAGACCGACGGATAAACGGCATGGGACAGCCAGTAGAGGAACATCACCAGCAGGATCCAGCCGATACCGGAATAGTGTCGCATCTGGCGCAGTGCCCCAAGCGGATTGGCGCGCCGCCAGTCGAAAGCCCGGCGATTGTGACGCGCCAGCGTTTCCGGCAACAGGAACCATGCTGCGATGAAATTGGCAAGCGACAACAGGCCGGCGCCCAGAAACGGAACGCGCGGTCCGAACTCACCCAAGAGCCCGCCGATCACCGGCCCGATGGTGAAGCCGACGCCAAAGGCGATGCCGATCAGGCCGAAATTGCGGGCCCGCGTCTTATCATCGCTGATATCGGCGATATAGGCGGAACAGGTCGCAAAACTGCCGCCCGAAAATCCGGCAAGCGCCCTGCCGATAAACAGCATCCAGAAACTGGTCGCAGCGGCACAGATCAGATTGTCGATCGCAAAGGTCAGCACCGATATGAGCAGGATCGGTCGGCGGCCGAACCGGTCGGAGAGATTGCCGAGCAGCGGCGCAAACATGAACTGCATTGCCGAATAGATCAGCAACAGCCAGCCGCCATCGATCGCGGCAGCGCTGACGTTATCACCGGTCAACTCCTGCAGAAAGGCTGGCAGGACCGGCATGATGATCGCGATACCGATGATATCGAGAAACAGGATCATGAAGACGAGGAAAAGGCCACGGCGGACGAATTTCGGTTCGAGCATCGGATAAATCTCTCGATTTTCACTCTGAAAGGACGATCGGATCGCCGGACCGTCTACATAGCGAAAAAAGAAAATCAGAACAATAAGGGAACATCTGAAAGTTTTTAATGCGACCCATCAGGGAATCGCGGCTATATCCTGGAACAATCAGGGGGCGAATTTGATGATCGGACTTATCTTTCAAGGCGTATTGATCGGCATCGGAGCAACGGTGCTGATGGATATCTGGGCGATTATCCTACATTTCGTCTATCAGCAGCCAAAGCCGAACTGGGCGCCCGCCGGCCGCTGGTTCCGACATCTGGCAAACGGCAAGGTCTTCCACGACAGCATCGCGACCGCAGAACCTTATCGCCATGAATTGACGCTCGGCTGGATCGGCCACTATGCCGTCGGCATTCTTTACGGCGTCATCCTCGTGCTTATCATGGGACCTGACTGGATGAGGTCACCGACCTTCCTGCCCGCCTGGATCTTGGGAATTGTCACGATCGGCGCCGGCTGGTTCCTGATGCAACCGGGCATGGGCCTCGGCTGGGCGGCATCGAAGACGCCCAATCCGAAGAAGGTGCGTTTTCTTAATTTCCTGGCGCATACCGTTTTCGCGCTCGGCCTCTACGGAACCGCCCTCCTCATCAGATAGAAGGTGAGGCGCCTGGGCTGCCTTTGGACCATTCAGGCCGCTCCGTTCGGCGTTGACTTCCCGTTTATCACAACGAATTAACATGGACGCGCAATGACCCTTGAACCGACGTTCGGAGAGATGTCTCCGTCGGCTAACAGATGGCGTCCCGCATGCGACTGAGTACGATCACACATCTGGCCTACGCGGTCACTCTGGTGCTGACCGCAGTATCAGCCTCGACATTCATCCTCTCGGCAAGAAGCGCCTCGCAGGAGCGGATCGCAATCCAGCAACATCTGGAAATCGATGATCTTGCTGAAGAGCTGGCCATCCTTGCGGAAAGCCGAACAGATGAGGCGCGTCTCTATGTGATGCGTGGTGACGAGCGGCATCTGGCGAAATTCTATGTCGATGACGATCAGGAAGGACATCTGGAGGCCAGCCTCGAGAAGCTGTCGCGCCTTGGTATATCTCCAGAAGAAAAGGCGATGTTCGACCGGATCCGGAGCTCCGCAGACGCTATCGATACGATCGAGAAGGACGCCATAAGCGCCTATCGCGCCGGTCGGCAGAATGACGCCCAAAGAGCTCTTTTCGGTGACGAACATTACAGCTTGCAGACCACTCTTCTGAAACAGGTCGAAGACGTAAGGGCCAGCATGACTGCTCGTTCGCAAGCGATGGTGGATGCAGCCAAGGCCCGAAGCGATTTCTTCGGAAACATTGCCAAGTCAATGCTGGTCCTGACGGCCCTGATGTTCCTTGCGGTCCTCTATTTCGTGCTGAGCAGGCGGGTGGCACTGCCACTGATCAGAATGAGCAATGTCGTTACCCGCTTGGCACGCCAGGATTATGATGTCGAAGTACTGGATGACAATCGGCGAGATGAAATCGGAGAGATGAACCACGCCATCCAGATTTTCAGGAACAATGGTCTCGAACGAGAGCGACTGGACGCCGAGCGCCGCAAGGATCAGCGCATGAAGGACCTGATGCTGCAGATGATGCACCGGGTACAGGCATGCCAGAACCAGGAGGAACTGTCCGACGTCGTTTCACGCTTCATGCCGCAGATATTTCCGGATGCGGCAGGTCATCTGTTCATCCTGAAGGAACAGGGTTCGACCCTTCAATCGCTGGGACAGTGGTCGAATCCCGTGGCATCGGAACTGCATTTTTTAATCGATGACTGTTGGGCTCTACGGCGCGGACGCCCGCATCACAGCGAGAAAGATGGCGACGATGTCACCTGCCACCACATCCGTCCGGCCGAAAACAGCAACCTCTGCATCCCGCTCACCGCCCTCGGAGACATCGTCGGCCTCCTCTATCTTGAGACCGCGCTCGGCAATCATACGTCAAATGCGGATCGCCTTTACTTCGAACTTCTGGCTGAAAACATAGGCCTTGCCGTTGCCAATCTGCAGCTCCGCCAACGCCTGATCGGCATGGCCAAACGTGATGCCCTTACTGGCCTCCTGAACAGGCGCTCTCTCGACGAAGCTCTCAATCGACTCACTGAAAATCCGGTCGGCTCACTCGCATGCCTGATGATCGATATCGATCACTTCAAGCGCTTCAACGACCAGTTCGGCCATGATGCGGGCGATGCCGTCATGCAGTATGTTGCACGCATCCTGCAGGAAGTGGCTGGCAGACAAGGCGAAGTATTCCGTTTCGGCGGCGAGGAATTCACGATCCTGTTGCCCGAGGCGCAGGGAACCGACGCCGAGGAGATCGCGGAGCAGCTCCGGAAAGCCGTCGAGCGCGCGCCCGTATCTTACCGGGGCCGTCTGCTCGATCCCGTCACGATCTCGCTTGGCGTTTCGACATCGCCACAGGGAGGCACCATATCGAGTGTTCTGGAGCGTGCAGACCAATCTCTACTGGCCGCGAAGAAAAACGGCCGCAATCAATGGATCAGGGAAACCATCGCCGAAAACGCCTGAAAGAGCCTCGTTCCAACTCATCTGCTTCCGATGAAGATATGGGTCGGCCCGCCGTAGATCGGGTGCTAAACGTCTCCCGAAAACGTATCGCAGGAATTCATGTTGCCGCTGTCGAAGCCGCGTTTGAACCAACGCATCCGCTGGGCGGACGTTCCGTGGTTGAAGCTTTCCGGTACGACATAACCCTGCGTCCGCTTTTGCAGCGTATCGTCACCGATCTGCTGCGCGGCATTCAGCGCCTCCTCGAGATCGCCCTGACTGAGCAGGCCCTTCTGGTCCGTGCGCTTGCCCCAGACGCCGGCAAAACAATCCGCCTGCAGCTCAACCCGAACAGACATCTGGTTGGCCTCGGTCTCGCTCATCCGCTGGCGCATCTGGTTGAATTTCGGCAGCACGCCGATCAGGTTCTGCACATGATGGCCGACCTCGTGGGCGATGACATAAGCCTCGGCAAAATCACCGGATGCGCCAAAACGCTGCGAGAGCTCGTTGAAGAAGGTCGTATCGAGGTAGAGCTTGCGGTCACCCGGGCAATAAAATGGCCCTGAAGCAGACGAGGCAAAACCGCAAGCTGACCGGACTTGCCCGGAAAAGAGCACCAGTGTCGGATCCTGATAGGTCTGACCCGCGGCCTTGAATATCTCGGACCATGTGTCCTCGGTATCTGCAAGAACGGTACGAACGAATGCCGTCATCTCGTCATTGGCAGGCGTGCCTTGCTGTGTCTGCTGCGAGGTTCCACCGTCGTCGAAGCTGACATCCCTGCCTGAAAGCAGTGTCAGCGGGTTGATGCCGGTGATCCAGCAGATGATGAGCACTACGACGATGCCGCCGATGCTCAGCCCTCCGCCACCGCGACGCCCGCCACCGATCGGGATACGCATGCCGCCGCGACCAAAAGGGCTTCCCCCCATGGAAGCACCGCGCTGATCCTCGACATTGTCCGACTGCCGGCGACCCTTCCACTCCATCGTGCCCACTCCTCGGAGACGTGACCTTTACCGATCGATAATATAGCGCAGACCCTCGGAAAGGCGATGCACAAAGCAACGAGTTGTTAAGCCACCTTCAACTGCGTCTTGCTGGGCAGAAACACCGTCAGCAATCCGATCGCGGGAAGGAAGGAGCAGACACCGTAGACAAAGACGATCCCATGGCTGTCGGCAAGAACGCCGAGGACCGCCGCGGCAATGCCGCCGACCCCGAAGGCGATGCCGAAGAAGATGCCCGCGATCATGCCGACCCGCCCCGGCACCAGTTCCTGCGCCATGACGATGATCGCCGGGAAGGAAGATGCCATGATGAAACCGATGATCGCCGAAAGCACGATCGTCATCGGCAGGTTGGCGTAAGGCATTGCGAGCGTGAACGGCAGGACGCCAAGGATGGAGATCCAGATCACAACTTTTGAGCCGAACCGGTCGCCGATCGGACCACCAACGACCGTGCCGAGAGCGACCGCGCCAAGGAAGACGAAGAGCATGATCTGCGACATCTGAACCGACACGCCGAAACGTTCGATGGCGAAGAACGTGTAATAGCTGCTGATCGAAGCCATATAGGCATTCTTGGAGAAGGTCAGGATGGTCAGCACGACAAGCGCGATCACCACCGTGTTCTTCGAAAGATTATGAGCGCCGAGCACCTTCTTGCGCCCCTTGTTGGCGGCCATATGGGCCTTGTACCAGCGGGCGATCCAGGTGAGCACGATGATACCGAGAAGCGCCATCCCGGAAAACCAGCCGACACTGCCCTGCCCCATTGGCACGATGATGAAGGCGGCGAGCAGCGGCCCGATCGACTGGCCGAAATTGCCGCCCACCTGGAACGTCGCCTGAGCGAAACCGTAACGTCCACCCGCCGCAAGTCGCGCGACACGAGAGGCCTCCGGGTGGAATACGGCGGAACCGATGCCGACGAGACCGGCGGCGATGACCAGAATTCCGTAGGTCGGAGCCCATGCGAGCAACAGAAGTCCGAAAAAGGTCGATGCCATTCCGATCGGCAGCGAATAGGGATAGGGCTTTTTGTCGGTAACGATGCCGACCACCGGCTGCAGCAGCGAGGCAGTGCACTGGAAAGCAAGTGTCAGGATACCGATCTGCCAGAAGTCCAGATTGAAGTCCGCCTTCAGCATCGGATAGATCGCCGAGATCATCGATTGCATGATGTCGTTGAGCATATGGCAGAAGCTCGTCGCCAGAATGATCGGCAGAACGGTTTTTTCTGCGGCAGTGGCTGCTGCGGGTTTCGATGTTGCATCGGCCATGGAAATTCCTCCGCGCAGCAATAATCTCACACACGCTGCGTCATTTGGCAGCAAGCTCTAGGCCTCACGTTGAGGGCTGTCCATGGCAACCTGCACCATTGCGGTACGCCGGACTGTTGTCGCTTCCGAGGCATGCTGGATTTGCATGTCGAATTCCTGTCGATTTGCGATTTATGGGGTTCCGTTGACGGCAACATTTGCCTATAAGCCGCGTCTAGCCAGAAAAATGATGCGCAAGTGACCCGACCGGAGCCTTCCAGCCCCGTGCCGGTTTTTCGCGCAGAAAAAAGCGGATAGAGACCATGCCAAAGCGCCAAGATATCAAATCGATCCTCATCATCGGCGCGGGTCCGATCGTCATCGGCCANNTGCAAGGCGCTGAAGGAGGAAGGTTACCGGGTCATCCTGGTCAACTCCAATCCGGCGACGATCATGACCGATCCGGGCCTTGCCGACGCGACCTATGTCGAGCCGATCACGCCGGAAGTCGTCGCCAAGATCATCGCCAAGGAACGTCCGGACGCGCTGCTGCCGACCATGGGCGGCCAGACGGCGCTCAACACCGCCCTTTCCCTGAAGCGCATGGGCGTCCTCGACCGCTACAATGTCGAGATGATCGGCGCCAAGCCCGCCGCCATCGACAAGGCGGAAGACCGCGCCCTCTTCCGCGAGGCCATGGCCAAGATCGGGCTTGAAACCCCGCGCTCGATGCTCGCCAACGCCACCGACATCAAGGATGCCGACCGCAAGGCGCATGAAGCTGCCCGCGCGGAACTGAAGGGCAAGCTCTCCGGCGCCGACCTCGACAAGGCGCTCGACGAGCTGGAAAACACCTGGAACCTCGGCGAAAGCGACCGCAAGCAGCGCTACATGGCCCATGCCATGGCAATCGGCGCCCAGGCGCTCGACGTCGTCGGTCTTCCAGCGATTATCCGTCCGTCCTTCACCCTCGGCGGCACCGGCGGCGGCATTGCCTA
>DLSX01000211.1:0-280 GCA_002500765.1 Neorhizobium sp. UBA7851
TGTCGGCGGCGAGCTGCTCCTCGCGACGAATGTCTTCCGCCAATTGGGCCAGACGGCGGGTCAGCTCGTCGCGGCGTTTCAGAAGGCGGCCGGCTTCTTCTTCCAGCTGGCTGCGGGCGATCTGCAGGCGTTGCAGCGCGGCGCCTGCCTTCGCCTCTTCCTCGCGCAGTTCCGGCAGCTTGAGGCTGGCGACAGCCTGATCCTTGGCCGCCTCCATTTGGCTTTGCGCCTTTTCGGCGACCGTGACGGTGACCTGATTGAGTGCGGTCTGGGCCTCCAG
>DLSX01000211.1:392-6875 GCA_002500765.1 Neorhizobium sp. UBA7851
AGCGGATATGCAGGAGCATAGCCTCGCGGGCACGGATATCGGCAGAAAGCGACTTGAAGCGGTTTGCCTGTCTTGCCTGACGCTTCAGGCTTTCGATCTGGCTTTCCAGCTGGACGACGACATCTTCCAGCCGTTCGAGATTGGTTTCGGCGGCACGAAGGCGCAGCTCGGCCTCATGGCGGCGGGAATGCAGGCCGGAAATGCCGGCTGCTTCTTCCAGCAACTGCCGGCGAGCCTGCGGCTTGGCGTTGATCAGCTCGCCGATCCTGCCCTGCCCGACCATGGAGGGCGAGCGGGCGCCGGTGGAGGCATCGGCGAAAAGAAGCTGCACATCCTTGGCGCGGCTTTCCTTGCCGTTGATGCGATAGACGGAACCGTTCTCCCGCTCGATACGGCGGGGGGCCTGGATCTCGTCGGCANNGGACCTGGATCTCGTTGGCATCGTTGAAGGCGGCAGGTGCGGTGCGGTCGGAATTGTCGAGGTAAAGACCGACCTCGGCGGTATTGCGGGCGGGGCGATTTCCGGAGCCTGAGAAGATGACGTCGTCCATGCCGGACGCACGCATGTTCTTATAGGAGTTTTCGCCCATGACCCAGCGAAGGGCTTCGACGAGATTGGACTTACCGCAGCCGTTCGGCCCGACCACACCGGTCAGGCCGCGCTCGATGAAGAATTCCGTCGGTTCGACGAAAGACTTGAAACCGACAAGGCGCAGCTTGTTGAACTTCATGCTGCGCCCCTCACTCTCCGGGTAAGGAGAGTGTTATCAGATGCTGTCGAAAAGCGCCGACATGGTTTCAACCGACATGTCCCCAGAATACTTCTTCCCGTTGATCAGGAAGGTCGGCGTGGAGTTGACTGCGAATTCATCCGCGCCCCTCTTCACCGAGGCATTGATTTCATCGAGAAGCTTCTGGTTCGTCAAGCAGGCTTCGAAAGTCTGCTGTGTGTAACCGGCGATCTTTACCGTCTGCATCAGCGCGTTGCGGACATCCTTGTCGGCCGGAGCCGCCCAGGCGCGCTGCTGCTTGAACAGCATGGAGATCATGGCGAAATACTGTTCCGGCGTTGCATGCTCGGTCGGGTTCTGCGGGTTCGAACGCGCCAGCATGAAGGCGGCGGTGGCAACCGGATCGAACGGGAATTCGCGGATGATGAACTGCACCTTGCCGCTATCGATATACTTGGTCTTGATCGGATCGAAGGTAACATTATGGAAGTTTGCGCAATGCGGGCAGGTCATCGACATGTATTCGATGACCTTGATCGGTGCATCGTCCTTGCCGAGCGCCATTTCCGGCAGGGTGCCGGGCTTCAGCGCGGCGGCCATATCGACATCACCCTGCGATTCCGGCTTTTCCTGAGCGAAAGCCTCGGTAACGCCGAGCGGAAGGGCAAGAGCAAGCGCAGTGACAGCCACACCGCCGAGAAGCGCGCGCCGTGTCGTGGTCATATCGTTCAGAAGCATGGGACACCCGTTTGAGAGCAAAAAAGAAAGATTGGAACCTCCGTATCGCGGCGCTCAATCCTCGGCAAGTTGCCGATATGTAACTTACTTCAAAGAATTGTGACGAATTGACGGTTTGAGGGCGCATTACGATCCCCTCACCAGCAAAATCCAAGACTTAGCCTTTGGCTAAGATCTTGATTTTGCAACCTCTCCCACAAGGGGAGAGGTAGGCCTAGCGAGTGCGGCATCATATCTCTCCCCTTGTGGGAGAGAAGGCGATCTCAACACCTTAGCTTCAGCTAAGTGTTGGAAAATCGCACGTGAGGGGATAGCGCCCCTCACGACCTCCCCCGCTTTTGCTGCATGACCGCGGTACCGAGCTTTTCGACCGCCTTGCGCAGGGCCTCGCTTTCAATGCCTTCCATCATCTCGTGCAGCTTGCGCGCCGGCTCGCCCTTCAGCGGCCTTGGGGTCCGGGAATGCTTCACCTGCGGCGAGACCGGTTTCTGGACGATACGGATCTGGCGTACGGCGGGAAAACCGAAAAAGCTGTTGATGCGGCCGATCAATTCGCCCTGGGCATGGGTGAGAAACAGCGCACGTGCACCTTCGCAGGCAATCGTCAGGACACCGGGCGTATAGCCATCGTCGCGATACCCGTCATTGCGCGCCCAGGTGATCTTTTCCGGCCGGGTGCAATCGGCAAATTCCTCACCGGCGATCTCATCCCAGGAACCGAGCAGCGCCGTTGATATGCCGGCGCGTTTAGCCAGTACCGGATCGATGATGCCGTTGGCGATCTCGGCGATCTGGTTTGCGCCCTTGCGGGTGAACGGGGTTTTCTTAGACGGATAATTCATCGCTGGATAACCGGTGTCGCAGGCTTGAGCCGTCCTTGATGCCGGCGCATTCATCTTCCAAGTATAGGGCACACATCCCCAAAACGGCAAACCATGCTCGATACGTTATCCCCGACACCCACGCTCACCCATGCGGCAAAGCTGCTCTCCTGGTACGATCGCCACCACCGGGAACTGCCATGGCGTGTCAGCCCGTCGGCGGCGAAGGCCGGGAAACGGGCCGATCCTTACCATGTCTGGCTGTCGGAAGTAATGCTGCAGCAGACGACGGTGCAGGCGGTCAAACCCTATTTCGCCAAGTTTCTAAATCGCTGGCCGAAGGTGACGGATCTGGCATCAGCGCCTTCAGAGGACGTCATGGCCGCGTGGGCGGGGCTAGGCTATTACGCCCGCGCCCGCAACCTGAAGAAATGCGCCGAGGCCGTGGCTGGCGAGCACGGCGGCATCTTTCCCGATACCGAAGACGGTTTGCGGACGCTGCCCGGCATCGGCGACTATACGTCGGCTGCCGTCGCAGCGATCGCCTTCAACCGGCCGTCGGCCGTGATGGACGGCAATGTCGAGCGGGTGATTTCTCGCCTCTATGCGATCGACGATCCCCTGCCCGGCTCCAAGCCGGTGATGAAAGCCAGGGTGCGCGAGTTGACACCGACCGACAGGCCGGGAGACTTCGCCCAGGCGATGATGGATCTGGGTGCGACGATCTGTACGCCGAAGCGTCCCGCCTGCGCGCTCTGTCCCTTCCGCGACGACTGTCTCACACTCGCGCAGGATGAGCCGGAACGTTTTCCGGTGAAGGCGGCGAAGAAGGAAAAACCCGTCCGCGTCGGTGCCGGTTTCGTTGCGGTGACGGAAAATGGCGAGATCATGCTGAGACGGCGGCCCGAAACAGGCCTGCTCGGCGGCATGACGGAGGTGCCGACGACCGCGTGGACGGCGCGGATCGACGGCGGCACAGATGCGGCGCATGCGCCTTTTGAGGCCGAATGGGAGGCTTGTGGCGTCATCACCCATGTCTTCACCCATTTCGAACTGAGACTTTCGGTTTTTCGCACGCGGGTTTCATCCGGCCGCGAACCGGAAGGCTGGTGGGTGCCGGTCGAAAAGCTTGCCGACGAGGCTTTGCCGACCGTCATGAAAAAGGTAATCACTCAGGCTATTCCGACAGCCTTTGCAAAACACTGACCCCATACACTGAATTCAAGGACCCCAGGAAACATCATGACAGCCAGGATCGACCACATCGTCTTCGACATCGGCAAGGTTCTCATCCATTATGATCCGAACCTGCCCTTTTCCCGCATCATTCCGGATGCCGAAGAGCGCAAATGGTTCTTTCAGAATGTCTGCACCCATGACTGGAACCTGGAGCAGGATCGCGGCCGCAAATGGGAGGACGCCGAAGCCCTGCTGATCGCCCAATATCCCGATCGCGAAGAGCATATCCGCGCATTCCGCACATACTGGCCGGAAATGGTCTCGCATTCCTATGACGACAGTGTCGCCATCATGCTCGGCCTGATCGACAAAGGCCATGACGTGACGATGCTGACCAATTTTGCCGCCGACACATTCGTCGAGGCGCGCAGGATGTATCCGTTCCTCAATGCGACGCGCGGCATTACCGTTTCGGGCGAGATCGGCCTGATCAAGCCGGACGTGGCGATCTACGAGCGGCACGCGAAGGATTTCGGCCTGACCCCGGAAAACTCCATCTTCATCGATGATACGATGGTGAATGTCGACGGCGCGCGAGCCGCCGGATGGCAGGCCGTGCAGTTTACCACCGCCGAAAAGCTGAAGCAGGATCTCGCCGCATACGGGATCGAGATCTAGAGCCTTCCGACCTTTTCCTGGCGCAAACCCGGCTCGTGCCTGTGTCGGGTTTGCAAGAACCTCAGCGTTCCCGAACGACCCAGGCGGGAATCATCTGGCTGACGAGCTTCGTCGTCTTGTGGCCCTTTGCCAGCATTTCCAGCCCCATGCCGGACTTGGCGGCCGCAATCGCGCTTTTCTTCGGCATGATCAACCCGTATTCGAGCGGGGGGGCAGCGCGGCCGATCCGCTTTAGGAACGGGCGGCGGTAATTGCGCGACGGCGAAAACCGTGCCGGCTGCTTGTGCACCGCCAGATGCTCCAGCACCTCTTCGATCCAGCCGCTTTGCGGGCGAGCGCCAGCCTCGATGAACAGCAACCATTCGCCCCGCGCGCTGCGCAGGACATCCTTGATATCCCAATGGCTGTGGAACCGGCAGCCGGCGGCATCCGCCACGCGCGACGATCCATCGCGCGACGCGTGATCGAGGATGATCACATCGCTTACGAGCCCTTCAACCGCAGCCGTCACGAGGATCGAAAGCGTCTGAGCAAGCTCGGCTTCCTGGTCCCTGCATTCCATCAAAACAGTCAGCATTTCTGACCCTTAACCCATAGAACAGGGGAAAGCCAGCAAGGAACAAAGTTTGTTCTTGCAATGTTCTCATTTCGGAGGTAGGAATTTAATCATCGAGAACGGGAAATGATCCCGTCAGGAGCCTTTCAATGACCGAGCTGTCCCAACTGCGGCAGGGTGCGTTTGCGCCCGCCCATACGGCTGACATTGCCGATGCACTGGTTCAATCGTCCGGGCTGCGGATCGAGATCGATCGACGACGCGGCAGGGGCGCGGGCCTCAACCCGAGCGGACGCTTTGAGGAAGGACGCCGCGAGGCTTTCGACGACGGCTGGCAGACGCTGGAAGAACTGGAACCGTTCCGCACCGAGGTGCAGGTGGAGAAGCCGAAGACGGCAATCACCCGCAACGACAGTCCCGATATCGGTTTCGACCGCTCGATCAATCCCTATCGCGGCTGCGAGCATGGCTGCATTTATTGTTTTGCGCGGCCGAGCCACAGTTTCATGGGCCTTTCGCCGGGTCTCGATTTCGAAGCCAAGCTGTTTGCCAAGCCGGATGTGCCGCGTCTGCTCGAGCGCGAACTCAGCAAGCCGGATTACAAGGTGCGGGCGATCGCAATCGGTACCAATACCGATCCCTACCAGCCGATCGAGCGGGAGTGGCGGATCATGCGCCAGATCCTCGAAGTGCTGCAGAAGGCCAATCACCCGGTTCTGATCGTGACGAAATCGGCGCTCATCATGCGGGACATCGACATCTTGTCCGATATGGCCTCGAAGGGCCTGGCCAAGGTCGGGATTTCGGTAACGACGCTCGACCGCAAGCTGGCGCGGACGATGGAACCCCGCGCCTCGACACCGGCCAAGCGGCTGGAAGCGATCAAGGCGCTATCCGATGCCGGCATACCGACGGCGATCATGGCCTCGCCGATCATTCCGGCACTGAACGACCATGAGATCGAGCGCATTCTCGATGCCGGCCATGCGGCGGGGGCGACGGAAGCGAGCTATGTCCTGCTTCGCCTGCCGCTGGAAGTGAGCCCGCTGTTTCGCGACTGGTTGCTGCGCAACTATCCGGATCGCTACCGGCATGTGATGTCGCTGATCCGCTCGATGCGGGGCGGCAAGGATTACGATGCGGAATTCGGCAAAAGGATGAAAGGCGCCGGTCCCTATGCCTGGCAGATCGGCCGCCGTTTCGAGATGGCGACCAAGAGACTGGGGCTCGGGCGGCGCGGCATGCATCTGCGCGATGACCTGTTCATCCGCCCGAATGGCGGCGGCATCCAGCTGTCGCTTCTTTAGACAAGGAAATATCGCCTAGGAGAAGGACACGCAGGAATATCCAAGAATGCCCGCGCATTCTCAGCCAGTCTTTTCCTCGGTCCTTCATATCATATTTTGTGCGCTGCCTGTGGCGCCAAGACATATTCGACTTCGTTCTCGGTCAGGTCTCCGCCCCCTTGCCCTGCCGAGAACATTGCCCCGAGCCCACCGCCATTGGCGCGGTGGACAAGCGATGCCGCACTCGCTTTCGGGGCTTGCAGGAGATCGGGACGGCGTGCGAGCCTGCCGCCATGTTGGTTCACACGCCGCCCGATTCTCCGATGCTTTTCGATAGCCCCCTCACCTGCGATTTCAGCCTGGAACTTGCAGCCCGCGATGCCGGTCACTGGCCGGTTGCCGGAACCGACGAAGCCGGCCGAGGGCCGCTCGCCGGCCCCGTGGTCGCCGCAGCCGTGATCCTCGACCCCGACAATATTCCGGCCGGCCTCAAC
>DLSX01000076.1 GCA_002500765.1 Neorhizobium sp. UBA7851
GCTGCTGGGCCGGCTGGGACCGGCGCTGGCGGAAATGGAAGCGGCACTCGATGTCGTCAACGGTTTTCGCGAACGGCCGGCGGGCGTGCTGAAGCTCAATGTGCCGGTCAGCGCGGCGCGGCTGGTGCTGCCGTCCATCGTTCCTCGGTTTCTGGCGGCCTATCCCGATATAAGGCTGGAGCTGATGATCGAGGACAGTTTTGTCGACGTGATCGCTGCCGGCTGCGATGCCGGTATCCGTTATGACGAACGGCTGGCGCAGGATATGATCGCGGTGCCGATCGGCCCGCGTATCCAGCGTTTTGCAGCCGTGGCGTCCAAGGATTATCTCGACCGGCGGGGCAGGCCGGCGCATCCGCGCGATCTCATGGGTCATGCCTGTATCCGCAACCGGTTCGCCAGCGGCTCCATGCCGGATTGGGAGTTCGAGCGGAACGGGGAGACTGTGCTGATCGACCCGCCTGCCGCGCTGATCGTGCAGACGGGCGGTGGCGTCGATCTTGCTGTCGATTGCGCCAGGGCTGGGGCGGGCATCGTCACGCTGTTCGAGGACTGGCTGCGACCGCATATCGACAGCGGGGCGCTGGAGCCGGTGCTGGAGGAGTGGTGGCCGGAGTTTTCAGGCCCTTTCCTCTATTATCCCGGTCGCCGGCTGGTGCCGGCGCCGCTCAGAGCCTTCATCGATTTCATCAAGACGGCCTGAGCGGAAAAGACGCGCCACTGCAATGCTCAATTTTTCATAACGTAGAGTTGAACCGATGGTTCTTAAGCGTTTTGACATGGCGCATTATCGGTGCAGCATTCAGTCGGCTAAAATCTCGCGGCAAACATAAGGAGATCTTCATGTCAGTTCGAGCGCCGCAATTCTTCGGTTCGCCGTCGCTTCAGAGCGGATTGAGCGCCCTGGAATACGAGATCGCAGAGGAGCGTGCGAGCGCACTTGGCCGAAACGGGCGGCAGGTCGAGGCCGCATTGGCGAAGCTGCGCCAATGGGATGAGCAGCACGCGGGCAAAGACGAAGCAAAACGTCTGGAAGTTGTACAGGCGGCGGCGGAAACCGTCTGGGGTCTGTTCGTCCAGCGGGAATTGTGCGGCCTGAGCAACGGCGCCGACGTGGCGAAGGATTATCAGATCCCCGGTGAGGTGATGGCCAAGGTCGGTACGTTCAAGCGCTCCAAGTAATGACGCGGAGTTGAATCTCAATTCTGCTTTACGTACCTCAGAATCTTAGATAGCCTGAAATTACAGGGAGGATTTCAGGTGCACCACATCGCTTGCGAGGAGGCAGGCGTTGGGGGCGTGTCGCGTGTCGACCGTTTCACGACGCTCGTGAATTTGAGGCCGGGTGGATGACAGCGCCCCCCGCGACCCGTGACGTATCCGTTCATCCGCCGCTGCTTGAAGCCGGCGGCCTTTCCAAGACGTTCGGGATCATCGAAGTCCTGAAGGATATTTCGCTGACCGTGCGGGTTGGCGAAGTTCATGCGATCATCGGCGAGAACGGTGCCGGCAAATCGACATTGATGAAGATCCTTGCCGGCAATCATCCGCCGACGCGCGGCGAGATCAGGATCGACGGCACTCCGGTGAGTTTTGCAGGTCCTGTCGATGCGGAAAACCACGGCATCGTGCTGGTGCATCAGGAGATATTGCTCGCGCCGGACCTGACTGTGGCGCAGAATATCTATCTCGGTCGCGAGCTGAAAAAGGGCCCGGTCGTCGACGACCGGGCGATGCGAGCCGGGGCAAGAAAAGCGATCGCCGATCTCGGCGGCGATATCGACCCGGATACGATCGTCTCGCGGCTCTCGATCGCGCAGCGCCAGCTGGTGCAGATTGCCCGCGTGCTTCTGGTGCCGCATCGGATCGTTATCTTCGACGAGCCGACCGCATCGCTGACGCCGCATGAGACCGAAGCATTGCTGAAGGTCATCCGCGATATCCGCGCCAAGGGTGTCGGTGTTCTTTATATCTCGCATCGCCTGCCGGAGGTGAAGGAGATCGCCGATCGCGTCACCGTTCTGCGCGACGGGCGGCTTGTCGCGTCGCATGATTCCGCGGAACTTCAACCGGCTGATATGGCGCGGCTGATGGTGGGGCGCGACGTTGCAAAACTTTATCCCGACCGCCATGCGGCCGAGGTGCGGCAGCCGGTGCTGAAGGTCGAAGGATTTGACGTGCCCGGTTTCGCGCGGGATGCCGGTTTCACGCTCAGAAAAGGCGAGATACTCGGTTTTGCCGGGCTGATCGGCGCCGGACGGACCGAGCTGATGGAAGGGCTGGTGGGCCTGCGGCCAGCCAGGGGCAGGGTGGTGCTGAACGGTCATCCGGTTTCATTCACCGATGTGCATTCGAGCCTGAAAGCCGGTGTCGCCTATCTTTCCGAGGACCGTAAGGGCAAGGGGCTGCTTTTGACCAAGGATCTTCGGGTCAACCTGACGCTTGCCTCGCTCGGAAAATTCATTCGCGGCCTGCAGATCGACAGGAAACGCGAGGCGGACGCGCTCGACAGGGCGATCCAGGATTTCGATATCCGCACGGGGACGAAAAACATCCTTGCCGGACAGCTTTCCGGCGGCAACCAGCAGAAGCTTCTGCTTGCCAAGATGATGATGCTCGACCCGCAGGTCGTCATCATCGACGAGCCGACCCGCGGTATCGATATCGGTAACAAGGAACAGATCTACAAATTCATCGCGGCCTTGGCCGAAGAGGGGCGGTCGATCATCGTCGTTTCCTCCGAGATGCCGGAGCTGATCGGTATCTGCGATCGCATTCTGGTGATGCGGACAGGACGGATCGTCGGCGAGGTTCAGGGAGAGCATATGACGGAAAACGAGATCGTTCAGCTTGCCACGGGCGTGAATGCAGGGGAGGCGGCATGAGCGCGGCGACGACTGATACGGCCAAGGCGCCGAAGACATCGCGGGATTGGGACATGGCGGCGATTGCGCCATTCGTGGCGCTCGCCCTGCTTCTGGTGCTCGGCTATTTCGCCAATCCGAATTTCGTCTCTGTCGCCAACCTGACAAATGTCATAACCCGCAGCGCCTTCATCGCGATCATCGCGCTCGGCGCGACCTATGTGATCTCGTCGGGCGGGCTCGACCTCTCCGTCGGGGCGATGGTCGCCTTCGTGGCGAGCCTTATGATCCTGTTCATGAATACCGGTGCGATCGGTGATCCGATGCTGATGCTGGTTGCGGCGATGCTGGTGGCACTGGGGCTCGGAGCCGCCTGCGGGCTGGCAAACGGGCTGATCACGACCGTCGGCAAGATCGAGCCTTTCATCGCCACGCTCGGAACCATGGGCATCTATCGCGGGCTGACGACCTGGCTCAGCCAGGGCGGCTCGATCACGGTGCGGGACCGCGAGCTGCAGCAGCTTTACCGCCCGGTCTATTTCGGCGACGTCTTCGGCATTCCAATACCCATCCTCGTGATCTTTGCCACCGCAGCCCTTGCCGCCTTCGTGCTCTATCGCACGCGATACGGCAGGCATCTGATCGCCGTAGGCTCGAACGAGGAAGTAGCGCGGTACTCCGGCATATCGGTCCAGAAGGTTCGCACCATTGCCTATATCGTCCAGGGGCTTTGCGTCGCTGTGGCGGTGATCATCTATGTGCCGCGTCTCGGCTCGACTTCGGCGACGACCGGCATCCTGTGGGAATTGCAGGCAATCACGGCGGTGGTTGTCGGCGGCACGGCACTGAGAGGCGGGGTGGGCCGCATCTGGGGAACCGTCTGCGGCGCCTTCATTCTGGAGATCGTCGGCAATATCATGCTGCTTTCCAACTTCGTCAGCGAATATCTGATCGGCGCGATCCAGGGGGCGATCATCATCGTCGCCATGCTGGTGCAGCGCTCGCTGATGCGGAAATAGGAGCAGACAATGTTACAGGTTGGGCGTGTTGGGGGCGTCCAGCCGGGAGGAGAACCCCCTTGAACCTTGGGAGAGAGAACATGCGTAGAAGAACTTTCGGTCTGGCCGCTGCCGGTCTTGCGGCGTCGGTCGCCATCGCCCCGAGCCTCGGCTGGGCGCAGGAAGAGAAGAAGGTGACGATCGGCGTGTCCATTCCGGCCGCCGACCATGGCTGGACGGCCGGCGTCGTCTTCCATGCCGAACGCGTCGCCAAGCTGTTGATGGCCGAATACAAGGGGCTCAACGTCATCGTCAAAACCTCCGCCGATCCGGCAAGCCAGGCCAATGCCGTGCAGGATCTGGCGGTGCAGGGCATCGACGCGCTGGTCATCCTGCCGACCGACCCGGATCAGCTGGTTTCGGCGATCCAGCAGGTCAAGGACGACGGCAAGTTCGTGGCGCTGGTCGACCGTGCGCCTTCCGTCAACGACAACACGATCCGCGATCTCTACGTGGCCGGCAACAACCCGGCGCTCGGCGAAGTGGCGGGCAAATACATCGCCGAAACGACGCCGGAAGCCGAAGTGGTGATCATCCGCGGCCTGCCGATCCCTATCGACCAGCAGCGTCAGGACGGTTTCGACAAGGGTATCGAAGGCTCGAAGGTTAAGGTTCTGGACCGCCAGTACGGCAACTGGAGTCGCGACGACGCTTTTCGCGTGATGCAGGATTATCTCACCAAGTATCCGAAGATCGACGTGGTCTGGTGCCAGGATGACGACATGGCCGTCGGCGTGCTGGAAGCCATCGAGCAGGCCAAGCGCACCGATATCCAGTATGTCGTCGGCGGCGCCGGCTCCAAGGACATGATCAAGCGCGTCATGGACGGCGACAAGATGATGCCGGTCGACGTGCTTTATCCGCCGGCCATGGTGGCGACCGCCATGCAGCTCACCGCCGGCGGATTTTATGATCAGGTTCCGGTCAGCGGCAATTACATCCTCGACGCCACGCTGGTGACCAAGGACAACGCCAAGGACTTCTATTTCCCCGACTCGCCGTTCTGAACTTTGGGGAGTTGCCCCTCACCTAGAGCGCAGCTAGCTGCGCTCCACCTCTCCCCGCTTGCGGGGAGAGGTGACGTGCCCCACTCTTTCTATGAAAAAGGACGGAGAGGTTGCGGCTCGGGTCCTTCGCCCCGCTTGCGGGGACAAGGTGCCGGCAGGCGGATAAGGGGCAGTCCGGTATTTCAACGATAGCATTACGGAGGAATTTTGATGAAGACGATCAAGGGACCAGGCATTTTTCTCGGGCAGTTCGCGGGTGATGCGGCGCCGTTCAATAGCTGGGACGGGATCACCAAATGGGCGGCGGACAAAGGTTATCTCGGCGTGCAGGTGCCGACCTGGGCGAGCCAGTTGATCGACCTGAAAAAGGCCTCGACCTCCAAGGATTATTGCGACGAGCTGGCAGGCAGGGCGCGGGAAAACGGTGTTGAGATCACCGAACTTTCTACACATCTCCAGGGTCAACTTGTGGCGGTCCATCCGGCCTATGACGAAGTGTTCGACGGTTTTGCCGCACCGGAAGTGCGTGGCAATCCGAAAGCACGGCAGGAATGGGCGGTCGAACAGGTGAAGATGGCGATCACCGCCTCAAGACATCTCGGCATCAAGGCACATGCGACATTTTCCGGCGCGCTGGTCTGGCCGTTCCTCTATCCGTTCCCGCAGCGTCCGGCAGGGCTCGTCGAAACCGCATTCGACGAACTGGCCAAACGCTGGACGCCGATCCTCGACCATGCCGACGAAAACGATGTCGATATCGCTTACGAAATCCATCCGAGCGAAGACCTGCATGACGGCATCACCTTCGAGATGTTCCTGGAGCGGGTGAAGAACCACCGCCGAGCCAACATGCTCTACGATCCGTCGCATTACGTGCTGCAATGCCTCGATTATCTCGACAATATCGACATCTACAAGGACCGCATCAAGATGTTCCACGTCAAGGACGCGGAATTCAATCCGACCGGGCGGCAGGGCGTTTACGGCGGTTTCCAGAGCTGGGTGAACCGTGCCGGCCGTTTCCGCTCGCCGGGTGACGGGCAGGTCGATTTCGGTTCGATTTTCTCCAAGATGGCGGCAAACGATTTCGACGGCTGGGCCGTGGTCGAATGGGAATGCGCGCTGAAACACCCGGAAGACGGCGCGCGCGAAGGGGCGGAATTCGTCAAGGCGCATATCATCCGCGTGACGGAACATGCGTTCGATGATTTTGCCGCTGGCGGTACGGACGAGGCGGCCAACCGGCGCATGCTGGGGCTTTGATCGCCGCAGGTGGCTGCCCCTCACCCTAACCCTCTCCCCGCTGGCGGGGAGAGGGGACGTGCCACGCGCGCCGTTGCGAACAGACGGAAAGGATGCGGCTAGGGTCCGTCTCCCCGTTTTACGGGGAGAAGGTGCCGGCNNCCGGCAGGCGGATGAGGGGCAACCGCTCGACAGACATTTCAGGGAGATATTTCAATGGCAATCGAAGGCAAACAGGATGATGCGCGTGAGCCGCGCATCCGGCTCGGTATGGTGGGCGGCGGTTCGGGCGCTTTCATCGGTGCGGTTCATCGCATGGCGGCGCGGCTGGACGATCAGTTCGAGCTTGTCGCGGGGGCGTTGTCGTCTACCCCGGAAAAAGCTTTGGCCTCGGGGCGGGAACTGGGGCTCGATACATCGCGCACCTATGGCTCCTACAAGGACATGGCGATCCGCGAGGCGCGGCTGAAGGACGGCATCGAGGCGGTGTCGATCGTCACGCCCAACCATGTGCATTACGAGGCGGCGCGCGAGTTTCTCAAACGCGGCATCCACGTCATCTGCGACAAGCCGCTGACATCCAATCTGGCTGATGCGAAAAAGCTGAAGAAGCTCGCGGATGAAAGCGATGCGCTGTTCATCCTGACGCATAACTATACCGGTTATCCGATGGTGCGGCAGGCACGCGAAATGATTGCCAATGGTGATCTCGGCAAGCTGCGTGTCGTGCAGGTGGAATATGCGCAGGACTGGCTGACCGAGGCTGCCGAGCAGACCGGAGCCAAGCAGGCGGTGTGGCGCACCGACCCGGCACAGTCGGGGGCAGGCGGTTCCACCGGCGATATCGGCACGCATGCCTATAACCTCGCCTCCTTCGTCACCGGGCTGACCTTGCAAAGCCTTGCCGCCGATCTCGACAGTTTCGTGCCCGGCCGCAGGCTGGACGACAATGCGCATGTGATGCTGCGTTTTGCCGAAGGCGCCAAGGGCATGTTGTGGTGCAGCCAGGTGGCGCCGGGCAACGAGAACGGTCTGAAGCTGCGCGTCTATGGCGAAACGGGCGGGCTCGAATGGGCACAGGAGAACCCGAATTACCTGTGGTTCACGCCGTTCGGTGAACAGAAGCGGCTGATTACCCGCAATGGCGCCGGTGCAGGGGCTGCGGCGGGGCGCGTATCACGTATTCCGTCTGGTCACCCCGAAGGTTATCTCGAAGCCTTCGCGACGATCTATACGGAGGCCGCACGCGCCATCCACGCCAGGAAAAAAGGTGCAAAGCTCGACAAGGCGGTTATCTACCCGACCGTGGATGACGGGGTTAAGGGCGTCGCCTTTGTCGAGGCCTGCGTCGCGTCCTCGAAACGAAACGGGGCCTGGGTCAAGCTCTGACTCGCTCTCTACGGGCGGCAGGCCGATCCGGTCCTTCCGCCCGCCTTGCTTTGGTCTGTTTCGCTCGATAGATACGGGCCGTCAGCAATACAAACAGGATGTGTGCAGCAATGGATTTCATCTCGATCGCAACGCCGCTTTGCCTTGCAATCCAGGGAAATCATATCAATGCCTGCCTCAATCACGCTTTCCAATCTCTCGTGGTCCACGCCTGACGGCCGCAATCTTTTCTCCAATATCGATCTGAGTTTCAGTGCCGAACGCGTCGGGCTTGTCGGCCGAAATGGCGTTGGCAAGACGACGATGCTGAAACTCATCGGCGGGCATTTTCAGCCGCTAACCGGCTCAGTCACTGTTCATGGCAACGTGGGCATGATGCGCCAGAGCGTGCAGGTCGATGGCGACCGGACTATCGCCGATCTCTTCGGAGTGACGGCCGATCTTGCGCTACTTAGAAAGGCGATCGCCGGGGAGGCGACAGTCGAGGAAATCGGCATTGTCGATTGGCTCATCGAGGAACGTATCGCCTCCGCACTTGCCGGTGTCAGTCTCGATGGGGGGCCGGAAACCTATCTTTCTTCTCTTTCCGGTGGACAGCGTACGCGCGCGGGGCTTGCTGCGCTGGTTTTTCGCGAGCCGGATTTTCTCCTGCTGGACGAGCCAACCAACAATCTCGACAGGGAGGGGCGGGCAGCCGTCATGGATCTTCTGTCTCGCTGGAAGTCGGGTGTGATCGTGGTCAGCCATGACCGTGAGCTTCTCGAGTGCATGGATGCGATCATCGAGCTGACGACGATCGGGGCCAGGCGTTATGGCGGAAACTGGAGCCGCTTTCAGGAGCGAAAGCAGCTGGAACTGGCGGCTGCCGAACATGATCTGGCGGATGCGGAAAAGATGTTCGACGAGATCGCCCGTATTGCCCAGGTTCAGGTGGAACGAAAGGCCCGCAAAGATGGCGTCGGCAAGCGCAAAGCCGAGCGGGGCGACATGCCCCGCATCGTGGCCGGCGGGCTGAAGATGCAAAGCGAAGGCACGAGCGGCGAGAACGCGCGGCTGGCAGGGCGGCGCAAGCAGGAAGCATCCCAGGCGATTGCAGAGGCGAGGCAGAGGATCGAGATCCTGCAGCCGTTTTCAGCGCATGTTCCCTCGACCGGCTTGCCGGCGAACAAAGTCGTGTTGCGCCTCGATCATGTGGACGTCGGTTATGACGGAGGCCCGCCTGTCCTGTCGGATGTTTCCTTCGATCTGGTCGGGCCGGAGCGTGTGGCCATTTCCGGGGCCAACGGGTCCGGCAAGACGACGCTGATCAGGGCAATCACGGGTGCGATCGCGCCATCAGAGGGTAGGGTCTCGGTCTTCACGGATTACGCGCTGCTTGACCAGACCGTCAGTCTGCTCGATGCGGGGGCGACGATCCGGGATAATTTCCGTCGCCTCAATCCGGATGCCGACGAAAATAGCTGCAGGGCAGCCTTGGCTCGCTTCATGTTTCGGGCGGATGCCGCCCTGCAGCTGGTTTCAACCCTGAGCGGCGGGCAGCTGTTGAGGGCAGGGCTCGCCTGTGTGCTTGGTGGTACGCGTCCACCGCCGCTGCTGATCCTTGACGAACCGACCAACCATCTGGATCTGGATTCGATCGCTACGGTGGAGCGCGGACTGGCGGCTTATGACGGAGCCTTGCTTGTCATCAGCCATGACGAGGTGTTTCTCAATGCGATCGGCATCACGCGCATACTGGAATTGCCCACACGAGCGAAGGTTTGAGGCGGAAGAGGCCGCCTCAAACGCTTTTCAAGAGCTCACTTGCTCTTCATCTTGGCATCGACGCTGACCGGGCCTGGGCCGGCGGCGAAGATGTAGAGGAAGATGAAGCAGAACAGGATGGAGGCTACGCCGCCATTCTGCGCCGGGTAGAAGCCGCGCGGAAAATGGCCGATGAAATAGGCGAAAGCCATCAGGCCGGAAAGGACGAAGGCCGCATAACGGGTCTTGAAGCCGATGAGGACGCAGAAGCCGAGCACCAGTTCCAGCATGCCGGCGATCCAGGACAGCGAGCCGACCGGCGGCACGCTCTGGGCGGCCGGGAAATGCAGTATCTTCTGGGTGCCGTAGCTGAACAGAACCAGTGCTGAGACAGCACGGAGCAGGCTCAGGAAATAGGGCTGAGAGCGATCGAGGTTTTGCAGCATGGGTAGTTCCATTTGATTCGAATGGAATACTTCATCCATCGGTGAATGCTGCAGTGCAATGCAACTCAGTTAAAATCGTCGTGATCTGTCTGAAATTTCAGCGGAACATCGAACCCAGCCGCAGGACGAGCTTGCGGTCGAAAAGGTTGGGTTTGTCATACATCCAGGTCAGCGCTTCGGTCGTCGACCAGGCTTTCTTATAGGGGCGCACGGACGTCAGCGCGTCGAAGACATCGCAGACCGTACATATGCGGACGGCGATGCCGATCTGTTCGGCCTTGAGGCCGAGTGGATAACCGCTGCCATCAAGCGCCTCGTGATGCAGGCGGCAGACATCGAGGATGAGATCGGAGACGCCGCCGAGTTTTTTCATGTGCCGATAGCCGATCTCGGGATGGCTGCGGATCATGCGTTTCTCGGCAACGTTCAATTCGCCCGGCTTGTTGAGAATGGCATTGGGGATAAGCAGCTTGCCGAGATCGTGAAGAATGCCGGCGCGGCCGATCTCGTCGACGAGGTCTTCGTCGAACTCCAGCAGGACCGCCATCTGTGCCATGAGACCGGCGACTGAAACGGAGTGGAGATAGGTCCCCTTGTCCTTGGTTTTCAGACGCGTCACCTGCATGAAAAGGTCGGGAGCCGCTTCGATCGCGCGGCGTGCCGAAACCGCGGATTGGGTGATCTGCTCCATATCGACCCTGCCCGACACCATGCCCGCCATGCCCTTGTGCATGGTGACGATGGCGTCATCGAGCGCCTTGTCGGTTTCTGTCGCTGATCGTGTGTCGCGCGCCGCGAGCTTTGCGTAACGCGGTGGCGCGCGTTCAAGAAGAGCTGTCGCATCGATGCGGCTTTTTTGCCGGCTGACGAGGATGTCGACGGCTGAGGAAAGCAGGATTGCTTTCACGTCTTCCTCTGATTCAAGCATGAATCGTCGCCGGGAGAATTCATCACTAGGGCACTCGACCGTTTCTATAAAAAGGCCGGGCTGGACAAGATTTTTCGGTAAACGAAGTATCACGCCACTCAATTCCTCGAACTGTGAGGATATTTGATGCAAATGCCAATGAATAAAACACCTAAACGGGTGACTGAGTTTTATTTTTTGGGGAATGCTGAATATTTTCTTGCAGCGGCCGACAGGAGGGAAGACGGAAGCTGCCTGAGCTCGAAACGATACCGCGTAGTGTCAGTCTATTTAGGGAGGCCCCGCCGTGTTTAAGCAGCGAGGCCGTTTTTTTTAGTGCCGCGCGAGGTCGCGGACGGCGTTCACGTCGGCCGCCGAAACAGCCGGCGCCGTGTTGGTCCAGCCTTCACGCAGGAAGGTGGCAAGGGCAGCGATTTCCTCGTCGGAAAGGCGCTGGTCGTAGCCCTGCATGCGCATCTTCATCGGACGGTCTGCCGTGGACGGCAGTTCCGCACCGTGAAGGATGACGCTGATCAGGCCCTTTGGCGATTTTGCCGTGACGAGCGAGTTGCCGTCGAGTTCCGGAAAAGTTTCGCCGGCACCCTTGCCGGTGACGAAGTGGCAGCCACCGCAATTGTCGAGATAAAGGCGGGGGCCGAGCGGCATGTCCGCCTTGGCTTCCGTCAGCATCTTTTCGGTTTCGGTGACGACCGGTTCCGCCGGAGCTGTTGCAGCGTTCTCGCCGCCTGTCCCGATCTTCTTGAGGTAGGCGGCGATCGCCATGTTGTCCTCATGCGTCATGTACTGCAGCGAGTCACGCACGACGAGCATCATTTCGCCGGTTGCCGTCGAGTGGGCGTTACGGGCAGTCGACAGATATGCTGCGGTCTGCTCGGTGGTCCACTTCTGCGGGCCGCTGTCCGGACCACGAAGGTCAGGTGCGGTATAACCGTCGATTTCGCCGCCGGTCAGGAAAGCCTTCGAGGTTTCGTCGATGCCGTCCTGTGCCATGAACAGGTTGCGCGGGCTGTGGCAGGCGGCGCAGTGTGCGGCGCCTTCTACAAGGTATTTGCCGCGATTGAACTGTTCGTCCTGGCCGGCGTTCGGCTTGAAGCCGGGCGCGTAGCTGGCGGCCAGCCAGTTCCAGGCGCGCAGACCGAAGCGCATGTTGAACGGGAAGGCGAGCTTGGTTTCCTCGACCTTGTTGGAGACCGGTTCGACCTCGTGCATGAAGTAGTCGTAGAGGGCGACGATGTCCTCCTCCGACATCTTGCGGTAGTTCTCGTAGGGCATGGCCGGATAGAGATGCGTACCGTTCGGGGTCACGCCATCGTAAAGGGCTGCACGAAAATCGTCGAGCGTCCAGTTGCCGATGCCGGTTTCCTTGTCGGGGGTGATGTTGGTGGTCCAGATCGTGCCCATCGGGCTCTGGATGGCACGGCCACCCGCAAAAGGCTTACCGCCTTCATTGGTGTGGCAGGCCATGCAGTCGCCGGCGCGCATGACATATTCACCCTGGCCCTTGGCCGGCTTGAAATCGGCGGCAAGCTGGGTGGCTGGGCCGGTACGCTGTACCGGCACGAAGATGAAGGCGAGAAGGGCGATGACGCCCAGGGCGACGAGGACGCCGAGAACGCGAATGAGTTTTTTCATGGGTTCTCTCCTCACACCAGCGGCCGCGGGTTGGGCAGGTAATCCTTGCGGATATGTTCTGCCGCCCAATAGGCCAGACCACCGACCATGCCGGTCGGGTTGTACTGGGTGTTTTGCGGGAAGGCGCTGGCGCCCATCACGAACACGTTGTGCTGATCCCAGGCCTGCAGATAACGGTTGATCGCCGAGGTCTTCGGATCGTTACCGGTGACCGCACCGCCCGTGTTGTGGGTGGTCTGGTACGGACGAACGTCGAACATGGCGCCGTCCTTCTTGAAGCCGTCCTGCGCGATGTCGGGGTTCATCGACTTCACCAGCGGTTCCATCTTCGACTTCATGAACTGGATCATCTTGAGGTCGTTCGGCTGCCAGTTGAAGGTCATGCGCATCATGGCGCGGCCGCGCGGATCCTTGTAGGTCGGGTCGAGGTCGAGATAGTTGCCGCGATAGGACATCAGCGAGCCGTGTGCGCCGATATTCATCGAATGGCCGTACCATTCGCCGATCGCCTTCTTCCAGCCAGCACCCCAGGACGGCGTGCCGGATGGCAGGCCCATCGAGCGGATCGGCTGGCCGTTGGTCTGGCCCGAACGCCAGTAGGCACCACCGATGAAGCCTTCCTTGGCGAAGTCGATATTGTCCATGCCAAAATCATCGATGCACATGCCGTTGGCGCCGGTGCCGATGAACGGGTTGAAATTCTCATCCTTGAAGAACAGCGTGTAACCGCCGGTCAGCTGGTAGGAATAGTTACGGCCGACGACACCTTCATTGGTGACAGGGTCGTAAGGCTTGCCGATGCCGGACAGCAGCATCAGGTGCACGTTGTGCAGCGAGAAGGCCGTCAGGATGACGATATCGGCCGGCTGGAAGACCTCTTCACCGGTCTTTTCGTCATAATAGGTGACGCCTGTCGCGGTCTTGCCGTCAGCTGATTTCTCGACGCGCAGAACATCGCAATTCGTGCGGTATTCGAAGTTCTTCTTGCGCTTCAGGGCATCGATGATCGCCGTCTGCGGAGAGGATTTCGAATAGTTGTAGCAGCCGAAACGCTCGCAGAAACCACAATGGTTACAGGGGCCCATCTGCATGTTGTATTCGTTGACATAGTCCTTGGAGGCAATGCCGCCCGGGCTCGGGAACGGGTGATACCCCATGGCCTTTGCCGCATCGCCGAACTTCTTGCCGTCCCAGGTCGAGTGCATCGGCGGCATCGGATAATCGCGCGAACGCGGCGCTTCGAACGGGTTGCCGCCCTCGACGATCCTGCCGTTGATGTTGCCGGCCTGACCGGAAATGCCCGCCACATATTCGAACCGGTCGAAATGCGGCTCAAGCTCGGCATAGGACATCGGGTAGTCCTGGATGGTCATGTCTTCCGGGATGATGTTGCCGAATTTTTCCTGCGTGTAGGAACGCAGATGGTATTCCGACTGCATCGGACGCCAGTTCAGGCCGTTCCAGTGCGTGCCGGCGCCGCCGACACCGATGCCGGGCAGGAAAGTGCCGAGGCTGCGGTAGGGGAGGGCGGTTTCGTTCTGGTCGCGGCGGATGGTTAGCGTGCCGTTGCGCGGCTTCTGCATCATGCCGAGGCGCACGCCGTATTTCAGCTCGTCGATCATGTTCGGGTATTGGAAATCCGGTACCGTGTTCTGATCGTGACCGCGTTCCAGTGCGAGGATTTCGAGGCCTTCGTTGGCCAGTTCCATGCCAAGGATGGCGCCGGTCCAGCCGAAGCCGACGAGGACGACGTTTTTCTTCTTTTCAGTGCGTGCCATGGTATTTACGCCCTTTCGCCGGAAATAGAGACAGGGCCGAGCGGGTACTTGACGTTGTGCTTCAAGACCCACTCCTTGTAGGAGCCGCGGGCGCCGGGGAAGCCGATATAGGTCCAGGCCTGCATGCCGTGATTGCCGCCATACATCGGGTCGGCGAAATAACCTTCCTTGGTGTTGGCGAGCAGGATGGTGAAGAAGTCGCGCAGTTCCGGCTTGATCTTCATCTCGTCCTTCTGGAGCGAGGTGAGCGCCTTGTCCTGGGTTTCGGCATCCAGTTCGGCAAAGATCTTGCCGTGGGTGGTCGTGCACCAGTCATCGAAGACCGGGATCGCTTGCTGGTAGACTTCCAGCGGCGTCAGCGGGGTCTGCCAGCCGCGCAGCGGGCTTGCCGCGGCGTCATGCGGGCCTTCCATGTACCAGTCTGCGGCACGGCCGTAATCGCCAGCCAGCTGCATGTCGATGAACACGGGAACACGGGTCTCGATCGCGCCGGGGCCATCGCCTTCCGACGGGATCAGTCTTGCCACAGCTGCCATGACGAAGGCCCACTCACTGGGCTTGAGACAGTCCGGTTTGTACTCGGTGAGGGCCACCGGTTCCGGCTTCTGTTCAGCCCTTGCGGGGACCGCAATGCTTGCGATGGCCGCGGTCGCCGCGGAGGCTTTCAGGAAGCCTCGGCGGGACGGCAAGCCCGGAATATCTCTCATTGTTCACTCCTTCGTGGCTGAGGGGTACAGCCCTTGAAATCGACGTGAGGCCACCGCATTGGAGCGAGGCGTCACTATGACACCTGCGCTCTATCGTCGCAGTCTGAGCGGTTCAAGGATCGAAAGGCTAAAATTCGCCAGATTTTCGCCCGAATTGAGAATTATTTTCTATATATGAATGGATGTCGCTAAAATTGCATTTCCATATGGTTGTATTTTGGAAATTTTTCCTAAAAAATCATATGGTTTGCCTATCTCTGCGTGTAGAAATGAGGGTGTGTTGAAGATGCTAGGCCTGTAAAGCCGGCTACTTCAGGGTGCTTTTGATGCGCCTCTGCGCGTCATCGTTGCTCCTGCAAAGCCTCCGCATATCTGCTATTGAGGTCGGCAATGCATGGTCGGGCGATCTATGTCCGGCACGATTATCGTGAAGAGGACAGCTTGCTCATGACCGATCCGAAGATCTTTGCTGCTCGTTTTCCCGGCGACTTTCTGTTCGGCGTTGCAACCGCCGCCTTTCAGATCGAAGGCGCGACGAAAGCTGACGGGCGCAAGCCTTCAATCTGGGATGCTTTCTCCAACATGCCGGGGCGGGTGTTCAACCGCGACAATGGCGATGTCGCTTGCGATCATTACAATCGCTTGGAAGAGGATCTCGATCTCATCAAGGAGATGGGTGTCGAAGGTTACCGGTTTTCGATCGCGTGGCCGCGAATCATCCCTGAAGGGACAGGCCGTATCAATGAAAAGGGTCTCGATTTCTACGATCGGCTGGTTGATGGCTGCAAGGCGCGCGGCATCAAGACCTATGCGACGCTCTATCATTGGGATCTGCCGCTTTCCCTGATGGGAGACGGGGGGTGGGCGGCGCGGTCCACGGCATACGCATTCCAGCGCTACGCGAAAGTTGTCATGGCGCGCATCGGCGACCGGCTGGATGCGGTGGCAACCTTCAACGAGCCCTGGTGCTCGGTCTGGCTGTCGCATCTTTATGGGGTGCACGCGCCGGGCGAATGCAATATGGAAGCGGCGCTTGCCGCCATGCATACGACCAATCTGGCTCATGGCCTTGCCGTCGAGGCCATCCGGCATGTAACACCGAATGTGCCGGTGGGGCTGGTGCTGAACGCGCATTCCGTCATCGCCGGCTCGGAGAGCGCCGAGGATGAGGCGGCTGCCGAACGGGCCTTCGATTTTCACAATGGCGCTTTTTTCGGCCCGGTGTTCAAGGGTGAGTATCCGTCGTCGCTGATCGAGGCGCTGGGCGAAAAGATGCCGAAGATCGAGGAGGGCGATCTTTCGATCATCAGCCAGAAACTCGACTGGTGGGGGCTCAACTATTACACGCCGATGCGCGTGGCCAACGATCCGGCAGAAGGGGCGGTCTATCCTGCCACGCAGGCGGCGCCTTTCGTCAGCCAGAACGTGACCGATATCGGTTGGGAAATCTATGCGCCGGCGATGAAGTCGCTGGTGGAGGATCTTTATCGTCGTTACGAATTGCCCGACTGCTACGTCACCGAGAATGGTGCTGCCTATAATATCGGGCCGGAAAAGGGCGAGATCGATGACCAGCCGCGGCTCGATTATTATGTCGAGCATCTTTCGGTCGTTGCCGATCTCGTATCGGATGGCTATCCGATGAAGGGCTATTTCGCCTGGAGCCTGATGGACAATTTCGAATGGGCGGAGGGCTACCGGATGCGGTTCGGCCTCGTTTATGTGGATTACGAAACCCAGCAGCGGACGATCAAGAAAAGCGGAAAATGGTATCGCGAACTCGCTTTGCAATTTCCCGGCAGAAATCATCAGGCGGGTTGACAAAAGCCATAAGCAATACGGGGTTAGGAAGAGTTTTTCCCTTGTTTGCGAATAATTGAAATTCCATCTCTAGGAATTAGGGTGGGGCCGGGGCATTGATCTGCCACCAACAAGGCTGCTAGGCCTTTTTCCAAGAGAAAGCCGATCGAAATGCTCCGGAAAGTCACCTGTCATCGAATGTGCCGCCTGGGCGCGTGATCGAGCGGTATTCTCGCCGCCAAGAATGACCTGACTTAACTCGTGAGTTTCAAATGACCATCCAACATGCCGCGACAGGTGTCGCGCCGTCCGTTCGAGCGGAGGGAATAGACCGGGGAGCCTCTTCCGCTTCTCCCATGGTCTCCTTCGAGGGCGTAACGAAGCGCTTCGGCGGTACGGGCGGACAACCCGCCTTCACGGCCCTCGACGGGATCGATTTCACCGTTGCCCACGGCGCGATCACCGGCATTATCGGCCGCTCGGGTGCCGGCAAGTCGACGCTCATCCGTCTGGTCAACGGGCTCGAGAAGCCGACGTCCGGCAAGGTCATCGTCGACGGAACGGAAGTCGGCGGCCTGCCAGAAACGGGCCTGCGCGATCTGCGCCGTCAGATCGGCATGATCTTCCAGCACTTCAATCTTCTGTCGTCGCGCACTGCCTTCGACAACGTCGCGCTTCCGCTCGAAATTGCCGGCGTCGACGCCAGGACGATCAAGGCCAAGGTCGGGCCGCTGCTCGATCTCGTCGGTCTCGGCGACAAAGCCAGGAGCTATCCTTCGGAACTTTCGGGCGGCCAGAAGCAGCGTGTCGGTATCGCCCGTGCGCTTGCGACGGATCCGAAGCTGCTGCTTTCGGATGAGGCGACTTCGGCACTCGACCCGGAAACGACGCAGTCCATTCTCGAACTCTTGAAGCGCATCAATGCCGAGCTCGGCCTGACCGTGTTGCTCATCACCCACGAGATGGAAGTGGTGAAGACGATCGCAACCGACGTCGCCGTCATCGACAGGGGGCTGATCGTCGAGTCGGGCCGCGTTTTCGACGTCTATGCCAGCCCGAAACACGATACGACGCGGACGCTGCTCGCTTCATCCCTCGCGCTGCCGGAATGGTTGCGGACGGGCATCAAGCATACGCCTTCTGCAGGTGACCGGGCGCTGGTGCGGCTGGTCTTCTTCGGGGAGACCGCTTTCCAGCCGCTGACCGGCCGGCTCGTTGCCGAACTCGGTTCGGACGTCAACATTCTTGCCGGCGGCATCGAGGAGATCGGCGGCAAGCCGTTCGGCTCGCTTGTCGTCTCCTATTCCGCAGACCCTGCCGTTATCGAGCGCGCCAATCGCTTCTATGCCGAAACCGGCCTTTCCACGGAGGTGCTCGGTTATGTCGCCTGATATGATGCTGAACCTGATTCTGAAATCGCTTGGCCAGACGCTGCAGATGGTTGCTGCGGCGGGCGTGATCGGTTCGCTGATCGGCCTGCCGATCGGCATCTTCCTGGCCACGAGTGGCCGGGGCGAGTTGTTTCCTGCGCCGACGATCAACCGCATCGTCGGCCTGATCATCAATGCGGCGCGCTCCACGCCCTTCATCATTCTCGTCGTTGCGATCATTCCGTTCACGCGGCTGATCACCGGTACGTCGATCGGTACCTATGCGGCGATCGTGCCGCTGACGATCGCGACCATTCCCTTCTTCGCGCGTCTGGTCGAGGCTGCGATCCGCGAGATCGACAAGGGCCTGATCGAGGCTGCCCGCGCCATGGGTGCGACACCGACTCAGATCGTCTTCAAGGTTCTGCTTGCGGAAGCCCGCCCTTCACTGATGGCAGCACTTACCATGACCATGGTCAGCCTGATCGGTTATTCGGCGATGGTCGGTGCCGTCGGCGGCGGCGGTCTCGGCGACCTCGGCATCCGCTACGGCTACCAGCGCTTCATGCCGGAAATGATGCTCGCCGTTGTCGTCGTGCTGATCGTGCTCGTCCAGCTCGTGCAGAGCGCCGGCGATGCACTGGCCCGCCGTTTCGATAAACGTAACCGCAAGAACTGATTGCTTCAGAGGGATAGTCATAATGAAGAAACTGATTGTCGCGGCAACACTCGCCGCTGTCTTCTCCACCGGTGCCGCCTTTGCCGAAACCAAGAAAGTCGGCGTAACGCCGGGTCCGCACGCGCAGATCGTCGAAAAGGTCAAGGAAGTCGCCGCAAAGAAGGGGCTTGAGCTCGACGTCGTCGAATTCTCCGATTACGTCGTGCCGAACCAGGCGCTGTCGGATGGCGATATCGACATCAACTCATTCCAGCATCAGCCCTATCTCGATAACCAGGTGACGGAGCGCAGCCTCGATCTGGTCAGCGTGGCAAAGTCGGTCAATTTTCCGATGGCTGGTTATTCGAAGAAGATCAAGGCTCTATCCGAGCTGAAGGACGGGGCATCGGTCGCCATCCCAAACGACCCGAGCAACGGCGCCCGCGCGCTTCTCCTGCTTGCCGACCAGAAGCTGATCACGCTGAAGGACGGTATCGGCGTGAAGGCGTCGGTTGCCGACATCACCGAGAACACGAAGAAGCTCAATATCCTCGAACTCGATGCTGCCCAGTTGCCGCGTTCGCTCGATGACGTCGATCTCGCCGCCATTACCACCAATTACGCACTTGCTGCCGGCTTGAACCCGAAGACGGACGGCATTTTCCAGGAAAGCACCAAGGCTCCCTATGTCGGCGTCATCGCCGTGCGCGCCAAGGACAAGGATGCCGACTGGGTGAAGACTTTCGTCGAGAGCTATCACAGCCCGGAAGTCACGGCCTTCATCGAAGAGACGTTCAAGGGCGCCATTACCCCAACCTGGTAAGCGCTTAACCGATTGCGTCGTCGGTCCAGCTCCCAAGACAATGGACCGGCGGCGCCGTAAAACCTAAGAAAATCGTGAGGAAACAACCAATGAAGAAGCTCGTACTCGCTGCCGCACTGGCACTTGCCGCTGCAAGCTCGGCACTCGCCGAAGACATCAAGGTCGGCGTTACGCCGGGCGAACACGCCAATATCATGGAAAAGGTCGCCGAGGTCGCCAAGACCAAGGGCCTCAACATCGATATCATCGAGTTCTCCGACTATGTCGTGCCGAACCAAGCGCTGAACGACGGCGACATCCAGGCCAACTCGTTCCAGCACCAGCCCTACCTCGACAACCAGATCGCCGACCGCAAGTTCGATCTCGTCAGCATCGGCACCACGATCACCACGCCGATGGGCGTCTATTCCAAGAAGGTGAAGAGCCTCGACGAGTTGAAGGACGGTGACACCGTTGCCATCCCGAACGACCCGACGAATGGCGGCCGCGCGCTGCTGGTTCTGGCCTCCAAGGGCCTGATCAAGTTCAAGGACGATGCCGGCATCAAGGTCACGCCTTCGGATATCATCGAGAACCCGAAGAAGATCGAATTCTCCGAGCTCGACGCTGCCCAGCTGCCGCGTTCGCTCGATGACGTCGATGCCGCCGTCATCAACACGAACTACGCCATGGAAGCCGGCCTGAACCCGAAGAAGGACGCGATCGCCATCGAAGGTGAAAAGTCGCCTTACGCCAACATCATCGTTGTCCGCTCTGCCGACAAGGACGCTCCCTGGGCCAAGACGCTGGTCGAAGCCTATCACGACGAAAGCATCCGCAAGTTCATCAATGATGAATACAAGGGCGCTCTGATCCCGTCCTGGTAATCTTTCGCTACGCGAAAATAGGTTTCATTACAGCCCCTTACGCATTGAATTGCGTGAGGGGCTGTAAATCTGTCTGCGTGCCTTGCATCACAATCTTAACTGTATTTGAAGGAATCTCCGCGATAAACTTCTGGTTTAGAGAGGGGTTCTATGGGGCTGTTACCATTTCGTTTTCGACGCCCCATGAATGTCGGGCGCAAGTCTGCCGTGACCTTGATGCTCGGCGTATTCGCGATTGTTGTTTTTCTCGTCACCATTTTCATTCTGACCGCCGTAAACCGGATCGCTGATCACACCAATAATCTCGATGAACAGCGGTCACGTGCCACCACCAGTGGCGCCGTGCGGACCTTTCAGGAACAGCTTCAAGCGACACTGAACGATTACGCGGCCTGGGACGATGCGGCGACCTTCGTCTATTCTCCCGACGGCCAGGATTGGATTGTCAGCAATTTCGGCGACATGACCGTCAACAGCGATCTCTTCGACGTCGCGATTCTGCTGGATTCCCATCGCAATGTGCTGATGGCCTACCAGGATGGTCGTCCGGTTGACTGGGCACCCGAAGACTATTTCGATGCGTCCCTGTGGACCCTCTTCGACAAGGCCAAGTCTGCCGGTCCCGAGGGCGTGCCTGAGGCAACGGGGTTCGTGGCCACGCGAAAAGGTGTTTCCGCCATCGGTGTCGCGCTCGTTCGCGAGAAGTCGGGTGCGGTCAATGTGGCGCCGGAGAACCGTCGCTATCTCGTCTTCGCGCGCCATCTCGATGACGAAAAAGTCGACGCGCTTGGAGAGACCTATGTCATCGCCGGGTTGCATTTCGTTGGCGCCGATGAGGAATTGCCCAACGCAGTCGAAATCCGCAACCTTCATGGGCGGCTGCTGGCAAAGCTCGGCTGGACGCCGCGAAAGCCGGGGGATGTCAGTTATCTCCAGGTTCGCCCGCTCGTCTACAGTGCGGTTGCCATGGTCGGGCTCTTCTTCCTGCTTCTGCTGGTCAGCGGAACGAATACCCTCAATCGGCTGAAGA
Source organism: Neorhizobium sp. UBA7851 (assembly GCA_002500765.1). Lineage (GTDB taxonomy): Bacteria > Pseudomonadota > Alphaproteobacteria > Rhizobiales > Rhizobiaceae > Neorhizobium. The sequence continues at coordinate 21,342 of DLSX01000076.1, forward strand.
GCGACGAGGCCGCGGCACGCCGTCTGGCGATGACGGACAGGCTGAGCGGTCTGCTCAACCGTACCGGCTTCTTTGTGGCGCTCGACGAAATGGTGGAGGAAGGCGCGCGCAGCCAGCAGAGCGTGACGCTGTTCTATCTCGATCTCGACGGGTTCAAGGAAGTCAACGACGCCTATGGCCATGGAACCGGAGACACGCTGATCCGCAGCGTTGCTGCGGGGTTGAGAGTTCTGGTGGGCGAAGGGGTGGTGCTCGCCCGTGTCGGGGGCGACGAGTTTGCCATTGCCGTTCTCTCCGAAGATCCGGGCGGCGAGACGACGCTGTTTTGCGAACGCATTCTAGGCTTTTTCGAGGAGCCTTTCACCATCGGCGAGCGGGTGGCCGTGATCGGTACGAGTATCGGAATTGCGATCTCCCCGCGCGGAGCGGTCAATGGTGGAGAACTGGTCCGGCGTGCCGATATGGCCATGTACCGTGCCAAGGATGGCGGGCGCAGCCGTTTCGATTTTTACACGCCGGATATGGACGCCGAGCGCGAGGAACGCCATCGGCTTGAGATCGACCTCAGGGTCGCCATCGAGCGCCGTGAGTTGACCGTGGTCTATCAGCCGGTGGTGTCGGCTCAGGATGGAAAGATCGTCGGGGTCGAAGCGCTCGCCCGCTGGAACCGCAAGGGTCATGGTTCGGTCTCTCCGGATATATTCATTCCGATCGCGGAAACTTCGGGCCTCATCGATCAACTGGGTCTTTTCGTGCTTCACCGCGCCTGCGAGACGGTGAAACGCTGGCCCGGACTGAAGCTGTCAGTCAACATATCTCCCGGGCAGTTCCGCGACCCTGCGTTTCCGCAAAATGTTGCGCAAGTCCTGAGGCAGACCGAGGCAAAGCCGGAAGACATCACGCTGGAGATGACCGAAGGTTATTTCATCCAGAATGCCGACCGGGCAAAGACGTCCATGGCCGGGCTCAGGCGTCTGGGCGTGCATATCGCGCTTGACGATTTCGGTGCCGGTTTCTCGAGCGTCGGTTATCTGCGTCAGTTCGGTTTCGACCGCATGAAGATCGACAGGTCGCTGATCCATGCGCTCGATCAGGAACGTAGCGCGGTCGATCTGCTGCATGCGACCGTGGCCCTTGCGCGTTCGCTGGATATCCCGGTTACGGCGGAAGGTGTCGAGACGGATGCCCAGGTGCTGCAATTGCGGCTGACTGGCTGTGACCAGTTGCAGGGCTACCTGTTTGGCCAGCCGATGTCGGCCGACGATATCGACGGAGTTTTCAGGCGCGACGAACGCAGGGCGATCTTTTCGCTGGCGTGATACCAGTCAAAGGTATTGCGGAACCTTGGCTTTCAAAAGCTCCACCAGGCGCGGATCCATGAACTGATAGTCGTCGGGAATGTCCAGGCAGACGAGGCGCGCGCTTTTCATCGCCGCGCGATATTTCGACTGCAGCTTGGTTCGGTGAGTGCGTTCCATCACGAAGATGATGTCAGCCCATTCGACGAGTTCGTGGGAAAGCGGGTTTTCCGCATCGTTATTTGTGCCCGCGGACGACGTCTCCACCCCCGGCCAGTCGGCAAATACCTGCTCCGCCGTCGGGCTGCGCAGCTTGTTCTGACTGCAGACGAAGAGAACGTTCTTCACCCGCTGTCCCTCAGCTACCGATATGCTTGACGCCGCGCTTCTTGGCCAGGGCGATCTGGAGCTGCCGCTGGCGGTAGCGAAGACGATCCGCCTCGGTGCGGCTGTCGTAGCAGTTCGAGCAGGAGACGCCTTCCTCGTATTTCGGCGAGGTGATCTCCTCCGCCGTGATCGGGTTGCGGCAGGCGTGGCAAAGCTTGTGATTGCCTTCCTTCAGGCCATGCTCGACCGAGACGCGCTCGTCGAAGACGAAGCAGGCGCCTTCCCACATGCTTTCTTCCGCAGGCACTTCCTCCAGATATTTGAGGATGCCGCCCTTGAGGTG